>JBPOIK010000008.1:0-110787 GCA_052034525.1 Planctomycetota bacterium
ATCTGGGTCGAGGTGTTCTGGGGGTTGTACTTCCTGGCGGGCTGGCGGCTGGCCTGGGCCGTATGGAAGCGAACGGTCGGACGACTCGGACAGCGGTGGTGGCGCTGGGGCCGATGGGCTCGACACCGTGCGGGTGGATTGTCCCGGATCGGCGTCGCGCGCGTTCGGCGTCGCGCCGCCGCCACTCTGTTCATCCCCCCGGCGCGTGCGCTGCTGAGCATGACCGTATTCGCACCGCTTTTTCTCGGTTCCCTGCTGATCCATCGCCTGAAGGTCGGCAACGCGGATCCCGCGGTCGTCTTTCCTGACCGCTCGCTGGAAGCGGTCACGTTTACGACCGACGACGGGCTGCGGCTCTCCGGCTGGTTCCTGGCCGAGGAAGGCAGCGACGCGACGGTCGTCATCTGCCACGGCGCCGGGGCCAACAAAGGCAACTTCGCGACGTTTCTCCATCTGTTCGCGGAAGAAGGATACAACGCGCTCATTTTCGACTTTCGCGGACACGGGGAGAGTGACGGACACACGCTGACCTTCGGCCTCTACGAATCGCGGGACGTCAAGGCGGCGGTGGACTGGCTCCGCAGCGAACGGCCGGCGGCGGCGCGGCACATCTACGGCCTGGGCTCGTCCATGGGAGCGATGGCTCTGGTACGGGCGGCGGCGGATGACCCGCGGATCGCCGCGGTGATTCTGGACAGTTGTTTCGCGTCCGCTCCGCTGCTGGCCGAGCAGCGTCTGGGAAACGGGATCGCCGGCCGCACGATCCGCACGCTGGTGCTCGCAGCGATGTCGCTTCACGCCGGCCGGTCGTTCGAGACGCTGGATGCGCGCCCGGCCCTGGAGCGGGTAGCGCCGCGGCCGGTGCTGCTGATCCACGGCGACGCGGACCGCATGATTCCGCCGGCAAATCTGAGCATCCTCTACGAGGCGGCCGGAACGCCCAAGATGAAGTGGCTCGGGCCCGGTCCGCACAGCAATGTGCTGACCGAGGATTTCCATGCCTACCAGCAGCGTGTCCTGGCGTTTCTGAAGGCGGTGCGCGCACGGCCGGAAAACGGCGCGATTCCACCCGCCCGGCCCGGCGATTCGCGGGGCGAACCGTACGGCCGCGGCGCCGGCCCGTGACGTCTTACGCGAGGTTCATGGTCATCAGGAACTCCGCGTTCGTGCGCACCTTGTCCAGGCGGTTGCGAAGCATTTCGACCGACTCCACCACGTTCATGTCGGACAGCACGCGACGGAGCCGATAGACCAGCTCGAGCTCCTTGGGATCCAGCAGCAGCTCCTCCTTGCGGGTGCCGCTGGCCGGGATGTCGATGGCCGGCCACACGCGGCGGTCCACCAGGCGGCGGTCCAGGTGCAGTTCGCTGTTGCCGGTGCCCTTGAACTCTTCGAAGATCACCTCGTCCATCTTGCTGCCCGTGTCCACCAGGGCGGTGCCGATGATGGTGAGGGATCCGCCTTCCTCGATGTTGCGGGCGGCCCCGAAAAAGCGTTTGGGCTTCTGCAATGCGTTGGCGTCCACGCCGCCGGAAAGGATTTTCCCGGAGTGCGGCACCTCCGTGTTGTGGGCCCGGGCCAGGCGGGTGATCGAATCGAGGAGGATCACGACGTCGCGGCCGTACTCGACCAGGCGCTTGGACTTCTCCAGCACCATGTCGGCCACCTGGACGTGGCGGGAGGCGGGCTCGTCAAACGTCGAGCTGACGACCTCGGCCTCGGTGTTGCGCTGCATTTCGGTCACTTCTTCCGGACGCTCGTCGATGAGCAGAATGATGACGTAGCATTCCGGCTGGTTCTTCGTGATGGCGTTGGCCATTTTCTGCAGCAGCACCGTTTTTCCCGTGCGGGGCGGCGCGACGATGAGCATGCGCTGCCCCTTGCCGATGGGCGTGACCAGGTCCACGATGCGCATGTTCAACTCGTTGGGCACGGTCTCCAGAATGAGCCGCTTGTCCGGGTGCAGCGGGGTGAGATCCTCGAAGTTCGTCTTTTCCGTGACGGCCTCCGGGTCCTCGAAGTTGATGGCTTCCACCCGCAGCAGGGCGAAATAGCGCTCCGACTCCTTGGGCGGTCGAATCTGGCCGGCCACCACGTGCCCGGTGCGCAGTCCGAACCGGCGGATCTGCGATGGGCTGACGTAAATGTCGTCGGGGCACGGCATGTAGTTGTATTCCGGGCTGCGCAGAAAACCGAACCCGTCGGGCAGAATCTCCAGCACCCCCTCGCCGTACATCAGACCGTTCCGGTTGATGCGGTCCTTGAGTATCTTGAAGATGAGGTCCTGCTTCTTGAGACCGGTGTACTCGACGAGCCCCTCGGCCTTGGCCACGTCGTGCAGCTCGGAGACCGTCATCTTCTGCAACTGCGTGATGTGCAGATCGCCTCGCTTGACCTCTTCATAGCGGGCGTGGGTCTCGGCGTCGATGTTGTCCATCGGCGGCGGCGACGACGGCGGCGGAGGAGGCGACGGTTCGATCGGTTCTGTCGCGTCCGCTTCGACGACCGGCGCCTCGGCCGCCGCGGAATCCTTGTGGTTTCGCGTGCGCGAAGAGGTGGAGGTTTTGCGAACGGTTCGGGTACGACTGGTGCTGCCGGCTTTCGCCATGACGAAAATCTCCTGCCCGGCTGACGGGTACGACAGACGAGTGCTTGTCGAGTCGAAACGGACTGACGTTAGTGACGGTTTACGGTTTCTATTTCGCTTGGCATCCCCGGGGGACGCCCCTCTTACGGTGTGCCAGGTTCCTCATGAAGAATCCGGGAAATCAGGTGTTTGACCTGGTGACGGAGTTCATCGAGTCCGGAATTGCCGTCCAGAACATAATCGGCTCGGCGGCGCTTGCTGTCCAGTGGGGCCTGCGATTTTTCCCGACGGTCAAACTCCTGTTCACTCCATTGCCGCGCGGCCTGTACGCGGGCCCGCCGGACGTCCCGGTCTGCCTCAACGAACACAACCGCGTCACACGCATCGGCCAGCCCCGCCTCATACAACAGCGGGCTGTCCAGAACGATCAGCCGGACGGCGGGGTCCGACCGGGCAATGTCCATCTGCCGGCGGCGCCGAGCCGCGACGCGCGGGTGAATCAGCGCCTCCAGTCGCGCTCGCTCGGCCGCATCGCGAAAAACGATTTCCGCGATCTGCGCCCGGTCCACACTTCCATCCGGTCCGCAAATCGAGTCACCCCACCATTGCCGCAGCCGGCGGACCACGAACGGATCGTTCATCTCCGTCCGGGCGATCCGGTCCGAGTCGATGACACACGCCCCCAGGTCGCTCGCGATCCGCGCGACGGTGGACTTGCCGGCACCGATTCCGCCGGCCAATCCGATGACGGGCTTTGACGCCTTCAGGGCCCGGATTCCTTTGTCGAACCGACCCGCGCCGCGCGGGTGTCGGACACGCTGAACAGAATCCCAGCGCTTCGACGGCCCCCCGGACATCCGACCGGAGAAGCCAGCCCCCGCCGACCATGCGCCCAGGTTCTCTTCCTGCGCGGTGCTTACCGTGGGTCTGGGCCGAAGCGTCACCAACAAGTCAGCGAACGTGCGCCTCAGATGGGCCCATCACCCTCCGCCCGTAGCATCCGTACCCGTTCATTCCTTACGCCAAGCGGGCTGTACCATCGAGCGGATACGCGGGAAGGCTGCCGGAACGGCATCATCTCCCCGAGAGCCTCGGGGAGTCTGCAAGTATCATATCCTCCCGAAGCCGCCTTGTCACCCCCCTTTTTTTACCACATTTTCGCCCGGCCGCCTGCCGCCGCAAACGGCCGGCGGTACCACCCGATCAGAAAGCCCCCGGCCAATGCTGTTTGATCTCGATTCGATTGCCCCCCGGGTCCAGCATGGACAGGCGGCGGTCTGTGAAATTCAGCCCGCGCAGATGTTCGAACGCCAAACCGCGTTCCTCCAGAGCTTCCGCCGCCTGGGACAGGGAAGCCACCTCCACCAGCAGCCGGCAGGCCACCGGATCCAGCTTCGGCCGCGCCACCAGCCGATAGCGGAGCTCCAGATTGCCCGATCGAAACCGCAGCCAGACCTCGTCGGACGCCGTCGCAAAGCCCCCCGCGTCCGCACCCAACGGGCTCAGACCAACGACCTCCTGGTACAACCACACCAGGTCCGGCTCGCAGGCGGGCGAACCCTCCAGGACAACGTGATCGACGGCAACGATCTGACTCGTCCGCATTCTTCGCGCCCGGTCCGGCAAGACGCGGCGCTGCCGGGATGCCGCGCACGCCGCGCCGCGTGAAACCTCAATCAGGACGCACCGGCCCCTCCCGTATGCACGATATACACGCGGCGCAGTCGTTCCGGCTGCACCGCGGGCTCCACATCCAGGATGTACAGCGTGCCGTTTCCGGGATCACGTCGAATCGTGGTCACCCGGCCGACCACCACCGGGGCCGGAAGGATGACCTCGGCACCGGACGTCACCACCACGTCGCCCGCCTGTATGTCGCCGGAAAGAATGTACTTCTGGGCAACGTCCCGAATCTCCAGGCGACCCTTGCCCGCGCCCTGGAGCATGAACTCGCGCTCGAGAGGGCACGGCTTCCCGTCGCGCACGCGGCTGATGGTCACCACCATCCCGGTGTCTGGATCGGTCAGCAACTGGACGCGGGCGGTATGCGTGCCCGTGTTGACCACCGTGCCCACCAGGGCCTCGCTGGAAAGCACCCGCAACCCGTCCTGCACGCCCTGCTGCGCCCCGACATCGACGCTGAAATGATCCGACAGAACGGCCAATCCGGTTTTCACCTTACGCCGGGAACCGGCATCGACGGCGACGGTGGATCGCCAGCTCAACAGATCCTGGCTGATCACGTGCGCCGGAATCAGGTCGCCGCGCGTATCCAGGCCCAGCTCGCGGATGGCCAGCAGTTCCTCGTTCTGTCGCTCCAACACCTCCATTCGCGCGGTGAGGGAGTGCAGCAGGTTCTCCGCCGCGGCTTTCTGCCGCTCGAGCTCGCCGGCATCCACGAATTCCACCTTCGGGGCGGGCGGTCCCACGAAAGAGTCTTCCGCGGCGGCGAGGGCCTGGTTCGTCACGGCCTGGAACGGAGCGACAACCTGCACGAGGTTGGCCAGCCAGCCGGTGTACCGGGGCGGCGCGATCAGGGCCGCCAGCGACAAGACCAGCAGAGTCACAAACGCCAGACTCCGTCGGGAGATTCGTCTTGTACGTCGATCACGCATAACGGCATGCGCAGCGGAGGATCGGGCTTGTCGCCGCAAACCACCGGCAACACACGGCGGACCCCGATGGCGGATTACATCTCGTCCGCGTCGGACTCCATCGTCCCTTTCCAGAGCGACAGATTTTCCAGGTAGATGGCCGTTCCGCGGGCCACGCAACTCAAGGGATCGTCCACGAGGCGAACGTCCAGCCCGGTGCCCTGGCTCATGACCTTGTCCAGTCCGCGGAGCAGAGCGCCTCCGCCGGCCAGCCAGATGCCGTTTTCCACGAGGTCGGCCGCCAGCTCCGGTTCGGCCCGCTCCAGGGTACGGGTCGCGCAGTCCAGAATGGCGCTGATCGGTTCACTGAGGGCCTCTCGAATCTCCTGACTGCTGATCACCGTCTTGCGGGGCAGGCCGCTGATCAGATCGCGACCGCGCACCTCGCGCGAAAGCTCGTCGTCCAGCTCGGAGATCGACCCGATCTCGATCTTGATCTGCTCGGCCGTCTGTTGCCCGACCATGAGGTTGTAGTTGCGACGGAGGTAGTTGATGATCGCCTCATCCATGTCGTCACCGGCCACGCGGATGGATTCGCACACCGCGATGTCCCCCAGCGACACGATCACCACTTCGGTGGTACCGCCTCCGATGTCCACCACCATGGAGCCCGTGGCCTCGGCCACGGGCAGCCCGGCTCCGATGCCGGCGGCCATGGGTTCTTCCACCAGATAGACACGTCGGGCGCCGGCCCGTTCGGCGGAGTTGTAGACGGCCCGTTTCTCCACCGCGGTGATGCCCGAGGGAACCGCAATGACCACCCGCGGCTTGAAGAAGTTGCTCCGGCCGTGAACCTTGCGGATAAAATACCCCAGCATTGCCTCGGTGATGTCGAAATCGGCGATCACGCCGTCCTTCAGGGGGCGGATAGCGCTGATGGAGCCGGGCGTCTTGCCGAGCATCTCCTTGGCAACCAGGCCGACCGCGTTTCCGTCGTTGAGAACCTTATTGGTGCCGCGTTTGACAGCCACCACGGATGGCTCGTTCAGGACGATACCCTCGCCCTTCACACAAACCAGCGTGTTGCAGGTGCCCAGGTCGATTCCCATATCGACGCTGAACATGCCGAACAAGGAATCAAAAATCACGACAGGCTCCCATCCGTTCCCATACCACTGGCCGGCATCCCGGCAGAGGCACTAACGATGTCGACGCGTCGTACGGATGAACTTTAGGGGATATGGCTGCATCCATGCCAATGGGTACGCTCATGCCCGCTCCGCCGGCCGAGCAAGGGCGCCGTTTCAAAACGGCAGCCAACTGTCAAACAACGCGCCGCTGCGAACGGCCAGAACCACCGTTCCCAGCATCATGAACGCAGCCGCGACGATGACCAGCAGCGAATAAACGTCGTTCGCCGGACTGGAGGGGGGTCCCGATTCCGCCATGAAAGCCTGCTCCCGGTACGCGACAGACCGCCGATGCGCCCGTTCGGCCCGTACGCTTAATCCACGACTCCCATCCGTGACTCGTCCATCACCAGATCGCCCGTGCGGGGCGCGCCCCGCGTAAGGGTGATCCGTCCGGCAGACTTGTCCGGCTCCACGTCCGTTACCTCCAGGTCGCCGATAAAATCACCGCCCCGGTAAATCACAAACACCATTCCCGCTTCCACGCCGTCCGACGAGCCGACGCTGATGGACGCGCGCCGCCCCTCAACGTCCAGCACTCGCCCGCGAATCGGCGTGCCCGTGGTCTGCGTCAGCGGAAGAACCCGACCCTTGCTGAGCCCGGCGGGAACCTCCGCCAGCATCGTCGGCGGCTCCTTGGCGGCCTGGGCCAGCCGTTTGTTCTCGTTCCGCAGGATGTAGACCTGCTGCTCGAGCTGACGCTTCTCCTGTTCCATCGCGATGATCTGGGTCGCCTGCTCGCTGACGCGGTAATCCAGATCCTGATTACGCTTCTCCAGTTCGAGCTTCCGCTGCTCCAGCTTGCGGGCACGATCGCTCTCGTTCTCCCAGCCCTTCTGGGCGGTCTGAAGCTCGCTGCTCAGCAGGTTCGCCAAGGCTTCGGCTCTGCTCTTCTCCCCCTCCATCCTATTCAACTCCCCGACCCGGTGCCCTAGATCCTGGGCCTTCTGCAGATTGTCCGACTCCAGGTCGTCAATCTTGCGATCCAGCGCCGCCCGCACGTCCAGCCACGTGGCCTTTTCCGCCGCGTGGGATGCCGCCAAGTTGCGCATCCCGGATTCCACCACCTGGGCATCGGCACGATAGTCGTCCGCCAGCTTCTTCCAGTCGTTGGTCTGTACCACGAAGGAAATCCCCATCATGCTGAAGGCTATACTGAAAACAGCAAGCAGAACGATGAAAACTTTGGTGAGCGTGCTCAACGGCAGTCTCCTTATGCGTGCATGCAGCCGTGCGTAGGCAAGGTCAATCGGCGGGCTTCCTGCGGGCCGATGTCATCCCGGGCTGTGGAGGCGATGGGGTCGCTCCGTACGCGCCACGTCCGCCCAGCTCGACCGCGACGGAAAAACCCGCCCGGCCGACTCACCCGCGCCGAAACCTGTCAACCGTATAGCCCACGGAAGCGATTCTTGCAACCCCCCTTTTCAGCCCTGCGGCGACTTTCGGGCTCGCGGACCTCCGCGGATGCCCTCATCTCACGCAAACCCCATGGCCGGCCGGTCAAACCGCAGGGCCACCCCAACCGAGTCGCCGCCTGACCCCACGTCCACACGGGTGCGAACGACGGTGGCGTACGGGCCCGGACTCAGCAACCGCGGGTTGGGTTCGTTCGCCGCGTCCACCCCCAGCAGCACCTCAAACCGTTGCCCGACGGCCAGACCAAAACCGATCGGGGCCGAAACGTAGACCCCGGCTTCCGATGCGTCATGGAGCCGGCAGCGCAGTACCTCACAGCCACGCAGGGAAATCAGACAAATCTCCGTGTCCCGCGCCTGCCGCTCGCTGTTGCGACGTTCCTCCAGATTCACCAAAGAGTCAAACCCGGCCACGGAACACCTCCGTCTCGCATGGAACAAGGCCAACAACAACCACCAATCGCTCAGCCCATTATCGAGTGTGGCACAGAACCCCCTGGCGCCGCGCCTGCCCGGCTTCCGTGAAAGGCCGCAAGCGCCACCGCGAAGACCACACGACTCGATCAGAACCGCACCGCACGGGCACTCCAGATGCGTCGTTACTCATTCATTCTCATAAGGTTGCATTCTACCGTGTCCCGGCTGAACGTCAAAGGAATTCTGCCATTCCTCAAGCGCCGCGGTCAAGAGAATCCCCACAGCCGATCGACTCCATCCGGATGCCGATAAGCACACACGCCACCCACAAAAGTCAACATACATCGCCCGACGAGGTGCCAGCCCAGATAAGGCGAGTTGTTACTTATTGAATGATTGGTGGTTACGTCGAATACCCAATGGTGATCCGGGTCAATCAGCGACACATCGGCCAGACTGCCAGGCGCTAAGCTGCCTTGTGTCGGCCGACCCAGTATCCGTGCCGGCGCACAGCTCATTCGCTCAATCAACTCACTCAAGCCAGACTGTTCGGATTCAACCATTACTCTATGGGCCAGCGACCATGCCGATTCCAGCCCGATGACTCCAAATGGAGCCTCGTTCAGCGGTCGGGCCTTGGCGTCGGCGGGGTGGGGAGCGTGGTCCGTCGCGATGCAGTCGATGGTTCCGTCCAACAGGCCGCGTTGGCATGCCGCCACGTCTGCGGCCGTGCGCAGTGGCGGTTTCATTATCGCGTTGGACCCCAGCCGGAATACGGCCTCCTGCGTCAGGGTCAGGTGATGGAGGGTCACTTCGGCGGTCACGGGCAGGCCGGCGGCCTTGGCGGCGCGAACCTGTTCCACCGCGCCGGCTGTCGAGATATGCGATACGTGATACCGGGCGGGATACCGGCGCAGCAGGTCTAGATCCCGGGCGAGCATCCGCTCTTCGGCGATCGGATCGATTCCCGGCAGGTTCAGCGCGTCGGCCACCGGGCCGGCGTTTACGCAGCCGTCGCCAACCAGTTCCGCCACCTCGCAGTGCTGCATGAGCAGCGCCCCACAGCCGGCAGCCTGCTCGAAAACCGCCCGGGCCACGGCGTCGTCATCCAGACCGGCGCCGTCGTCGCTGAAGGCCACGGCACCGGCGGCCATGAGGGCCTTCATATCCACGGGCACCTTGCCTTGCCTTCCGGCCGTCATGGCGGCCACCGGATGAACCCGGCAGAAGCTCGCGCGGGCGGCCTTGTCCAGCACGAACCGGATCGTGTCCGCATCGGCGAGGGGAGGCCGGGTGTTGGGCATGCACGCCACGGCGGTGAAGCCGCCCGCCGCGGCGGCTCGGGTGCCGCTTTCGATGGTCTCCGCCGTCTCGCCCCCCGGTTCGCGCAGATGAACATGAAGGTCGATGAGCCCCGGACAGACGATCAGCCCCGTGGCGTCCACGCCGGCCTCTGCCTCGCCGCGGGCGGGCCCGACGCTCTCGACGCGCCCGCGGCGGAGGGTCACGTCGGTCACCCGGTCGATGCCTTGCGACGGATCCACGACGCGGCCACCGCGGATCACAACGGTTTGCGGAGCGGATGTCTGACCCATAGCGCCTCCACCGTACGGGGAATCGGTTGGTTTGCAATCCTGGATCGGCCCCGGAAAATGGCGGCCGCCGGCGTTTCGGGCCTGTTTCCGATTCGCCAGGCACCCGTCAGCCCGCGAGGGCACAGGAGCGGCGAATGACCTTCCGTCCACCGCGCGGAACCATCGAAGTGATCTGCGGCTGCATGTTCGCGGGCAAGACGGTCGAGTTGCTCCGACGGCTTCGCGAGCGGCCGGACGGACAGGTCCAAGCGTTCAAACACTGCCGGGACGAGCGCTACTCACAGACGGAAATCGTCTGCCACAACGGCGACCGCTTTCCTGCGCGGCGGGTGGCGGCGGCGCCGGAGATTCTTTCGCACGTGCAGGGCCACGAAACGCTCATCGGGATCGACGAAGGGCATTTCTATGACGCCTCCCTGCCGGACGTGTGCCGGCAACTGTCGGCCCGCGGTGCCGAGGTGGTGGTCACCACGCTGGACCCGGACAGTTGGGGCCGGCCGTTCGCCCATATCGAGCAACTCAAGGCGGCGGCGAACCGCGTGACGAAGCTATGGGCGGTCTGCGCCGTATGCGGCCAACCGGCCGACTGCAACCAGCGCACAACGCCCATTCAAGACGGCAACATCGTGGGGGGACCGGAGGCCTTCGAACCCCGCTGCCGCGCCCACTGGCGCCCCCCGCCCGAGCCGCACATCGCTTAGGTCCGCCGCGGCGCGCGGCCTCTGATCCGGCCCTTGTGGGGCGAACAACTTTTCAGGGAACCGTGAATCATTTCGCTCGGGTTCCGCGTTCCGGAAGCGCGCGGCGACGTGGTTCGAGCGTTGACGCGACGCCCCACCGGCACCACGTCTTCGCTCATCGATTACGTTTTCCAAGGCCGCGCCTTGCGCATTTCCTCGATTTCCCTGCCTTTGAAGGTCTTCATCTTGTTTCCGTAACCCGGATCTTTGAGACTGGCGACCAGTTCAATGCAGGCTTCGTTGATGAAGTCCAGGAGACGGATGTACCTGCCGTCCGTGGCCGCAGCCGTCACGTTAACCACGCAAGTCCATATAACGCGGCTGGTCGACGTATCGATGGCCCGCGCCGTGATCTCGCAAGTGGCCGGCGGAAAGCTGATACGGTCATCGGCAACCCGCTCGTAACGCGCGGGAACAAGCTTGACCAATTCGCCCGTAATGACGAGGTCGGCAGCGATGTTGCGGCCTATGAGGGACAGTTGCTCGGCTTCCGTCACGTCCAGTCTCGCAGACTGACCCGCCCCCATCTTCTGTTCCTCCAGAACGCGCTGGAGGTTATCGCGCTCGACCACCTGGAAACCGGCCTTCACGAGGTGCATCGTCAACATATCGGCAATAGCCTGGCCGCCGATATCCCCCGCGAAATCCACTACGGCCACGGTCTTGACCCCTCGTAGCTCTTTCGCCTGGAAAGACCTGCTCTGAACGGACAGGGAATCGGCACAACCCGCGAGCGTCAACGCGGCGGGCAGCATGAGGACGAGAATTCCAGTCGATGTTTTCATCGTGATCTGCTCCTTGAACAGCTCTTCTCGATGGTGGCTGAGAACGCGCCTCAACCGGTAAAGAGTCTACTTTCTGAGGGCCACCAGATCATCCATCATCGCGTCTGCCACGCTCTGAATGGTCGCGAAATTGGTGAGAGTCTCGGGATGGTCGTCCTCGACCATGCGGGCTGAAGCCAGAGCGTGATAGCCAACCCAGACAATCTCTCCAGTGGCCGTATCGACGGCCCGAACGCTCAATCCCACCGTGTGATACGCAACAACGGGATAACCCTCACGCTTGACAACGCCCGTCTCGTTCGCTTGCGTCTGCAGCATCAAGCGTTGTGCGTCATTGTTGAAGAACGCTCGCTTCAGGAACACATAATGAGTCTGATTGACGATCGCGTCGCCGTATACGATGAGGTCGACCTTGAGCAGCCGGCCCAATCGCTTCGCCCGTTCCGCCTCCGTGACGTCCGCCTGTCCGGACTCAATGAGCGCGGAGTCCACGAGCACCGCCTCCACCTTCTGGCGTTCGGCCACGTCGATTCCGCGCTGCTGCAGAGACACGATGAGTTGCTCTGTAAACAGCTTGTTCGGCTGTCTGGTCTGCTCGCCTTCCAGGGTCTTGTAGGTCGCCATGATGACCGCGGCCCGATCGAACCTGACGGATTCCCGGGTCTGGGCGTGGTCGAACTGATGCACCTCAAACGTATGGCAGCCGGCCAGAAATGCCAGCAGGGACAGAAGAATCGGACACGTCCGTTGCCGCAGTTCTCTGTGTGACATGGAAGAGTCTCCTGGCGTCATTCGGGCAAAGGCACACGAAAGACAAATTCTTTTGCGTTTCCGATCGTGCGCACGTCTTCGCATATCTCGTGCCCCCGACAGAAGTCCTGCAACGACGCTTTGGAAGCAGTTGCGCCCAACTGTTCACGGCAGTAATCGACGTACAGGTCGCGCACCTTCTGACGCGCTTCGCGCAGGAGCATAAGGTCGGTTTTGCGTTCGTATCGGATGCGAAACCGGATCACGACGCTGTCTTCCGCCCGAGTGATCTCGGGGTGAACACCCAGCGCGTCGGTCTGTTTCGCGAGTCTTTCCCGCTCGATGTCCCTGTAGGTCGCATCCGATGCCGACAGAACAGCGGCGATCTCGTTCAGAGCGGCCGGCAGCGTCGCGACGGAACTCGCGGCGGCGAAAGCACGCCGGACGATCTCACCCGTCGAAACGTCGACGAGGCGGGCATCCACGGTAATGTCCTCCACTTCTGCGATGCTGCCCACCACAAGGTGCGTGACGTTCGCCAGCCGTCCGACGGCCTGACGGTCGGCTCCTTCCACGATGCCAACCATTCGAAGATCGTGTTCGTCGAGGAGCCGGCGCAATTGGGCTCGCTCGATGAGAGTGATCCAGCGTGGTGACAGATGAGCCTGGATGTGATCGGCCACAATCCCTCCGGCATCCTGAATAGATACCGTCCCCCGCGTCTGGAAATCCATGATGGCGACGCGTGGCGCGACACGCCCGCCCAGAAACGTGTCCTCGGTGGGGTCCGGCGTGTCGGAACCCGCCGCGGACGGCGCCGTGACATCCACTGCGGTTGGCGCTTGTGCTAAGCCGGTTGACGACGGTGCCTCCGGTGTGACCAGATGCGGAGACTCTTCTGAATCCGCGCGGCTGAGCGGGCAAGGGGTCGGCTTCATGCACGACGGGCAAAGCAGCAGGCTGAACACGGACAGGATCGTCAGCCGTCGATGTCTCGACCCAACCGAATCGAAACGAACGCGGTCGTGCATAACACTGAAACCGTTGTCGCTCACTGTGTTGCCGTCATTGCCATCCGCTCGGCTGGCTGCCGTCCGGAGCCCGCGACGAAGCCACGATGTCTGAAACGCTGACATGACTTGCGTTCTTGCCGATTGGACCGCGTGACGATCCAAGGAGAATAGCAAGTCTGGGAGACCGACGCAATCGACCAGCTCGGATTTCGTCGTCATGGCCACCCACGCTCCGGGTATTCACAGGTTGCCCACCGTCACCTTCCCGACGCGGCCACCCAGACCCCGCCACCAGCAGACCATGCCTGATCTACGAAGACTGCCCGAGAAGCCGACAGGAAGTCGGCTGACAGAGAGACTGTTGCGAGAAGGAAAGGACGGAGCGGGCACCCCCACCTGAAGCTGGCGGCACTGGCCGGTCGGCTGAAGCCGACCCGAGCGCACGCCAAACGGAAGCGCTCGGCGAATTGCATCCGGCTGAGGGCGGCGGCAGTCTGGCCTGGTGCATGCGCTGGGCGCGCATCGTGTTCCATCGCATGGCCTGCCGGAAGCGGTTGGCGGCGGCGCGCGAGGCGAGCGGCCGGGGCCGGCCGGCTGCGTTGCCCGGGAGCGCGGCCGCTCATACATTTTCCGATCGTGATCCGGCTCATGCGCGAAATCCGCTTCTCGGTCGACCGGAATTGGGCCGGGCGCATGGAGTTCAACCGGCCGATTACCAATTCGTGGGACGGCTGGCCGAGCGCCGCAGGGGTTGTGCTCTACCTGGTCCTGCGGGCCACGGTGGCTGGCAAGCCCGGCCCGGGCCTTGGCCATAGATGGACATGAAGCTGGAGGCAGTAGCAATGCGGGTCACCGATACCCGTCCGGCCGGCAACCCGCCCGATGGAATCGGGGCTTCCCAAGCGGCCGTCATGGCCAGGGACGGTACCAGAACACGCCCCCGTTGTCGGCGTCCACGGTGGTCAGGATGTCCATCCGGCCGTCGCCGTCGATGTCCACCACCGGCACCAGGTCGAGTCGGCCGCCCGGTGTGGCCAGCGTCTGGGCCCACCACGGGCCGGTGACGGACCCCACCGGCCGAAACACGGCCAGTCGGCCGTTGCGATAGGTGCCCACCACCAGGTCCGTTCGCCCGTCCCCATCCAGATCGGTGATGGTGATGCCGGCCCCTCGCGTGTCGGTGAACCTGCCCACCGGGAAACCCTGCCAGGAGCCACGCGGGTCGCTGGGCTGGCGAAACCAGGCGAAGCTCGCATCTCGCCAGGAGCTCACCGCCACGTCGACCAAACCGTCACCGTCGATGTCCCCGACGTCCAGCCAGAAGGCGTCCGGCCAATGGCCGATGGGATGCTTGGTCCAGGCAGACGTGAACGCCCGGGACGGGCCGGGGTTCTCATACCAGGCGATGCTGGCGACGGTCTCCTCTCTAGCCGCGGAAACAATGTCCAGGTCGCCGTCTCCGTCCATATCGACCAGGCGCACGCAACTGGCCTTCCGCCGCGTCACGGCATCCACGTCAAACCGTATGAACGAGCTCCCGCTGGTCGGCGTGTCCAGGGCATAGAAGATGCTCACCGCGCCGCCACCCTTGCAGGCGGCGACGATGTCCGGCAACCCGTCGCCATTGATGTCTCCGATTTCCACGTCGATCCAACTGCTGCATCCGGTGCCGACGGATGCATTGAGAACCATCGTGGTCCAGACGACCCCCTGGCGAATCCACGTAATTCGACCACTCTCACAGGCCGCCACCACGTCCATCCGTCCGTCCCGATCCAGGTCCCCCACGGCCACGTCCTCTACGCCGCGCACATCCGGGCCCTCAGCAATGGTCTGGTTGTTCCAGCGACCGGCCGGCCGCTGCAAATGAAGCCGCACCCGGCCGCTCTGTTCCCACGCACTGACCGCGTCCAGAATGCCGTCTCCGTCCACGTCGGCCACCACCACGCCGTCGGCACCTCTGCCGCCTTGTGTGTCAATGGCCACCGGTAGATAGGCGCTGCTCACCGGCGGGGCGGTGTCGCAGCCGGCCGTCAGCACCAGAGCGACCAGGCCCGTCGAATACCACCGACTGCAGCAAAGCGCATTCACGAAACCCATCTCCGTCCGAAACCCCAATGCCGCCTCAACCCCAGTGTACATCCGGCCGCAGGTTCGGGCCATGCCGGCCTTCACGTCCGCCGTCGGCGGTGCCGCGCCCGTTTTTCGACTTGTTGGCCAACTGGTCGGCGGTCCGGTGATGCGGTATAAGCCGCCCACCGGCGCCGCTCTGTTGCGGGGTTATGCGGCCGGGCGAGGATTTGGGTTCCGCCCGACAAGGAGAGCACTGTGTCCGCGATTCATTCCGCGCCCGTTGTCCAGACCCATCTGCCGAACCTGCCCGTCCGCCGCGGCAAAGTGCGAGATGTCTATGATTTGGGACGCGAGCTGCTTCTGGTCGCCACGGACCGGATCAGCGCTTTCGACGTGGTGATGCCGACGCCCATCCCCGGCAAGGGGGAGCTGCTCACACGGATGTCCGAGTTCTGGTTCGACCGCCTCGCCGGGAGTGTGCCGCATCATCTCATCGAGGTCGTCCGGGACGAAGCGCCGCAGGGCCTGGAGGCCCATCTGGAGGTGCTTCGTGGCCGTACCATGCGCTGCCGCAAGGCGCAGGTGGTGCCCATCGAGTGCGTGGTTCGCGGCTATATCGCGGGGTCCGGCTGGAAGGAATACCAGCGAAATCGCAGCGTGTGCGGCGTCGCTCTGCCCGCCGGTCTGCGGGAGTGCGACAGGCTCCCCACGCCCATCTTCACGCCCGCCACGAAGGCCCAGGCCGGCCACGACGAGAACATCACGTTCCAGCAGGCGTGCGAAATCGCGGGGGTGCAAACCATGACACTGCTGCGCGACCGCAGCATCCAGATCTACGAGTTGGCGGCCGAACACGCCGCCAAACGCGGCATCATCATCGCCGATACGAAATTCGAGTGGGGACGGCTGGGAGAGGAATACATTCTGATTGACGAAGCGCTTACGCCCGATTCGTCGCGGTTCTGGCCCGCCGATCGCTATGAACCGGGGCGCGACCAGGACAGCTTCGACAAGCAGTACCTTCGCAACTACCTGGCCGGCCTGTGCGACCAGGGCCAATGGAACAAGACGCCGCCCGGGCCCGAGCTTCCGGAGGACATCGTAAACAACACCGCTGCCCGATATCGGCTGGCCGTGGAGCGGCTGACGGGATGACGCAGGCGGGAGGGACAACAGGGGTTCGTCCGCCCCCGCGCAACAACGCGGGGCGTCAGGGTGGAAGCGGAGACTCGCTCCAGTACGGATTGTCGCCCCAACATGGCTCGTGCGGACCGCCCATCGGGCCGGTCAGATAAGCCTCGAAAGCCTGATAGTCGGCCGCGCTGAATTCCTCGTTCTCCCCCCCCGAACCGTCATTCGAGCGCACCAGGCGAAACGTGCCTTCGCAATGTGGGCTTCTTGGAACGGCGCCGACTCCCAGGCACGCCTGAAAGGCGGCGAAATCCGCCAGGTCGTGGTCTCCGTCCCGATCGTAGTCGGCCGGGAAATACTCGCACACGTCGGGTATCCCGTTTCCGTTGCAATCCGGCTCGCACTCGTCGGGAATGCCGTTGCTGCTGCAGTCCAGTTCCGTGGCAAAACCGCAGTTATAAGGGTCACACCCGATCCCGCATTTGAACTCGCACGGATCCAGGATTGAGTTCGCGTTGCAATCCTGACACTCGTCCGGCACGCCGTCGTAGTTCACGTCGTCTGAACAGGTCATGGAACACGGCCAGCAGTAAAACGCCTTACCGCCGTAGGAATGCCGAAAGTCTATCTGGCATTCGTCGGGCACGCCGTCCGGCTGGCAATCCGTGCTGAATCCCGACGCGATGTCGCATTCGTCTGGTATCAGGTTCATGTTGCAATCTGTCGCCGTGCCCGCGGCCAGTTCGCACATGTCCAGGATCCCATTGCCATTGCAGTCCCGGCAGGACAGATCCCAAGGCGCGCAGTTGGCGATCTCACACTCATCCGGGATACCGTTGCGGTTGCAGTCGGCACTGGTCCCCAGGGCAATATCACACTCGTCCGGCCGGTGATTGCCGTTGCAGTCTCGACTGAACCCCAGGCTCAAATCGCATTCGTCGGGCCGTCCGTTCTGGTTGCAGTCATAGGAGTAGCCCAAGCGCACGTCCATCTCGTCGGGTACGCTGTTCCGATTGCAGTCGGGCTCACATTCGTCCGGAATGCCGTTCTGATTCAGGTCCCACGACCCTACGCAACCGACGATTCCCGCGCACGCCGGATCCTCACAATCCAGGTCGCACGGGTCCGGAATCCCGTTGGTGTTGCAGTCCTCACAGACGTCGAGAATGCCGTTCCCGTTACGATCCGCGCCCTCGACTTCAAGGTCACAGATGTCGGGTATGCCGTTGCTGTTGCAATCGGCGCACCACAACGGAGGAGGGTCTCCGACACAGTCACGCAGGTCGCAGTCGTCCGGTATTCCATTGCCGTTACAGTCTTCCTCGCACTCATCCGGTATCCCGTTGAAGTTGCAATCGAGGCTGTTTCCAAACGGCGGCAACGCGCACTCGTCCGGGATGCCGTCGCCGTCGCAGTCCGGCTCGCACTCGTCCGGAATGCCGTTGAAGTTGCAGTCCGGACTCGATCCCAGCGGCGGCAATTCGCACACATCTGGAATTCCGTCGCCATTGCAGTCGGGAGCGCACGCATCCGGCAGCCCGTCCCCGTTGCAGTCCGTCTCGCACTCATCGAGGTACGCATCGCCGTTGGCGTCCAGAGCCGGATTCGCCAGAATCTCACAGGCGTCCGGAATCCCGTTGTGGTTGCAGTCCAACTGGCATTCGTCGGGGACTCCGTTGCCGTCGCAATCGAGGCTCGTGCCCTCCGCCAGATCCAGCAGGTCATTGACGCCGTTTCCGTTGCAGTCCGGACAGGCGCCGATCGCCGTCCGCAGCGCCTCCATCATTCCGGCACCGTTTCCGGGAGTCGGGATGTATGTGCCGCCGGTCAGGACCGCGTATCGCCGCATGATTCGTTGCAGCGGTTCGAAAGGATACGGCGATCCGCCGATGTAAACACTGGAGATCGAGATTCCGGCCGCCGCCGCCTGCCGCGCCCGCGCCAGCGCGTTGACCTCATCCACCTCGCACTGATAGTGGTCGTTGCAGCCGCCCGGAAGGTTGTCCGTCAGGAGAATGGCACGCTTGATGCAGTGAGTACGCCAGGGAACATCGAAACGCTCCGGCGACCAAACGCAGTCGCTTCCGCCTCCGGACCATGTCGTCGGGCGCAGCATCTCTCGCAAAGCCTCGTCTGAGGCCTCCGCCCATCCGCCACCGTTGTCGATTTCGTTCCGCAGATTGGCCAGGCGCGCCCGGACAGACTCGATGTCCGGAGTGAATGACGACAGTACACGAACGTAATCCGCCCCGCCTCCAGAGGCGCCGTCAAAGACGATCAACCCCAAGCGCAGGTCGCCGCCGGAGGCGTCCAAGGCGGCGTCTATGACCAGCCGCAACCCGTTGGTGCTCGCCAGGGCACACAATGCGCTGTCCATGCTGGCCGTCGTATCCACCACGAACGCCAGATCCATACATCCGCAGTTCGAGTCTGCCGACGCCGTCTGGCTGGTCGCCAGAACAATTCCGATCAGCGCGGAGATCACGCACCAGCCGCATGGGCTCCGCCGACAACCTTTCGGCCGACGCCACCGCACGCGCGCACAGGAAATATCGCGTCTCTCGACCATCCGATCGGGAAACTGTGTGTTTATCGTGCGCATTGCTTCGCCGCCGGAACGAGGTGCCGCACCCCGGTCGAAACGGCCAGGCGCGCGGCTTCGGACCCTCAGCGCCCGGGCACTCACCCGGCGATCCACCCCGTCACCAAACCCCGTTACACCCCCCATTTCCCCAGAGTCTGTTGTATCACAAGAATACGGTTGGGAACAAGCGTGTACCCGCGTGCGAAACGTCTGGACAGCGCTGCAAGGCTCGCCAATCACACAAAACCACACAATTCAAGACAAATCGGGACGTGAATAGTTCGGTTTTCACGGTAGTCAGCGGTGATTCGCGAAACGCGGGCTATCAGCCGGGACGAGATGTTGAACGTGTTCGATGGCTGGGACAGAGGCGAAACGGCTCGTCCCGTCCGGCCCGGTGGGCCGATTTACTGTATCCCGCCGCATTCTCTGCGGCACGCGGAACGAAAGCCTTTTCCACCGACGGCCGATAACCCGATGGACGAACGGGTGGGTTCCCGGCGCGTCGGTTGCACGGTCATTCGTGGAGAGAGCGATCCATGCCAGGAGGCGTTCCGGACTCTCCGGTCCGCGTGCTCGTGCTCGGTCCCATGACGGGGCGGGGTGGGCTGGCTGCCGTTGCTCGACAGACGACGGAAGCGGCGTTTCTACCCGACTGTGCTCTGTGCATCTTGGATACGACTCGCCCGCCGGGTCCACGGACTCGGGGCCGCGCCATCGTGGCGCACACAAGGCAGATATTCACCCTGTGTGGGACGATACGGTCGTTTCGCCCTCAGATCGTCCACCTGCACACGTGCAGCCGCTGGACGTTCTGGCGGACCACGCTGGACATCGTGGTTTCACGGTTGTTCGATTCCGCCGTGGTGCTGCACGTGCATGGGGGGTTTTTTGACCGGTTTCTGGACGAATTGGCTCCGTGGAGTCGCGGGTGGGCCGCTTTTCACCTGCGTCTGTGCCGATGCGTCATCATGCTGAGTGACCGTTGGCGCCATCGCCTTCTGCAGCGCATTCCGGGCCTGGCCACGGCGGTGCTTCCCAACGCTGTGGACACGCGACGATACGCCGCAAACGGTCCGCGCGGCGGCAATCGCGTGCTGTTCGTGGGCGAACTGTCTCAGTCCAAGGGGATCGACGATCTCCTGCGCGCCTGGGCCTGCCTTCCGCAAAACCTGCGAACGTCCGTTCGCCTGCGCGTGGCGGGAGATGACCCGCAGGATCGCCGAACCCGTTTGCAGGCTTTCGCCCGCGAGCTGGGGATTCTGGAATCCGTGGAGTGGCTCGGTCCGCTGCCGCACGATCGCCTGATCCAAGAATACGCGCAAGCGGACGTGTTCGTTCTGCCCAGCCACGGAGAAGGAATGCCGTTGAGCCTGCTGGAAGCCATGGCCGCCGGACTGCCGTGCGTGGTGACGGACGTGGGTGCGGTAACGGAGGTCGTCACTGCCGACAGCGATGCTCTTGTGGTTGGGGTTGGTGATTCGTCGGCCCTGGCGAACGCGCTGTCCCAACTTCTCCAGAACGCGGCCCTGCGCCGATCTATTGGTTCCGCCGCACGTCGCCGCGCCGGGGATTTTGACGCCAGGGGTTTCCATCCACGCTTGAACGCCATCTGGCAATGGGCAATCTCTCCCGAAACCGCCCGTTTTCAAGATTCCCCCGTAAAAAACTCTGCATAACCGAAGTTTTTTTGGAAATCCAGGTTCAGTGAGGCATACACCAAAGGTTGTGTTCTGATCTGCAGTTCACTCAACATAATGTGGCATTTCGTCGAAGGTGGCCTGCATAACTTCACAAGAATGCCATCGTTTTGGCACTATGGGGTATTTGGTGTATTCCAATTTACCGGACTCCGTAGTATCTTTACCCTAACAGAGAAGGCGGCGGACACGACTGTTTGACCCAGAGGATCGCCCGGCCTGAGTTCTTGCAGACCACGCTCCCGCGGGCCGGGCGGGAAGGAAACATGGCTGGTCCGCTAGCAGAAACAAGGAGTAACGGTGGCTCGGAACTGCACGTCGGGCGTGTCCGGGGGCCGCGCAGAACGCCCGCCCGTCGTGCCTTGAAAGTCAACCGTCGCGCGGCAGGCGCGCCAACCCGTTCGAAATCCGAACGGGTGTCCTGCGTCGCGACGTGGCCCATAGAAGCCCGCCGTCGACATTGATATCGGCGGTCCTCGCTAGAACCGCGCCTTGGCTCTGTCACGCGACGGGAATCCGGTGGCGGTGTCGCCGCCGCCCGTCCAACATGAGCCGCATCGGTGAAGAATGGAAGCTTCACCGATGCCCCCTGTGAACGCCTGCGGCGTTTGCCTGGCGGTCGAGCGGATCGAGAGACCATACGGCCCGGTGAACGACGCAGCGGCCGCAAGCCGGTGCGGGCCTCGCGATCGTGAGACCCCCGGCCACGCCACCCGCGTCCTTCCGCCGCGTTCGTGAAACCTCTCGATCGCATCAGCCGGTGCATGGCGGGGATCTGGTTGCCGTGGAGATGTGTAGCCGGATCGATTGTGGGGAGGAGTCCTGCCATGCTGGTCTCACAAGGCGATGCGCGCATCGTGGAATGGGCTCGTGTCCGTCATTATCCATGTCTGTATCATTCCGAGGCCGGCCTGCCGGTGCCTTGCCTGAAGGTACACCTGGGCCAGGTCACCGCCTTCTTCCACGGCGGGTTTCTCGTGCGACTGTCTCTGCAGGTCGAGGGGGAACTCATCCACGACGCCTGCGAGAAGCTCCAGGACTTGTTGGCCACGTGCGCCGGTGAGAACGCCTACCTTCCCCAGCAACCGATTCGACCCCTGCCGGTTCGGGAGGCGTGTTTCTCGCACAACTGATCCGAAAAACCGGCATCGGCTTCGTCATGGATCCAAAGAATCGCGCCGCTCCGACCCGCGCGCACCCTATTTCCACTGCTTGAACACGCCTGGTCCAGAGGGCGCGCGGCCGACTGTGGCAGAGGCCGTTTGCGGAAACACGCCGGACGGCGTAAAAGAGGGTCTTCCGGCGGTTTGGCGGACAGACGCCAGGCACCGCGGCAGACGGCAAGTCGCGGTTCCGGTTGTCCGGGCGGTCCGACAACCGCGCGGGCGATAGAGGCGCCGCCGACCCGCGAATGACGCGGCCCCCGGGGCAGGAGGACATCGTGAATCGCAAGTGCGTGCATCTGAGCCTGGTGTGGTTGCTGGTCGGCTTGTTCGGCCCCGCGGCAGGCCAACCCTTTGATCCCAAGAACCCGCCAGCCGGCACCTTCATCGACAACTGGTTTCTCCTGCGATTCGGCGAAGAAGACGCGGGATGGGCTCACGAGACCTGCACAAGGCAGGAGGACCGTATCGTCTCGCAGACGGTCACGCATGTGGCCATCAAGCGGGCGGGCCAGACCATCGAAATGGACGTGACGCAGGCCGCCACCGAGACGCTGGCCGGCGATCTGCTGAGCTTTAAAACGATCACGAAGCTTGCGGCCATGGAGACCCGCCTGACCGGGCGCGTGGAGGCCGGCAAGGTGCATATCACCAGTTCCCAACTGGGCCAGACCTACGAACAGGCTCATGAGTATCCCGCCGGAGCGAAAATGAGCTGGGGCATGCGGATCGAGCAGTATCGCCAGGGTCTCAAGCCGGGAACTCGCTACAGCATGCGGTGCTATGAACCGTCGCTCGTGGTGAATGACGCATTGATGACATCTGTGCAGGTCGGCGACCAGGAGCCGATCGAGTTGCCGGACGGCCGCAAGACGAACGCCATCCGCGTGACGAGCGTGCTGGAGCTGCCTGCCGGCATGCCGATGGGACGAATGGAGACCGTGAGCTGGCTGGACGAGGACTATCGGTCGCTGCGATCCGAGATGCCTATGCCCGGCATCGGCACCCTGGAGATGATCCGCACGAGCCGGGAGCGGGCCATGCAAAGTGAAACGGGGGCGGAGCTCTTCATGTCCACGCTCATTCCGGCGTCCCGCCCGATCGACCGCCAGGCCGCGCGCGCGATCCTGTATCGACTGACCTTCACGGGGCCGGCCGGCGACCGGCCGCCAGAGCTGCCGAAGACCGGCCTGCAGACCCCCGGCCCCTGGAAGGACCGCGTCATGGAGCTTCGCGTCGCCCGGGTGGATGCCAGGCGACTGGCCGGCGTCGAGGGCCACACGAGCACGGAAGACATCACACCGTATCTCACCGCGAACCTCTGGATGAATCATGAAGACCCGGAGGTCCGGAAAATGGCGAAGGAAGCCGCCGGCGACGCCAGGGGCCGCTACGCCGTCTGCGACCGCCTGCGTCGTTACGTGACGGACGTTATCGAGGAGAAAGACCTGTCCGTCGGGTTTGCGACGGCCAGCGAGGTCGCCCGCAATCGTCAGGGTGATTGCAGCGAGCACGGGGTCCTGCTGGCCGCGCTGGGCCGGGCGCTGGGCATTCCATCCCGCGTGGTGTGTGGCATCGTCTACGTGCCCCGGTTCGAGGGACAGAAGGACGTGTTCGGTTTTCATATGTGGACGCAGTTTCTGATCGGCGACACCTGGGTGGATTTCGATGCGGCGCAGGACGAAAGCGACTGCAACCCCACACACATCGCGATCGCCGTCAGTTCCATGCAGGATGGCTCGATGGCCGACCTGGCCTTCCCGCTGCTCCGCGTGATCGGGCAGATCCGGATCGAGGTCGTGGATGTGCAGACGGACGCCGGGCCCATCCCGGCGCCCGCCGCTCCGATAAGCACCAACGGATAAGACGCCGCTTGCCGCCTGTCGAACCGCGCGGACGTTCGTCATCGTCCGGGAACCTTGCGGTCGGTCCATATTCCCGGACGAAGCGTTATTTTCGATTTGCCCCCGTGTGCTTTGTTTCTTACGTTCAAGTCAGCCGCCCGTGTGGCGTGAAAGCCCATCCGCCCCGGGAGGGCGGACGGCGTGGACCATGGATTGGCCGCCGCAGGGACGCGGTTCGAAAGGGAGCCGGCACACGGAAGGGAGCAGAACCATGCGCCGCCTACGAGAACTCGCTGGAGCCTTCCTGCGGTCCGACGATGGACCTACCGCGGTGGAATACGGGGTGATGCTGGCGCTGATTGTGTTGGCCGCCTGGACGGCCATTACGACCCTGGGCAGCCGGATGGTCGCCGTCTTCGAATACGATTATGCGCGGCTGGCCGACCTCTGAGGCGGGACCGTAACCGCGTGTGAGAACCGGCCGGTAAACGTCACGAGAAACCCCTGACGGAGCGTCGCCCGGCGCGATCCCCGGGCTCCTCCCCGTGCGCTCTCCTTGTACGACGCTTACGTTCCCAGCAGATCACGAATCCACTGCATGGTCGTCTGCCGGCCCAGGCGGGCGATGGCGTCGGTCAGCGGGATGTCTTTCGGGCAGACCTCCACGCAGTTCTGCGCGTTGCCGCAATCCGTGATGCCACCGGGGCCCATGAGGGCGTGCAACCGGTCCGCCGCCTGAAACTCTCCGGTGGGATGCGCGTTCTGCATGTCCACCTGCCCGAAGATGGCCGGACCGACGAAGGGTGTATCGAGCTGGAACTGGGGGCAGGCTTCCATGCAGCAGCCGCAGGTCATGCAGCGGCTGAACACGTATCGAATGTCCTGCTTCTCGGCCGGAATGAGCGGAGCGTGGCGGTGAATGTCCCACGAGCCGTCCAGCTCCACCCACGCCTTGACCTTCAGCAGGGTGTCAAACATTCGCGACCGGTCCACCATCAGGTCGCGGATGAGGGGGAACTTGGTCAGCGGCTCCAGAACGATCGGTTGCTCGAGCTGGTCGACCAGGGCGGCGCACGCCTGGCGCGGCACTCCGTTGACCAGCATGGTGCAGGCTCCGCAGACTTCCTCCATGCAGTTGCTGTCCCAGACTACCGGCTGGACCTTCTGGCCGGCGGCGTTGACCGGGTGCTCGCGCAGGTACATCAGGCACGAAACCACGTTGTGTGCCGGCTGCCAGGGCATGATAAACTCTTCCCAGTAGGGCTTGGCCGCCGGGCCGTCCTGCCGCCGGATCTTGAAGTGAATCGTCCGTTCCGCCATGAGTAACCTCTCCTCGCCTACCGGTAGTCCCGGGGCGTTTCCGGTGGGAGCACAGTCGTTTCCACCGGTTTGTAGTCGATCTTCGGGCCGTCCGGCGTGTGGGTGACCATCGTGTGCCGGAGCCATTTCTCGTTGTTGGCCTTCCAGCGCCGCACGTACGCGTCGTATTCCGGATCGCCCGGGAACTTGCCCGCGGGGACCTTGAGCTCGAACTCCTCCTTGTAGTGCGAGCCGCGGCACTCGTCACGCAGCCTGGCCCCTTTGGCAATCGCTTCCGCCAGGACGATCATGTCCTGCACCTGGCGGGCCCAGGGCAGCGACTGGTTCATGTTGGTGCTGCGATCGTCCAGGGAAATGCGGCGTACGCGGTCTTTCAGTTTGCCGATCTCGTTGAGGGCCTCGTCCAGGCCCTTGTTGTCTCGTTCCACGAAGACCTTGGATCGCATCAGGTCTCCCAGCTCCCGGTGCAGCGTGAAGGCGTTCTCGCCGCCGTCGTTGTTCACGATGCCCCGGTTGATCTCCTCCTGCCGTGCCCGCTCGGCCTCATAGGCCGACCCGGGCAGAGGCTTGCGCGACGGTCCCAGGCTTTTGATGTACGCGCCGACCGATTCGCCCGCGACGCTGCCGCTGAACGACGCACTGAGCAGCGAATTGGCGCCCAGCCGGTTCGCTCCGTGATAGGCGTAGTCGCATTCGCCCGCCGCGTACAGGCCCGGAATGCTGGTCACGTGGTTGCGCGGGTGGACGTTGACCATGCACTCGTTCTTCTCGTCCTTGGCGTAGTCGACCCATAACCCGCCCATGGAATAGTGCGTGGCCGGAAAGATCTTCATCGGGCGTGTGTAGGGGTCTTCGCCGGTGAAGGTCTCGTACATTTCCAGGATGCCGCCCAGCCGCTTCTCGAGGAACTCACGGGGCTGGTGCGTCAGGTCCAGATACACCATGTCCTGTCCGCCGATCCCCAGGCCCAGGTGGCGCACCACGCGGAAGATCGCCCGCGAGCCGACGTCCCGCGGAACCGTGTTGCCATAGGCGGGATACCACTCCTCGAGGAAGTAGAATCGTTCGGATTCCGGAATCCGCAGCGGATCACGGGTGTCGCCCGCGTTGCGCGGCACCCAGACCCGCGCGCCTTCTCCCCGACAGGCTTCCGACATCAGCCGGTTCTTGTCGTGGCCGGGAATGCCCGTGGGATGAAACTGGATGAACTCCGGATTCGCGAACCGGGCTCCCTGCTGATAAACCCGGGAGGCCGGCGCGCCCGTCGAGTTGGTGGACATCGTGGACCGACCATAGATCAGGGCCAGTCCGCCCGTGGCCAGAATGACCGCCTCGGCCGGGAAGGCCCGCACTTTCGAGGTGCGCAGCTCCATGGCGGTCGCGCCCCGGCAGACGCCTTCGTCATCCAGCACGACCGAGAGGAAATCCCAGCCTTCGTACTTGGTAACGCGTCCGTGGGCCTCGTGGGCCCGGACCTGCTCGTCCACCGCGTAAAGCAGTTGCTGGCCGGTGGTCGCCCCGGCGAAGCAGGTCCGGCGGTTCTTCACGCCGCCGAAAAGGCGCTGGTCCAGGATGCCCTCGGGCGTGCGGCTGAAGGTGACGCCCATACGGTCGAACGACCGGATCAGACCGGGCGCCGCTTCGCACAGGCTGCGGATCGGCGGTTGATCCGCCAGATAATCCCCGCCCTTGATGGTGTCGACGATGTGCTGCCAGACGGAATCGTGCTCGCCCTTGATGTCCAGCACGGCGTTGATCCCGCCCTGCGCGCAACACGAGTGCGAACGCTTGACCGGAAAAAGCGAGAACAGATCCACCGGATAGCCCCGCTCCGCCGCCCGCACGGCGGCCCAGAGACCGGCCAGGCCGCCGCCCACCACTATCACTCTCGGTTTGCTTGCCATAGTAAAGAGATTCCTTCCACGGCGTCTCACTGCTGGTCCCGAAACACCGACTCACCGGATCGTTGCGAGGCTAGGACCCGTCGCCCGCCAGGACCAGGGCCTCCGAGATGCTCTTGTCCGGCGGAACCGGAAAGTCCGCCAGATCGGCCCGGGCCAGACGAAGAAGCGATGCCATGCCCAGTGTGGCCAGACCCAGTCCGATCGCGGTGCAGACATATCCGACCCGCGCCTGAGCCGGTCGGGTAATGGCGATGCCCCAGACGATCAGGAACGCCCAGATGCCGTTGCAGAAATGGAAGACGGCCGCCAGCACACCGACCGCGTAGATCGGCACCAGCCAGGCGTTGGCCTGGATGGCCCGGGCCGCCGTGTACGGAGCGAAATCCGCGTCGAAGTTCTGCCCGCCGGGCGGCCACCACGCGCCCAGCCAGTGCATGTGCCAGAGGTGGAAGAGGATGAAGGCCAGCGTGATCAGGCCCGTCCAGCGCTGCAGCGTGTAACGGAAGTTGGCCCAGTATCGGTAGGCCAGCACGTTCTGCCGCCCGCTCAGCCAGATCAGCACGCCCACAACGGCGTGGAACGCCAGCGGAATGAAGATGCCCACGATCTCCACGAGCTTGAGGATGCCCAGCCTGTCCATCAGGTGGATCCCGTCGACCGCGAATTGAAAGGCCGCGCCGTTGCGGGCCAGGGCCATCGTCGCGTTTATGGACAGATGAAAGGCCAGGAACACACCGATCGGAATGATGCCGCTCAACGAGTGCAGCCGCCGGATCCAGAAGTGACTGGATCCGCCTGTTGCGCGCCGCTCAGACGCCGTCTCCGCCACCGCCGTACCGACTCCTTTCTGCCGGACCAATCAGAAGGTGATTGCCGGCGTGAGTTCGGAGAAGAGAAGAACCCGCCATCGGGCGGATCGCGAGAGTATAGGTTACCCGCAAAGCGCGTCAAGCGTCTCCAAGGCTCGGCCCGGCGGCGCCGCTTGACCCGGTTCGCGTCACCGCCTACGCTGGCCGTGTGACCGCAACCCGGATGAACAGCCTGGCGGAATCCGGTGGCGCCGTATCGCAGTGTCTACCCACGGCGCGATGCGTGACCGGCCATCCCCTGGGCCCCTTGTTGGTTCCGGTGCGCGACCTGACCGCACAGCAGGTGCGCGTTCGAGCCGCGATCGTTCTGGCGGGCTGCCTGGCGATTCTGGGGCTGGCGGTCTGGCTGACGCCGGACCCCAGCGGCGTGGGCACGCACCGGCAGCTCGGGTTTCCGACGTGCGGCCTCCTACTGACCACGGGTCTGCCCTGCCCGACCTGTGGCATGACCACCGCTTTCGCTCTGGTCGTGCGTGGGCGCCTGCTGGCCGCCCTGAACGCCCAGCCGTTCGGGGCCATGCTTGCACTGGCCACAATGGTCGGCGCCGTACTGGCCGCCGCGGCCGTGTGGACCGGGCGGGCCCGTCGCGTGAACTGGTATCGCATTCGGCCCGGCTGGACGGTCTTTGGCGTGCTGCTGTTCCTGGGGCTGGCTTGGGTGTATAAGATCTGCGTGACACTGGCCGGCGGTCGCGCATGACCGAGCCCGAAACCCACGCCGGACTCCCTTGGAGTGTCCTCCATGCGAAACAGAACCCGGACCGCGATTGGATTGCTGCTGCTGACCTCGCTGGTCGGCTGCAACCTGCTCATCCCCGTCGTGTTGATGCAGGAGCACAAGCGGAAGGTTCCCGCCGAGTTTTCCCGACTTGAAGGCAAGAAGACCCTGGTCACGATCTGGGCCCCGCCTGAAACCCTGTTCGATTACCCCCGCGTTCGCCTGGAGCTGACCAGCTTCATCGCCGACAAGCTGAAAGCCCAGGTGAAGGACATCCGCATGGTGGAGCCCATGAAGGTGGAGGACCACATCCAGAGGTCACTTCACGCGGACACCGATCCGGCGCGGCTGGGACGGCAGTTCGAGGCGGACATGGTGGTGTACCTGGAGTTGCTCGAATTCCAGATTCGCGATCCGCATGTCCCTGACCTGGTGCAAGCCCGCATCCGCGCGTCGGTGCAGGTCCGCGATCTGACAGCCGACCCGGATGAGCCGCAGTTCTACGAATTGACTCCGGCGAGCATCGTCGAGCCGGAAAACGGCCCTCAGCTCATGACACAGGCAAATGTCGTCCAGATCCGCCGGGCGGCCTACGCGAAGTTCGCCGAAGCCGTCGCCCGGAAGTTCTACGTCTGGGAAGAGATCATCGAATAGCCATGGTCACACAGCGACTGGTTCCCGGCGTTTTTCTGTCGTGCGTCCTCGGGGTTCTTCTGGCCGGTTCGGGCTGCGGCCCCGAAGGCGGCGCGTTGCTGTACTGGCTGGGCGCCGGACAGACCGAGAAGGTCAGCGCGGAGTTCGTTCTGGGGCCCGGCCCGATCCTCGTGCTGGTGGACGATCCGGAGGAGCGTTTGAGCTGGGCGGAAGCCCGCGACCTGCTGGCGGAAGAGACGGCCAACGCCCTGCTGGCCAGCAAAGCGACGGAGAAGGTGGTCGCCAGCCAGGCCGTGCAGCGGCTGCGCCGGTCGCGATCGGACTTCGAGGACCGCGGCTGCCGCGAGATCGGCGAGATGGTCAAGGCGGAGCGCGTGCTCTGGCTGCAAGTGGCGGATTTCTTCGCATCCGAGGAGGCGCAGGACCTGACCGCCGCCGCACGCTTCGCCGTTTCCGTGCGCGTCATCAACGCCAAAGCCCGGACGCGCGACGAAGTCCGCCTCTGGCCGGAAGAGATGGAGGGCCGACCCGTCAAGGCGGAGCTTTCTTCGAACGAAATGAGCCGGGTCAAGGGCCGGCGCGAGATCACCCAGGCCCTCGCCGCCAAGCTGGGCAACGAGGTCGCACGCCTTTTCTACGAACACGCTCTGGACGACATGATGAAACCATGATCCGCGTGCTGCACCTGTTCGACGCCTCCGCCGGATGGGAACACCGCCTGGCCCTCCAGTGGCTCCTGGATCGCCTGCCCTCCGACCGCGTCGAATCGCAACTCGCGGCGATCGACCCTCTCGCCCGCGTCCGGGTGGCCCGCCCGGGCCAGCGCGTGGTCCTGTTTGCACGCCGATTCCGGCCGGATTCCCTCTACGCCGCCCCGCGGCTGCGTCGATACCTGGATGCTCACGGCATCGACATGGTTCACGCCTGGGGTCTGTCCGCCGCGAAGGTCGCGGAAGCCGCCGCGTCGGCCAGCGCACGGCCCGTGCTCTTGACTCTCTTTGTCCCGACGCTGACCCGACGTGAGGCGGCCTTCCTTCGAGGCCTGCCGCCGACGGACCGACGCCCCGTGCTCTGCTCGTCGCGGACCCTGCGCCAACAACTGCTCGAAACCGGACTGCCGCCGGATCGCTGCCTCGTCATCCGGCCGGGTGTGGACGGTGACCGCATACACCGTGCCCGCGCGTCGGACCTGCGCGCCCGACTCGGACTGACGCCGGAAAACACGCTTGTGGTCACCCCGGAGCCCGTCGCCCGAGGCGCCGGCCACTTCGCGGCGCTGTGGACGACGGCCATCCGATCCTTCCTGGACCCCGGAATCCGCGTGGCCCTGCCGGGGGTCTCACGCGAGAAAGACCGGCTGCGGAGGCTGATCCGACAACTGGACATGACCCGAATCCTGCTGGACACCGACGAGTCCGTGCCTCACCCGGACCTGGTGGCCGTCGCGGATCTGGCCGTCGTCGCACCGGCCGCCAACGTCTCCACGGGCACCATCGCATGGGCCATGGCGGCCGGGGTTCCCGTCATCGGCACCGCCGTGCCGTGCGTGGCCGAGCTCATCACGGAGAACCGGAACGGACGACTGATCGACCCGGCGCCCGCCAAGCGACTGGCCACCCACCTGGCCCGACTGGCCGGCGAGCCGCAGGCGCTCCGTCGCCTGGCCGAGGTGGCCCGGACGGACGCGGACCGGCTCTTCCGCGTGTGCCGCTACGTGGAGCAGATGCACCGGCTCTACGAAAACCTCACGCACGGCCGGCTCGCAGCAGACGGGATTGACGACTGCGAACCCTGACGCCGTCCGGGCCCTTGCCGCTCTTTCATCGCATCCAATCCGGGCCGGCCACGCAACGGACGGCATCCGTCGGCGACAGGGCGGCCAGCAAAGCGGACATGGATCGGCCCAGTGCCGGGTGCAGCAGGTCCGGTGCGATTTCCGCCAGCGGAACCAGCACGAAACGACGTTCGTGGAGGCGCGGATGGGGGACGATCAACTCGGCTGTCTCGATGATCCGGTCGGCATAAAACAGCACGTCCACGTCTATCGTGCGCGGGCCGAACCGCTCCCCGCGCACCCGCCCCAGCTCGGTCTCCACCTGCTGACACGCCTGGAGCAGCGTTCCGGGCGACAGCCGCGTGCGAATGGCCACCACGGCATTGAGGAACCACCCCTGGTCCGCCGGACCGCCCACGGGAGCCGTTTCGTAGAGGCTCGATGCGCGATCGAGCTCCACGTGCGGCCCGGCCGTCAGACGGCCAACCGCCTGACGCATGTGCGTCGGTCGATCCCCGAGGTTGGAGCCCAGCCCCACAAACGCGGTCACGGTCGAATCCAACACCGGTGTTGATGCCTTGTGCGGGTCCGCCATATGCTTTGAGCGTATCCGCCGGCCCGCCGCGGGCCAACCGCCCGGGCGGGCCCGGTCAGGGAGACTGCACGCCGTGAAGGACGCCCCTGGAGAACCCAACGCCCGGTCGCTCGAGATGAAGAGCCGGGCCCGGCGCCAGTTTGAGGCCTGGTCGAGCACGTACGATCGGTCCATCCTGCACCACTTCCTGTTCCGCCCGTCGTACGCGGCCGCCCTCCGGGAGATCGGGCAATGGTATACGGAGCATCTGCGGCCGTTCCGGGTTCTGGATGTCGGCTGCGGCACGGGCACGCTGACCGGCCTGCTGGCGGCGTCGCCCTGGCCGGTGGAGGCGGTGGGTATGGATTATTCGCCGGGCATGTGCGTGCAGGCCGCGACGAAGGCGGCACGCGCGGGCCTGTCCGGCACGGCCCGGTTTGTGGCGGGCGACAGCGAGCATCTGCCCTTCGCGGACGGCACGTTTGACGTGGTAACGTGTTCCAACTCGTTTCACCATTATCCCCAGCAGGACGCAGTGGTGCGGGAGATGCGACGGGTGTTGGGTCCGTCCGGTCGGCTGGTGCTGATCGACGGCTTTCGTGACAACGTCATCGGCTGGGTGACTTTTGACGTGCTGATCAAGCTGGCCGAAAGCGCCGTACGGCACGCCACCTGGCAGGAGACGCATCGATACTTTGTCGACGCCGGCTTCCGCACGATCCGGCGCCGGAAGATCAGCTTCTGGCTCCCGCTGCTGGTGACGGTGGGAGATGTGTAATCGCCCATTTCGCGGTGCGGATCAGGCGATTTTGCTTCCGGCCTCCGTGTTCCGCCAACCGCGCTGGGACGCGATGATCTCGCTTAGGCGTGAGCCCCGGTCGGATGGGCCGAGGCCAGGATGCGCGACACCCACACCACGCCCAGGCTGCCCACAAGCACGTCCGTGACCAGGCGGCCCCCAAAGACGCCCATGACGCCGCAGAGGCGGGCCCCCAGAAAGGACAGCGGAATCAGCAGCACCAGAATGCGTATCGCATTCAGCGCGGTGGCCGACAGCGGCCGATGCATTCCGGTCAGGAAGAATCCGCTGTAGCGATGCACCTCCATCATTCCGTAGCCGAAGGAGACGATTCGGACGTACGAGATGAGCGTACCGGCCACCCTCGGATCGGCGGTGAAGATCGCCGCCATCCACGGGGCGGCCAGGAAGAACACAACGGCCGTCAGGCCGCCGTAGCCGATCGCGAAACGCGTGGAGAACTGACGGGCTTGCCGGACTCGATCCATGCGTCCGGCCCCGAAATTCTGGCTTACAAACGGCATCAGGGAAATGCCCAGCGCCATGGGCACCATGAACGCGAACATCTCGATCCGCCCGGCCGCCCCGGTGGCTGCCACCACTTCGGGGCCGAAACCGCTGAGAATACGCGTGATGACCGTCGCCGAGACCGGCATCAGAATCATACTCAAGGTGGCGGGCACCGCGAAGCGGGTGATTCGGCGTTGGGATGCGATGTATGCGGTGAAGCGCACCGCCCGGCGAGCCAGCAGGCGATGCTTTCGGACGAGCAGGTGGATCAACCAGGCCGTCGAGACGGCCTGTGCGATGACGGTGGCCAGCGCCGCCCCGCGAATCCCCATGGCCGGACAGCCCAGGTAACCGAAGATCATGATCGGGTCGAGGATCACGTTCAAAACGGTCCCCAGGATCATCAATCCGCTGGCGGCCCTGGAATCGCCCTTGGAAATCAGGATGCCGTTGCCCAGCATGGGCAGGGTCATGAACACCGCGCCGACGTACCACGTGCGCATGTACTGGCCGATGAGCGGAAGCGTCCGGTCGTCTGCCCCGAGGGCGGCAAAGACCGGTTGGATGAGAAGATAGCCGCCCACGGACAGAACGGCCGTCACACACAGGGCCAGCATCAGGCCGTGCGTGACGAGGCGGACGGCGTCCGGGTGGTCGTGGCGTCCGATCGCGTGGGACACCAGGGTGGTGACCCCGGAGCCGATTCCGTGGGCGACGCAGGTCAGCAGCATGACGACGGGGAACGTGAACCCCATCGCCGCCAGCGGCAGCGTCCCCAGGCGGGAGACGAACCACGTGTCCGTCAGGTTGTAGGCGTTCATCGCGAACGTGCCGGCCAGCATCGGGAAAGCCATGCCGAACAGCGTGCGCGGGACGCTTTTTCGAACCAGAACGGCGGCGGAAGGCTGCTTCATGTCGCTTGGCCGCATTCTGGGCAGACGCCCGTCACCGTGCCGGTCAGAACGTATCCGCATTTGCGGCAATTCCCCTTCGGCGGTCGGCGGCATATCGGGATCGCGTGGTGCGTTCACGGAGTCGCGTCGTGCAAGACGCCGCGGGTGGCGGCAAGCTGGACGAGCATCTCACGGAATTTTGTCTGCAAATCCGCAAGCGCCGCGGCCTGGGCCTCGCGCCGAACCCGGTCGCGGGCGATCTTCACGGCCCCGGGCAGCACGTTCTCCTCGCGCAGTGCCTCGCCCTCGACCGTGGCCAGAATGAAACCACTGCGCGTGTCGACCAGCACGCCCTGGCAGACGGTATAGTGCCCCACGGTGTGGCCCGGCACCACAAACAGTCCGACAAACGTCCAGTACGCCATGGCCGCGTCGTTGTAGCCCTCGCTCCACTCGTCATCCTGCGCGTAGACAAACAGCAGCGGAGCATGCAGCAGGGCGGCGGCATCCCGCAGCCCCTTGAGGCTCCCCGGCGCGGGCGCCACCAGGGGACTGACCAACTGGACCTGCTCCACGATTCGCGTGCCGCCCGCCTGCAGGTCGCCGGGCAGGCTGCGCCAGCCTTCCGCCTCGACGCCGCGCAGCATCTCCACCGGGTCGTTCTGCCGAGCCTCGGCGGAGCGGTAGTCCCAGCGGGCGGGCGTCGGCATCTTGGCGACGGCCAGCGTGGTGGGAAAGACAGGCCGGACATCCGCCGTCAGGTAGGTCTCCACCTTGAAGTCGCTGAGGTTCTCCAGCTCCGGCGAAAGGAGCGACAATTTCGGCACGGGCCGGACGATACCCGGGTATGGCGTCGCGCACCCACCCAGCCATGCGCCTGCGGCCAGCATACACACCGCACCGTGCACTCGCAGACGAGAGTGATTCATGAACGTACCCTCCACTCGGATCTGCCCGCGCCCGAGCCGATCTGCCTGCGCCCGACACCGCTCGCACGCCCCTTTGTCTCTACAGACAAGAGGCGGAACCGCTCGTTCGACCCACGACCATCGACAAAGCCGGCCCCATGTCACGCCCCCGCGAGGCGCGAAACCTGGCCGTCTGTCAACAGAGCGAAACCGGTCCGTTGTGCGGGTCGGCCGTTGCCGGCTCCGCCCGCAAAAGGATAGAACCCCGCCCCACGGACGCTCTCCCGCTTCAGCGGCGGGCCAGCAGCACCATCAGGGCCTTCTGGGCGTGCAGGCGGTTCTCCGCCTGGTCGAAGATGGCCGAGTTGGGCAGCCGGGAGGCCTCGTATTCGATTTCCTCGCCGTAATGCGCGGGCAGGCAGTGCAGAATCACCACGTCCGGACGGGCCGCCTTCACCAGCTTCCGGTTGATCTGGAAGCCCTGGAACTTGCCGCGCCGGCTCTGGGCCTCCGCCTCCTGGCCCATGCTGGCCCACACGTCGGTGTAAAGCACGTCCGCGGCCTCCGCCAGCGCGAGCGGGTCGTTGCCGATCGTGATCGAACCGCCCCGGGAACCGGCGATGGCCGACGAATCCACGGTGATTTCGCCGTCGGGCTCGAAACCGGGCGGCGTGGCGATGCGCACGTGCATGCCCATCAGCGCGCCGCCGTACATGATGGAATGGGCTACGTTGTTGCCGTCGCCGACATACACCCAGGTCAGGCCCTCCAGGCGGCCCTTCTTCTCCCAGATGGTCTGCATGTCCGCGAGAATCTGACAGGGATGCTCGCGGTCGCTCAACCCGTTGATCACCGGGCAGGTCGCGTAACGCGCCAGGTCCACGACGATGTCGTGGCCGAAGGTTCGGGCCATGATCAGGTCTGCGAACCTGGACAACACCCGCGCGATGTCTTCCGTCGTTTCGCGCTCGCCCAGCTTGATGTCCGACGGGGCCAGGTAGATCGCGTGCCCGCCGAGCTGCGTCATGCCCGCCTCGAACGAAACGCGGGTGCGCAGCGACGGCTTCTGGAAGATCATGGCCAGTGTCCGGCCCGCCAGCAGCGGGTGGGGCTGGCCGCGAAAGCGCTCCAGCTTCAGGGCCTCGGCGGTCTTGAGGACTTCCCAGACCTCTTCCGTGCTCAGATCCTTCATGTTGACGAAACTGCGCCCGCTGAGATTGACGGCCATGGCGACAACTCCCCTTTTGTTGGAACTGATGCAAAACGCGACTCGCAGACACGGATCGTCCAGCACGGCCCGCGCCGCACGCCGGAGGAGAAATCGTATCGCCGGCGCCCGGGCGCGGCAACGCCCGGGGCGGCGCTTTCGGTCGCATTCCCGGGCGTTGTCCGCCGCTACAGGCGGCGCAGCAGAGCCTCCGTGAATTGGCGCGTGTCGGCCGTTCCCCCGATGTCGCGGGTGCGCTCGGCCGGGTTGCCTTCCTGCAGCACGGCGTTGTAGGCCGCTTTGATACGGTCGGCCGCGGCCGTTTCGCCGATATGGTTGAGCATCATGACTCCGCTCATGATCAGCGCCAGCGGGTTGGCCACGCCCTGGCCGGTGATGTCCGGCGCCGAGCCGTGAACGGCCTCGAATACCGCGGCTTCGTCCCCGAAGTTCGCGCCCGGCACAACGCCCAGACCGCCGACCAGCCCGGCGCAGAGGTCGCTGATCACGTCGCCATAGAGGTTTTCCAGCAGCAGCATGTCGAAACGACCCGGATCCGTCACAAGCTGCATACAACCGTTGTCGATGATGAGCTCGTCGTAGGCGATGTCCGGCGCGGTTTCCTGGTGCACCTTTCGCGCGCACTCGATGAACAGCCCGTCGGACTTCTTCATGATGTTGGCCTTGTGGAACACCGTGATCCGCTTGCGATTCCGCTTCCGGGCGTAGTCGAAGGCGAAGCGGGCGATCCGCTCGCAGCCGGCGCAGGTGGCGATCTTGAGGCTCTGCACCACGCCCGGGACGATTTCGTTTTCCAGGCCGGAGTACAGGCCTTCGGAGTTCTCGCGGATGACCACGATCTCCACGTTCTCATACCGGGTCCGGATGCCCGGCATGGATCGCACCGGCCGCACGGCCGCATACAGGTTCAGGGCCTTGCGGAGCTGTACGTTGACGCTGGCGAACCCCTTGCCGATGGGCGTGGTGATCGGCCCCTTGATGGCCACCTTGTGCTCGCGGATAGCCTCCAAGGTCCGCGCGGGCAACACGTCGCCGTGAACGTCGGCCGCTGCCGCGCCCGCGGGCAACGTGATCCACTGGATTCTCGCCCCGGACGCGTCCAGCACCTGTCGCATCGCCTGCGAGACTTCCGGCCCGATGCCGTCGCCGGGAATCAGGCAGATTGTGTGAGTCATAAACCACCTCGTGGAATGCGGAAGCCTCCCAAGGTCTCAACTCAACGCCGCCAATACTTCCTCAACGTGTCCGTCGACCTTGACCTTGCGGAACACCTTTTCAATCCGGCCATCCCGGCCAATGATGAATGTGCTTCGCTCGATCCCCCGGACAGTCTTTCCGTACAAATTCTTTTCGCGGATTACGCCGTACTTCGCACAGACCGCCCCATCCTCGTCGCTGAGCAGCAGAAACGGCAGATGGAATTTCTGGATGAACTTGTCATGCGAGGCCAGGCTGTCGCGGCTAACGCCCAATATGACCGCCTCCTGGTCTGCGAATTGGGCCGCCCGGTCCCGAAAGTCACAAGCCTCCCGGGTGCAGCCGGAGGTGTTGTCTCTCGGATAGAAGTACAAGACCACCCGTTGTTTATGCTTAAAATCCTTCAGTGAAACTTTTGTTCCGTTGCTGGCCGGCAACGTAAACGCCGGCGCCGCCTTGCCTTCCACCACGGGTGCCACGGACACGCTCCCTGTTCACCTCGAGTTTCCCGAACGCAGAAAGTGTAGCCACCCCGCCCGGCGATGGCCAGTACGCGCGAAATCGGATGCTTGCCCCCGGAACCGAGTCGTGAACCCGGCGAAGGCGGCGAGAGTTGGGCCGTTTGCCATGGCGGTCACTCGGGAGGCTTCCATCGGCAGGTCGGCGGGAACCCCGTTTGTCCCGCGTCGTTACCGGCACGGCTTCGTTCCGTGCCCCGAAGACCCACGCCGGCTGATGATTCTCGATCCTTACATCCACGTGCGTTCCGGGGTGCGCCCGCGGACCGTCGTGGGTTCGGTGGGGCTTGTCTGAGGCCGAGCGGGTTTTCATCACGGCAGAACCGATGCACCGCACGTATGCGTTCGGCGAATTGCCGCTGGCGTCGGGAGGCGGCGATGCGGCAGTCTGGGGGCGTAGGAAGCGCATCCCGTTTGGAAAGCCGAACACGTTGCCCGGTCCAGCACAGAATCCAGGCGAATGATGAACCGCACGTTTGAACCGGCGGCGACACCCTGGACACCCGATTCGCCGGGCACCCGCTTTCGTTTACGCCCCAAACCGCCGATGATATACTGCACCTCATGGCGACGGTTCGGACGTCGAACAGCATTCCACCGCAGCGGGGCAAGGCTGTCGTTCGTCCAACCGCTTCTCCAGTTGCGTGAGTGGAGAGGTGTCCGAGTGGCCGAAGGAGCACGCTTGGAAAGCGTGTGTACGGGTAACCGTACCGCGGGTTCGAATCCCGCCCTCTCCGAATCGTGGGCATCTTGCAACCCGCCGGATCGTGGCGAGGGGCAAGATGCCCTTTTTTCGGCATGCTCGGCTACGTCAGAGCCAGTGCCCGGCGGGGGCGCCGTCGGCCACCTGGTCAGGCCCTTCATCTACGGCTTCGGGTTTCGAGCAGCTCCGACAACCCTGTGAAAAACCAGCCTTTCGCCGCTGTCCGACACTTGGCGAGCATGTCACGGAAGGGGTCGATACAGTCGAGCTCTCCTTGTCGGAATCTCTCCAGATCGGAGCGGGATTCACCCCGTGGGCACGGTCACGGGCCGACGCGCAAAACTCGAAGCAGCCCGCTCCATGTTGATCTTCGCAGTCGTCGCAATACAGGGCCGTACGCACCCTGTTCTCAGGCCTCGCGTGCGTCAGATGGTGGCCAAGACACCGGCGCACCGGACACGCACGGCTTGTGCGGTCAGATTCCGGGGCCCGTGTTATTCCACCATGCTCCAGGTGATTCGGGTATCGGCGGAGATGGGCAAGCGGGCTCGCCGTCCCAGAAGGGCGGGAAGGGCCTGGGGGTCCAGTCCGCCGGCAGGGCGCTTGGTGGTCAGACAGGTGGCGTCGAGGATTTCGCCGGCGGCGATGGCGCGGGCGGCGACGACACTTTTGCGGGCGACCTGGCGGATTTCCAGCTCGCAGTCTCGCGGTGCGAGGTCGCCGTCGCCGAGCGCCGCCTCCGCGTCCCGGATTCGCCGGACGTACTCGGCCAGCAACCCCGGTTCCAGCGACAGCGCATGGTCTGGACCGGGCAGGCGGGTATCAAGCGTGAAGTGCTTCTCGATGACACACGCCCCGACGGCAACGGCCAGGGCGCCGGTCTGAATGGCATGCGTGTGGTCACTGAACCCGGTCGGCAGGCCGTAACGGTGCCGCAAGCGTTGAATGCGCCTGAGGTTGGCCTGGTTCCACGGGGTAGGGTAGCTGCTGACGCAATGAAGCAGAATGAGCTGATCGGACCGGCGTTTTTGGAGCCTCTGCACCGTAGCGTCCAGCTCTTCCGGGAGGCTGGCGCCGGTGGAGAGGATGATCGGCAGGCCGGTCGCCACGATCTCGTCGAGCAGTGGAACGTTGTTCAGATCGGTAGAGGCGATTTTGACGGCCCTCATGCCGAGGCCACACAGCATGTGCAGGTCGCGAACGCCGAAGGGCGTGACGAGCAATTCGATCTTGGCCCGGCGGCAGTGCCGGGCGAGGCTCTCGAACGCATCGGTTGACAGTTCCAGCGCTTCAAGCATCTGCTGTTGTGAAGACGCTCCCGTGGCGTTTCTCTGGTAGTCGGCCACGTCCGCGTCCGCCGTGGCCAGGTCGGCGGCCCGGAACGCCTGGAACTTGATGGCGTCGGCCCCGGCGGCCCGGGCGGCGTCGATCATCCGGTGTGCCGTGTCCGGGTCTCCGTTGTGGTTGACGCCGGCCTCGGCGATCACGTAGGTGCGGTTCCCCGGCCCCACCTCGGTCGATCCGATCCGGACGGGTGCCGGTTCGGGCCGATCCGTCGAAGCGGCCGGCGTCAGCAGGGTATGTACGGGCATTGCGGTCTTCCGATGCTCCAACCGTCCGGAGCACCCCCAATATCGGCGGTTTGGAGGGCCGTTCTGAAGGATGGATACCCGGCTGGCCGGGCTGGAGGAACGGTCCGGAACGGCCTATCGCCGCGGTGCCCGGGGGCTTGCCGTCCGTGCGGTTAGACGGCATGATGGTCATTGTGGCCTGCGGCATCCGGCCGATGGTGCGGCATGCGGTCGGTGGTCGTCTTTGGAAACCGGAGAAAAAAGTCACGCCGCTTGATCCAGATCAAGTCCGTTTCGTACGGCGTGGTTTAGGTTGGCTCGGGTCTTTGGCGCGGAGCTTCTGGGGAGGGTGTGCCGGCGATCGGAAGCCGGGCCGGACGCCGGCAGGGAGGCGCATCGCGCCACGCACGGGCGCGACACCACGGGTGGAGGCCTTGAATGGACCCCCAGACAGCGGTATCCGACCGAATCCGTGCTGTGCTGGTTCCGGCCGCCCTGGCGGTGGCGGCCGTTCTGCTGGGCGTGGGGCTTTGGCGGGCGCCCGAGCCGGTGCCCGCGGCTCAGCCGGTGCCCGGCTGGGTGATTGATCCGACACCCATTCGACGCCCCGTGCTCAAGCCGCAATACCAGGTGGCCGGCTTTTCCATGCGCTGCAGCGATTGCCACGATCTGTTTCCCTCGCCCACCGAGACGGATCGACCGCTGACACAGCACACGGAGATCGTCCTGAAACACGGGATCAACACGCGGTGCTTCAACTGCCATCACCCGACGCGGCGGGATTTCTTTGTGGACGATCGCGGAGGCGAGATCCCGTTTGACCAGCCGCCGCTGCTGTGCGCGCGGTGCCACGGGCCGACGTATCGCGACTGGCTCCACGGAGCGCACGGGCGGACCAACGGGTTCTGGAACAAGCGGATGGGTCCGCAGGAACACCGCAAGTGTGTGGAATGCCACAATCCGCATGAGCCTCCGTTCCCGCCGATGCAGCCGGCCCCGGGGCCGCATACGCTGCACATGGGGGACCAGACGATGACGCCCGAGGAGGCGGCCGTTCGCAACCCGCTCCGCATATATCAGCAGGACGGCGCGGACCAGCCGCCCGTTGCCGACGAACAGGCCGGAGGGATCGATCATGAATGATTCTGCCCCGGAATCCGCCTCGGCCCGGTTGACGCGTCGCGGCTTCCTTCGCAAGGGCGCGGCGGCGGCGGCGGGCGGTGCGGCCGTGGCGGCGGCGCTGTCGCCGCTGCGCAATCTGGCCTCGGACGACATTCCCACGCTCGAGCGGCTCTTGCAGAAGCACTACAAAGAGATGACGCCGCAGGACAAGGAGCGGGTCTTCGCACGCATCGAGCGGGAGGTGCGGGACCGGCACAACGTCCGAACGAAGCTGAGCGACCCGCCGCCGCTGGACGGGGTGGAGTATGTCTATGCGTTGAACATCAGCCGTTGCATCGGCTGTCGCAAGTGCGTGCATGCCTGCGTGGCGGAGAATAATCAGTCGCGGGCGCCGGAGATACAGTACATCCGCGTTCTGCAGATGCCCAAAGGCAGCCTCGACGTGGAGAGTTCCGATCACCATTACGATCCGCCGCTGGTGCCGCAGGCGGACAGCTATTACATGCCCGTGCAGTGTCACCAGTGCGCCAAGCCCCCGTGCGTGAAGGTGTGCCCCACGGAGGCCACCTGGCAGGAGCCGGACGGCATCACGGTGGTGGATTACGACTGGTGCATCGGCTGCCGGTACTGCGAGGCCGCCTGTCCGTACTGGGCGCGGCGATTCAACTTCGCGGAGCCGCAGGTGCCCGCCGACTCCTGGAACTCGGAGATGTCGTATCTGTCGAACCGTCCGCGACGCAAGGGCGTGGTCGAGAAGTGCACGTACTGCCTGCACCGGACGCGGCGGGGCCGGATGCCCGCGTGCGTGGAGGTGTGCCCGACCGGCTCGCGGAAATTCGGCAACGTGCTCGATCCGGAGAGCGAGGTGGCCTACATCCTGCGTCACAAGCGGATCTTCATCTTTAAGGAGGATGTCGGCACGATGCCGCGCTTCTTCTATTATTTCGACGAGCGCGGCAGTCGGTATCACGAGCCGATCGCACCGGTGCAGCCGGAGGCCGAGGCATGAGACGATACCTCACGTTCGTCTGGGAGTGCGTTCGCCTGAGCTTCGTCGGCGACTGGCGGTACCACGCCTGGATGACAGTCTTGACCGTGGTGGCGTTGACGGGACTCTACGCATACTGCCATCAGACGGTGCACGGGCTGGCCGTCACGGGCATGACGGACCAGGTGTCGTGGGGGCTTTACATCGCGAACTTCACGTACCTGGTGGGGCTGGCGGCCGCGGCGGCGATGCTGGTCATCCCCGTCTACGTGTATCGCAACATGCATCTGCACGACGTGGTGATTTTCGGAGAGCTGCTTGCGGTGGCCGTCATCATCATGTGCCTGCTCTTCGTGATGGTGGACCTCGGCCGCCCGGACCGCTTCCTGCACCTGATGCGACGTTTCAACTTCCCGATGTCGATGCTGACGTGGGACGTGATCGCGTTGAACGGATACCTCCTGCTGAACCTGCACATCTGCGGGTATCTGCTCTACAGCGCGTACTGCGGGCGGAAGCCTTCGCCCGTTTTCTACGTTCCGTTCGTGTTTGTGGCCATCGTGTGGGCGGTGAGCATCCACACGGTGACGGCGTTCCTGTACGTGGGGCTGGGTGGCCGGCCGTTCTGGAACTCCGCCATCATTGCCCCGCGGTTTCTGGCCAGCGCGTTCGCCGCGGGGCCGGCGTTCATCATCCTCACGCTTCAGATCGTCCGGCGGTACACCCACCATCGGGTCAGCGACGACGCGCTGATGACGTTGCGCCGCATCGTTCAGGTGGCGATGATCATCAACCTGTTTCTCCTGGGCTGCGAGGTTTTCACGGAGTTCTACACCGACTCGGCGCACGTCGCGTCGGCGCGGTATCTCTACTTCGGACTGCACGGCCGGCACGCGCTGGTTCCGTGGATCTGGACGGCCATTGCGTTCAACCTGGTCGCGACGCTGCTGCTGGTGCTGCCGGCGTCCCGCGGACTGCGCGTGCTGAACGTGGCCAGCGTGCTGGCGATCGTGGCCATCTGGATCGAGAAGGGAATGGGGCTGATTGTCCCGGCGTTCGTGCCGACCCCGCTGGGCGAGGTGGTGGAATACCGCCCGACCGGGCACGAAATCATGATCTGTCTGGGGATCTGGGCGTTCGGCCTGCTGCTGTACACGATTTTCGTGCGGATTTCCGTGCCCGTGCTGGCGGGCGACGTGAGTTATGCCCGGCGATACGGCACGTCGGCCGCGCCGGGCAGGGCATCGGCGTGACCGGCGACGCGGCGCGTGGCCGCGGTGGTGGCTGCTGTGCGAACAACAGGAGGCGAAGTCATGAGACACACGATTGTCGGAGCCTGGGTGGCGGCCGTTGCCCTGGCCTGCGGGACGGGTCCGGCCAGCGGGCAGACGTGGGGGCTGACCGAGATGTCCCGGGAAAGCCGGGCGTGCGTGGACTGCCACAAAAAGGAAGACCCGGCTCTTTATCAGCAATGGGGCTCCAGCAAGCACTTCCGCGCCAACATCGCCTGCTATGAATGCCACGCCGCCCAGGAAGACGATCCGGATGCGTTCCAGCATGAGGGCAAGTGGATCGCCACCATCGTATCGCCCAAAGATTGCGCCCGTTGCCACGGGAAGGAGACGACGGAGTACGGCGCGTCGCATCACTCCAAGGGCGCTCGAATTCTCGGCTCGCTCGATAACACGCTGGCGGAGGTGGTGGAGGGCAACCGCGGCATGATCACCCCCGCATTTCAGCACGGCGTGGCGGCCTCCGCCGTCATGGGCTGCTGGCAGTGCCACGGAACGGAAGTGAAGGTGCTGCCGGGCGGAAAGCTCGATCCGGCCACCTGGCCGAACACGGGGATCGGCCGGATCAACCCGGACGGCTCGGAGGGTTCCTGCTCGGCGTGCCACAGCCGGCACGCCTTTTCCGCCGAACAGGCCCGCAACCCGGACAACTGCGGCAGGTGCCACATGGGTCCGGACCATCCGCAGATGGAGATTTATTACGAATCCAAGCACGGCGTCGCGTTCCGCGCGAACAAGGACCGCCTGAATCTGGACTCGCCCAAATGGATCGCCGGCGAGGATTACAGCCACGCCCCCACCTGCGCCACCTGCCATATGAGCGCGACTCGCAACCAGCCGGTCTCGCACGATGTTGGGCTGCGCATCAGTTGGAACAACCGGCCCGCCATTTCCATCCGGCCGGAGGAATCGGATCGGCAGATGGGCCTGCCCGGCGCGACCGTAAACTGGGAGACCCGTCGGGCCGCGATGAAAGACGTGTGTCTTACCTGTCACCAGCCGCAGTGGGTGAACAATTTCTACGTGCAGTATGACAACCTGATCGAGCTGTACCAGACGAAGTTCGCCAAGCCGGGGCAGGGACTGTACGACCTGGCCAAACCGCTTCTGCGGCCGGCGGAGTTCTCGAACCCGATCGACTTCATCTGGTATGAAATCTGGCACCATGAAGGCCGCCGCGCCCGGCACGGCGCCTCCATGATGGGTCCGGACTACACGCACTGGCACGGCACGTACGAAGTCGCCAAGCATTTTTACTCGGAGTACATCCCGAAGCTGGAAGAGTTGATCGAGCAGGGTCGGCGCTCCGATGACGCGGCGAAGAAAGCGGCGGCCGAAGCACTGGCCGCCAAACTGGAAGAGGTGCTGAACTCCCGGGACCACCAGTGGTATCTCGACCGCATGGATCCGGCGGAAAAGCAGCGCCGCGACAAACAACGCGAGGAATTCCAGAAACGCTACAGTCAATAGGCCCTTCGACGCCGTACTCCGAACGCGCGCGGTCGGACAAAGCCGTCGATTCCTGGGATCATCCGTCGGCCACGATGGTGCGCGCCGGACGCGGACGGATGATCCCGAAACGCGGCGCGTCGCCTGCGGCGTCTCAATTGCCCTGCGGCCCAGACGGCTTGCGATGTCGAACCCGATGTGATCGGTCGGGAGGCCCCCCGTTCGGCGCCTCCCGTTCTGCGCTGCGTGAATGAGCGTATGGGCGAATGCGCAACCCGTCGATTCGAGCGTCGCTCAAATGGCGGCTGGACAACGCCGTATGGGGATGGGATGGAAGCCGTGTTTGCTCAGCATGTTGCGCAGCTCAGGCACGTAACGCCGGGCTTCGTCCCGGGACCATTCTCCGAGCTGGCCAGACCCCTGCTTGAAATACACGACTTCCAGCTTGCCGGCGGGTTTCTCTTCGTCAGGGCCGCATCGCTCCCAGCCAATCTGTGCAAGGTCATCATCCAGGGAACGGAGCGAAAACGACCGATCCCGATGGATGCGCAACAGCAAGGATTCGCCCAGGGGCAATCGCTTCTCCAGATAGAGCTCAACCCCCGGAAGGCCGGCAGACCGTGCAACAGACTCGCGCATCGGAGACAGCAGGCGTCTGAGAAAACCGAGCATTTCTTTTCACCTCATACGGATGAAAAACCGTACACCACTCGTTCTGTCGTTTCTTCCGCGGCCGGGCGGGATCGCGCGGGATTGGACTCCAGTCCCCAGTGACGCGGCCTGTCCACCGGGCGGCGCTTGCAGCCCTCGGCCGTCATATGTTCGAACGCGGCGGAATCCGGATCCATGCGAGACCACCGCCGCCGCCCGTTCCCCCGGTTCCGCGTGCAAGACAGTTCCCGCTTGGACGGCTCGTGCGATCCCGGGCACGCCGCACAACCTAACAAGCCCGCTTCCGGCGTCAACATCAGTTGTGCCCCCATCGTTCTTCGTTTCCTCTTGTGTGCGATACCCCGTCTTCTTCTGTCGCCTGGCTCCTCGCCTGGAAATGAGGTGAGTGTCCCCGAGGGACAGGTTCGTCGGCACGCCAAACCTCACGAAGCACAGGTTCTTTGCGTTTCTTGAAGGCCATGTCTGCCCGGACCATGCGTTGATCGCCTTCACTCGTAGTGACGATTACTTCTTCGGGGTGCTGCACTCGTTGGTGCATGAGTTGTGGGCGCGGCGAATGGGGACACCGCTTCGGGCGGTGCCGGCGGCGTACGCGGCGGTTGATCCCGCAGGCGGGTGGTCGCCGGAGTGGGCCGAGGTGTGGGTGGAGACGGGTTCGGGTCAGCCGCTGGCGGGTCGGCGGGCGGAGGTGGATCAGCAGGTGCTGGGGGCGCTGTTGCGGTTGAATCTGGCGCGGGCGGGCGTGCAATAAGAACCGGTGCCGAGAAGCGAGACGCTGCGAGGGAGGGCAAGGCGTGAGTTGGCCCTTGTTCCTGGGCGAATGGCGTGCGGGCGGCCGACCTCTGCATCTATTGCCTGAACTAGGGCTGGCGATTGCCCAACATGACGGAGCGAACCCAAAAGGAAATTGAGCCGTTCTGTCTGCTGTTGCAGAAGTGCATCTGGTGTGGCGAGGGCTATCGCGACGGGCAGGTATTCAAGACGTGGGGAATCGCCTACGTGCCGGACCCCTGCGAGGCGAGGAGTGGGATGGGCGGCACCTGCGCCACCAGAGACATGGTTGCGGGCAGAGAAATGGCCGTCCACAAAAGAAACAGCACGGAACGGGCAATCCTGTAGACCGGCAGGAACCGCTCGGCCAGTCGCTCGCCCCTGCCAACGAGGACGACCATGCCCAGCAGGCCAACCATACCGGGCTGGGGGCCCAGGAAACCGCGAGTTCGACGAGCTCATTCCATGAAAAAACGATGCTGCCGCCCCCGCGTTGACAGAGCATCTCCACAGTAGTACAAGCGCAGGGGTCGCCAGGTGTGCCCGCCCACAGGCGAGCTGAGATCAGAGCCTTTGAACCTGATCAGGACCGGGCGGCCCCGGTCGCGCCCGGCTGTTTGCCCGGCAGACCGAGCCGCCTGCAGCGACCTGCGTAGGGAGGCGACCCGAACGCCGCGATCCGCGGCGCGCCCGTCGAGCCCGTCCTCTGCAGTCGGTCCAAACTCCTGATCGTTCACCGCCGGAGAGTGTGCCATGACCCAACTGGAAAGCGCCCGCCAACGCATCATCACCCCCGCCATGCACCGGGTGGCGGAACGCGAGAACGTCACATCCGTCTTCATCCGCAATCAGATCGGCCGCGGCCGGGTGGTCATTCCCGCCAACGTGAATCATCTGCCGCCCAACGGGCGATTGGACCCCATCGGAATCGGCCGCCCCATTCGTACGAAAGTCAACGCGAATCTGGGCGCCTCGCCCGTCGCCTCCTCCGCGGAACAAGAGCTGGAGAAGCTGGATTGGGCCGTTCGCTACGGAGCGGACGCCATCATGGATCTCTCCACCGGGGGAGACCTGAACGAGATCCGGCAACGCCTGATTGCCAATGCCACGGTGCCGCTTGGCACGGTCCCCATCTACGAGATGATCGTGAACCGACCTGTGGAAGCGCTGACGCCGGCGATCATTCTGGAGACCATCGAACGCCACGCGCGACAGGGCGTGGACTTCATGACGCTTCACGCTGGCGTGCTGAAGGAGCACCTCCCGCTGGTGGCCAGACGGACCGCCGGCATCGTCTCTCGGGGGGGCTCGCTTCTGGCCAAGTGGATGACATACCACAACCGCGAGAACCCGATCTACGAGCTGTTCGACGAGATCAGCGCCGTTTTCCGGCAGTACGACGTGACCTATTCCCTGGGCGACGGCCTGCGCCCCGGATGTCTGGCCGACGCGACGGACCAGGCGCAGATGGCCGAGCTGCGTACCCTCGGCGAGCTGGTCCAGCGGGCCCGCGAGTCCGGCGTGCAGGTGATGGTCGAGGGCCCCGGCCACATCCCGTACCATGAAATCGAGCTCAACATGCTGTTGCAGCAGGAGTTATGCGACGGCGCACCGTTTTACGTGCTCGGGCCTGTGGTCACGGACATCTTTCCCGGCTACGACCACATCACTTCGGCCATCGGTGCCACGGCCGCAGCGTACCACGGAGCCGCCTTTTTGTGTTACGTGACGCCGCGCGAGCACCTTGGCCTGCCGACCCGCGATGACGTCCGATTGGGCTGCGTCGCTCACCGGATCGCCGCTCACGCCGCCGACGTCGCACGCGGGCTGCCGGCCATTCGCGAGCGCGACGACGCCATGGCCCGTGCCCGGGCCGCCCTGGATTGGCCGAGGCAGTTTGAGCTGGCGTTCGACGGCCAGACTGCCCGCACCCTGCGGGACACGGCTTTGCCTGAAGAGGCCGACTACTGCGGCATGTGCGGCCGGGACTGGTGCGCCATGCGTATCACCCGCGATCTGGAGCAGGACCGAACCGAGTCCTCCGTAGCCCATCCGGCACCACGCGGCGAATGAGGCAGGCAAAAAGGACCGTCTCCTCCCGCATCGCCGCCGGCGGCCAACCCCCCGGTCTGCCTCCTGCACCGGGATGGCCCGCATGAAAAAACCGGGATATGTGATGTCGCGTTCCCCACCGGCGGCGGGATATTCCTCGTGGCTTTGGATGACCTGCCCGACTACTTCCTGTCGCCCCCCGATCATGCGGCGTTGCACTGCCCCATATGCGGCGGGCACGGGTTGCCCCCACTGTGCGGGGTCGTCCCCGGCCGAGGAGTCCACGCCATAGTCTCTCGGGTCGGCGTCGGAAAACAGCATCCGCGGAGCGTCGGCGAACCGGCGCTCCGCGGATGCGGACGCACCAGACGGGCCGACCCGGTGTCGACCCGTCGTCAGGCTGTGCCCGTGATCATTCCACGAGCATAATCGTCTCGTTCTGCGGTTCCTGCATCGGCGACTCGTGCACCGTTTCGGTTCTCTTGACGGTGCGGATGTCATCGCCGCAGCCGGACACGTTCGTCACGACCATCATGCAGGCCGTCACCAGTACCGCCGCGATCCAGCGTTTCATAGCTACCGCTCCTCTCTGTCAGCGTGCCGCCCGGCTACTGCCGCTGCACAATCAGCATCTGCCCGTGTACCACTCGCCACACTTCCATGCCCGGAATGCTCACGGTCACCCGGCACACGCCGTCGCCGAATTCCGTCTTGTCCACCATGGAGCCGGCCAGCACGGTGTTGATCTGGGCGTTGATCTCGTCGTACTGGGTCACAAAATCCTTCACCAGCGTGTCCGACGCGATTCTCATGCCGTACACCCGCTCCACCAGCTTCCGCTTGGCGTCCAGTTCCGCCGCCCGTGCCGACTTCAGCTTGCCCAGAGCGCTGTCAAATTCCGGGTCCGTCCCCTCACCCATCGCGGTGATCCGGCTCGTGGTCCAGTCCGGATAGGAAACAGCCTGCTCCTTTTCCACCACCCTGATGAACTCCGGCGGCGCCACGCCCATGCCGGTCGCCTCGAAAACGTCGCCCCGGATCTGGTTCTTGACGTTCACGATGTCGGTGCCGGTCACGCGATCGCCCTGGTAGTGCCGGGTGTGAATCTCCTTGATGGTGGTGATCACCTGCTCCACCGGGATCGAGTACGTCACCTCCACGATGGGCTCGTCACTGTGGTAGTACTCCGGGCGTGACTGGGTCGCCCCCCTCAGGTAGTCCGAGGCACGCGTGCTGATCACGTCCCATTCCGTCACGAAATCCCGCACCTGCGTATCCGAGGTGATCCGCAGCCCCTTGATCCGCTCCAGCAGCTTGCGCATGGCGTCCAGTTCGGCCGCCCGCTTGGCCTTCAGCCGGCCCTGCGGTCCGATCTCCTTCCACAACTGCGGCAACGGCGGCGCGGGCAGGGAGGCCGTGTCCACCGCCTCCAGTCCCTGCGCCAGCTCATCCGACAGCGGCGGAATGTCCGGCCGGGGCGCGCCCATGCCGGTCACCTTGACCACGTCCTTCTTGATCTCCTGCCGGATGTGTTCGAAATCGGTGCCCTGGATGCGATCGCCGTGATAATGACGGGTGTGAAGCTCCTTCAGGTGCGTGATCAGCGTCGCCACGGTGATCTCGGCGTCGATCTCGCAGGAAAGGTCGTCGTACCAGCGCGGCGTTCCGAACCGGGCGCCGCGGATGAAGGTGTCCAACTCCGCCCGAATCACGTCGCTTTCCGTCACGAAATCACGCACCAGCGTGTCCGACGTGAGATGCAGTCCCTGGATGGTCTCGGCCAGCCGCCGGTAGGCGTCCGCCTCTGCCGCCCGCTTGGCCAGCAGCTTGTTCTGCGCGTCTGAAACCGCTTGCGCGCGAGCCGTCTGGGGCCAGGCCAGACCCACAGCGATGCCCGACAGCAACGCGACTTGTAACATGCGTACCATGCGAGATTCCTCCTGTATCTGTTAGTCTGTGTTCGCCTGCATTGAGGGCAACGGCGGGCACCCGGCAACATCCGTCCCGCCGGCATCTCCCCGGCCATTACCCGTAAGACACCGCCGCGTCACGACGGTTAGCCCGCCTTCCGAATGCGGGCCATGTTGGCGTCCAGCCGCTTCTTGGCCGCCAGGTACTGGGGCTTGTCCGCCTGGCGGACCGCCTTCTTGTAGTAGCTCAACGCCTCGTCGTATTGCCCCATCGCCTCACAGGCCACGCCGGCCGCGAAGAGCGCGTTGTGGTTCTCCGGATCCTCGGCGATCGCCGCCTTCAAGCACGACAGCGCCTCGGGATACTCGTCGGCCCGCAGGTGGGCCACCCCCTGGGCGCACGCCTTGGCCCTGCTGGATTCCACCTCGATCTCCGTCGTTACCTGGCACGGCATGAGCATCGCGATGAATTCCCGGGCAACCCGCTCGATGAGCGTGCCCGCGATCCGATCCGTCGGGGTCAGCCCCGCCTCCCCCTCACCACTGCCGAAAAAGAAGCTCGGGTCCGTCTCCTCCGTCGAGGTCAGCCTATCCCCGTGAAGGGCCCACGTTTCACCCGTCTTGATATCCACCAACTGGAACGTGGCCTGGGCCTCCACGTTCTTCTTCACCTTGTCGACCTCCCGAGTGTTCATATGACCACCGCCACCGCCGCCATACCGCCAAGCATGGGCAAACCCACCCATGCTGGACATCGAGGTCTTTTTGCCGTGCGCCACCTCTTCCTTGATATTCACCTTGCTGGTGATGACGGCCTGGATTCCCATCAGTTTCGGCGGCGCGCCGCTGGCCACGGCCTGGGTCAGCCCGGCCGCGTTCAGGTCCGCCTCCTGCATCACCTTCTTGGTCTCCGCGCGGGCCGCCACCCGCAGCGGAATCCCGTACTTCTCTTTGGACTGTTCAATCAAGGCCTGCAGAAGGTCAGCCGTCATGTCCGACCACTTCGCGTCCGTGGCCGGCCCCAGCTCGGCCGGTGCAATGTCCACAGCCTCCAAGCCCGCGGGCAGCCCCTTCGAGGCGTTGAGCGTATACTGAAGAGTGACCACGGCCCGCTCCTTACCACCGCAGCCGATCAGCGTTGCCAGCATCACCGCCGACAGAGCAGCACCCACCCACATCCTGTACGTTCCGCGCATCTGAATCATCCTCCTTAAAGCGTGACTTAAAACCCGGTCGCGTCAGGGTCGGGCAGCAGCCTCGATTGGAGCGTTATGGTTGCCCAGACACAAGCTCGGCCTGCGCCATCGCCGATGCCATGCCCTGAACCCCCACACCAAGTCGAGCTAGTGAACCACCATCCCCACCGACCGTCAACCCCCGCGGTGGGCGTTCGTTTGACACTCCGCGGAACACCTCTTACCATTCGACGACTGCCCGTTTCGCACCACCGGCGCCACCAGAGGGGGCCATGATCACCCGACGTAGTACCCGAACCGTTCGCGTGGGGAACGTCTGTATCGGCGGCGGCCATCCCGTCACGATTCAGTCCATGACCAGCACGTGCACCCACGACATCCCGGCCACCCTCGCTCAAATCCGCGGCCTGGCGTCGGCCGGGGCGGACATGGTCCGGGTGGCCGTTCCCAAGCGGCAAGACACGGCCGCGCTGAAGGATATTCTGGCCGGCTCGCCGGTGCCCATCATCGCGGACGTGCATTTCCACTATCGCCGCGCGCTGGAAGCGATCGAGGCGGGCGTTCACAAGATTCGGTTGAATCCGGGCAACATCAAGGATCGCCGGCAGGTGGATGAGGTGATCGCGGCCTGCCGGGAACGGAGCGTCCCCATCCGGGTGGGCGTCAACGAGGGCAGTGTGGTCGAGCGGGCGGACAAACAGCGGCGATCCGCGCAGAAGGCGGCCCTGGCCCAAGACCCTCACGGTCGCCTGATCCAGTTGATGATGGATACGCTTGAATCGTACCTCGACATCTTCCGCGAAGGCGATTTTCATGACGTGGTGCTGGCGGCCAAGAGCATCGACCCTGCGGTCGTGATCGGCGCCTATCGGGCGGCCAGTGATCGCTTCGACTATCCGCTGCACCTGGGCGTGACGCATGCGGGCCCTCCGGAGACCGGGCGCATCCGTTCCGTCGCGGCGTTGGGCACGCTCCTGGCCGAGGGAATCGGCGACACGATGCGCATCTCCTATGCCGCCGATCCCGTGCACGAGGTGGAGGACGCCAAAGAGTTGCTCTGCTGTCTGGGCCTTCGCCGCCGCAGCGAACCGGAGCTGATCGCCTGTCCGACCTGCGGCCGCATAGAGGTGGACCTTCTGAGGCTGGTTCGGGACGTGCGTCACCGGCTGGCCGACATCCGCATTCCCTTGAAGGTGGCCGTCATGGGCTGCGTCGTGAACGGTCCGGGCGAGGCCGAGGGGGCGGACGTGGCGGTCTTCGCCGGGAAGGGCAAGGGCGTGATCTGCGTCCAGGGCGAGCAGGTTCGCACCGTCGGCGAAGCGGAGATCCTGGACGCTTTGTACGATGAGTGCGTACGTCTTGCCGCCCGCGTGGAGTCTGGCGAAGTGCGGTTGGCGCACGCCGCTCCCCGTATTACTCCGCCGGGTCCGGGCGTCAGCCTGTAAGCAGATATCCCGCCTGCCTCAGTGCGGCACGCCTTCCGCCAGGCCGCGGAACTGCAGCGCATAGAGCATTTCCAGGTATCGGCGCGTTTCCTGTCTTTCCGGACTCGTCACGTATTTCCAGAAGCCGTAAATGCGGGCCAGCGTCATCATCCGTTGGCCGTAGAGTTTCCAGGTATAGCTGGATTCGATCCGCTTGATGGCGCCGTTGGAGATGCGCTCCCATTCCTTGGGGGCCGCCGCAGCTCGATCCAGGAAATCTGCGATTTTCCGGGCCGCCTGGTCGCCGTGGTTCGGGTCGATGTGGAACCCGGACACGTCGTCTTCGATGATCTCGAGCGGCCCGCCGTACCGCGTGGCGAACGTGGGCAGCCCGGAGGTCATGGCCTCGATCACACTCAGGCCGAACGCCTCGAACAGCGCCGGTTGGACGAAGACACCCCGGGTGTCCGCCACCCGCCGGTAGAGGGCGCCCACCAGCCGCCGGTTGGACTGAAACCCCACCCAGCGAATCTGCCCTTCCAGCCGATGTTCGTCGATGAGCCTGTGCAGGGTCAGGATCTGATCGCGCTCCTCGTTGTCCAGCGAGAGGTTCGGGTCGATGTGTCCGCCGACGACCAGAAGATTGGCGCGTTCCCGTAACCGCGGACACCGGCCAAACCAGTCCACCAGGCCGTTGATGTTCTTGATCCGATCCAGCCGGGCCATGGTAAAGACGATGGGTTTGTCCGGATCCTTGAAACGGCTTCGCGCCGGCGAACCGTTGCCGTCGCCGAAGATCACCGCCTCCGCTTCGCCGCGTATCCGCTTGGTCCGCCGTTTCTTCAGCGTGTAGGGGAAATAGATGTCCGGGTCCGCGCCGGGCGAGACCACGTTGAACTTGGGATCGTACACGTCGATGCCGTTCACCACGCGGTACAGACCCGGCATGGTGAAGGAGGAGTAGCTTTCGTACTGGCCCACGCTGTCGGGCGTACCGGCGATCTCCTGGTACGTGCTGGTGACGATGAAGTCCGCCGTGTTCATGGCAATCAGATCCGCGGTGAACTGGCACGCGAAGTGGTAGCGGTCGTCATTTTCCCGCCAATACAGATCGGAGTAGAGGTACTTCGTCTTCTCCAGGGCGTGTGCGATGTTGCACTGAGTGACCTGCATCCGGCGCGACATGAGTGAGGCCACCAGATTGCCGTCGGAGTAGTTGCCGATGAGCAGCGCAGGCCGGCCGCCCAGTTCCGCCAGAACCTCCTTCTCGGCTTCGAGGGCGAACTGCTCCAGGTAGGGCCAGATCTCGAAACGGCTGATCCAATGCGGCACGATTCCACCGGCGCGGTCCCGAAACGGAACCCGGAGGATTCGGGCGTGGGTGGTGCCGCTGATGTGCTCGATCCGCTGGTTGCACGTGGTGTTGTCGGCGTCGGGAATCAGCCGGGTGACCACCAGGATACGCGGCTCGATCTCAATGCCCTGTTCTTCCATCCGATGGTACATCTCCTTCTCCAGGGCCCGCACCTGGTCGAGGATGTACACCACCTGCCCGCCCGTATCCGGCTTTCCCAGGACGTTGGCCTGGCCGAAGTATCCGTGCGGCGAAAGGATCACGATGCTGAAGATCATCGGGATTCGTGACACGAACTCCTCGAACACCTGCGGCGACGGCGCCTCCAGAATGTCCGAGAGCAGCCGCAGCGTGCTGCGCATACGGGCAACCGTCTTGCCCCATCCGGGCTCGAAACCCAGGTCGGCCATGCGCTCGCTGACGTCGTCCCAGCCGGCGTCCTGAGGCCGGGCCGACAGGAACTCCTCCGCCTTTCGCACAGCGTGTCGCAGCTCCGCCACATCCCGCACGCGTCGGTTCAACATGAGCCGCACGCCCCGCACGTGATGCATGCGCAGAAATTCCAGCAGCGTCTGGTCGTCCGAATCCAGGTTCCGGAGCATCTCGCCGGAAAGCCGGCGATTCAGAAACTGCACCCCCTGGCCCACGGATCGGGATTCGCGCAGGTATGGAAATCCCCGGTTGAACGGCGTCAGATCAATCTCCAGCGGCCAGTCGTCCGGCGCTCCGCCGCGCACCATCCGCTCTTTGAACGCCAGAAACTCCGATACGGAGATTTCCTCGACGTCCGCGGACTCCGCGTGAAACCGCAGGTACTGCCAGCGGCCGATCGCCGGCCGGACCGCCAGCACCACCCAGGGCGGATCCAGCACGGCCTCCTGCGTCGCGTTGATCGTGTGCCCCAGAGGCGAATGGGCCAGGTCTTCCTCGCCGTTGGCGGCGCAGTACGTCCGCAATCCGTCCACCAGATCGGATCGAAGCAGAAAGGGACGGCCCAGCGAGTTGAATTGCTGAAACAGCGAATACGCCTGCTCGCGATGCGACGCAAGATACTCCGTCAGACGATCACTCATCCTCGCGCTCAATTCGCTTGGGAATCCGGATGTCTCCGAAGAAGTTGTAGTGGTCGATGCCTTCCACGATGCCCCAGGCATAATGCCCTCCCGCAAAGTAAACGCGCGGTTCGCCGCGCAGATGGTCCAGCTCCCTGGCGTGATTGCCCACCACCACGCCCAGCGTGTTCCCGGTCACCATCTCCTCGTCATTCCCCGAGTCGCCCGCCACCAGGCAATGCTCCAGCGGAAAACCCCATTTGTAGGCGAAGTAACGCAGGGCCATGCCCTTGGACGCCCGGATGGGCAGCAGATCCAGATAGGCCTCGTGAGAATAAATCACGCGGGCGTGCAGATTCGATCGACGGAGCTTTCGCACGATGTCGCGAACCTTCGGCGGGTTGTTTCGAGTCGTGAAATAGCTGATCTTGTACGGCCCCTGCCCTTCCGGCGGCTGGAGCTTCAGCCCGGCCATCCCCTTCATGGCCTTCCGAAGTCCGTCCGGGTTCCAGCGATAGTTCAGGTGCTCCGTCCAGGCCGTATCCTCCACCAGACGCGATCCGTAGTGAATGGCGCTGCCGACGCCGGTAATCAGCAATTGTGGCGTCGGAATCTTCCATTCCTTCAGCACGTCCAGCGTCAGTTTCAGGCTGCGGCCGGTGGCGATCCCGAACGCCACGCGGTCTCCCGCTTCCCGCAGCCGTTGCAGCAGCGCCTGCAATCCTCGGCGGTCGCCGATCAGCGTGTTGTCGATGTCGGACACCACAATGCGGTCGGCGGTGATCAACCGGCTCTTTTTGCTGTAGAAGGCCCGTCGTCGCTCGACCTGCGCCATGGTGGGCCGAGCCGCTTTCATGTACCGACTCACGTGCGCCGACCACGAGAACGTGTTGTGAGCGCCCCTGATTCCCGCCCGGGACCAGCGCTTCCATTGCTCGCGGTCCGACACGGCCTTCAGCAAAGCCTCGCCCATGGCGGAGGCGTCCAGCGGGTCAATCAACACCCCGTTCTGGCACGCCTGCACGATGTCCCGCGGGCCGCCGTCCTCCGTCGCCACAATCGGCAGTCCGCTGGCGGCAGCCTCAATCAACGTCAGTCCGAACGGTTCCGTCAAGGCCGGATTAATGAAAACGCCGCGCGTGCTTGCGGCCAGCCGATACAGGTCGGGCACGTCGTCGGCGTGGTGGGACTTCGGATACGCGATCCGGCCGTAGAGGTTGTGGCGATCGACGAGGTATAGGATTTCCTGAAGCACTTCTCGCGCGCCCCGATCCATTTCCCGCAGGTCGTCACGAGTGCCTGCCACCACGACCAGGTTGGCCGCTTCCTGGAGACGTGGGTTCTCCCCAAACGCCCGGACCAGTGTCGGAATGTTCTTGCGCGGATCGGGGCGGGACAGGGCCAGAATCATCGGCTTGTCCGGATTCATCAGGAACGGCACGATTTGCCTTAGTATCGGTACCGCTCGAGCGTCACGCCGTGAGGGCGGACGAAACCGGCTCAGATCCACGCCCGGCGGAATGACCACCATCCGGTTGGGCTGGTAGTTGTCGTACCGGGCATACTGATCATCCACCTCCTGCCGGGTGCTGGCCACGACGAATCCCGCGTGATCCAGAGCGGTCTCCTCCGCCTCGATACGTCGCGAGATCCGATAGCGTTTTTCAATCGTCTCGGCCTTCATTCCTCCGTCGAGGAGACGTTGCCGTTTGACCCGACCCAGCGAGTGGCCGGTGAATGCCATCGGAAGGTGCAGCAGGGCCCCGAGCTGCGAGCAGACGAATCCGGCATCTGCGTAGTGGGCGTGCAGCAAGTCCGGAACACGATCCTGCGATCGGAAGTACTGAACGATGTTGTCCACGAAGCCGTCCAGGTGGCGCCAAAGCGACTCCTTGGGCATGTAGCGAGCCGGTCCGCACTCGATCCGGACGATCTGGGCCCCGGAAGCCAGATCCTCGAAGGGCTCCGCATATCCGGCGTCCACGCGCGGATCCTCGATCAGCCGAGTGATCAGATCCACCTGGGCCACGTCCGGATGCTCGACCAGGGCCTTGGCCAGCTCAACCACGTACGTCGTCTGACCCCCGGTGTCGGCATCCCGACCCAGTTCCAGGTTGGTCCCGCGAATCAGTCCGTGCGGGCTGATCAGCACAATGTATCGCCCTTCGTCGCTGGGCATGTCGGTCCTCCCGCCATCCAGCTTGTCTGTGCGAACCTCCACCAGATGCGAAAGAGCACGAGACCGGCCCCCGCTTGCCAGGCGACGCCACGGCCACGCTCAACGCTCGTTCGACGTTTCCGAAGGGTAAACGGCCAGGCCGGCGCTGGGAAGGGGGTTCCAGAGCCATAGTCATCACTGCATTTGAGTGAGGTCCGCCACTTCGCACCACGAAGGAGCCAGGCGGGTTGACGAAGCCCCCTCGTTTGCGTCAGCGCGATCGCTTCGACGCAGCAGTACCGTGATCCCTCACTTCTGTCGTTCTTCTGGGACAGTCCTGGGAATCGCAGATCAAATCCAGCCAAAGAACCCATCTTTTTGCGAAATCCGCTTTCAGCACGCAAATGGGCTCCTGATGGCGTGGCCACGGCGGTCGAGATGACGGGAGGGAGCAAAACACTGACGTTTGTGTTATACCTGTGTTAACATTCTGCTACAACACATGTTAACAGGTTCTCAAACAGTGGCGGAAGGCGGGCAGATGACCGGGACAGCTAAGACTCGCGATTGTGAACGGGATAACGAATAGACTCCGCCCCGGCTGTCACCAGACGACGGCAGCCGCTCACTCCCCCGACCCTGGCTTGAATCGAGCGACCAGTTCGGCCAGTTCCTCCGCGATGGTCGGCATCGCGCCCGGGCGGGTGACCATCAGCGTGCCGACCTCGTTGGCCAGGGCGGCCGCCGCGCTCAGAGGCCACTGGCGAAGGATGCCGGAAATGAACGCGGCTGTGAACGCATCTCCGGCGCCCACGGCGTCCAGCACCTCAACGTCCCGGCCCCGCACGTCCGCCACTTCCTGCGGTCCGACCACCAGACAGCCGTCCTCGGATCGCGTGATGCAGACGATCTGGATCCCGAATCCGCGCTGAAGAGCCGCCGCAAACTGGCGAGGCTCTGAAGTGCCAAGCTGAAGCAGACTGGCCAGGACGCTGACTTCATCGCTGTTAAGCTTGACCACCGCCGCGGCGTGCAACGACTGCTCGATCCACTCCCGCCGGTACCAGAGCTGTCGCAGGTTCACGTCATAGACAATCAGCGCGTTGCGGGCCACCGTCAGGCAACGGTGGATGGTCTGGCGGCTGATCTGGCTGCGCTGGGCCAGCGTTCCGAAACAGACCGCCGAGGCCCCAGCCAGAACCTGTTCCAGCTCTTGATTGAACTCCAGGGAATCCCAGGCCGCGTCTTCGTGGATGATGAATGTGGGCCGGTCTGGATTGGACGTGTTGACGGTGACTCTGCCGGTGGGGCGATCGGGATCCGTCTGGATATACTGCGTGTCCAGACCCCGTTCAGCGAGATATTTGCGGAGTTCCCGTCCCAGCACGTCATCTCCCACCCGCGAGACCACAATGCCCCGATGTCCCAGTTGAGCGGCATGGTACGCCACGTTGGCTGGCGCCCCGCCCGGCCTCCGCGAATCCGGGAAGCAATCCCACAGAACCTCCCCCAAGCCGATCACCACCTGCCCCGCGGTATCCATTCACACAACCTCCAATCAAATCTCAGGATAGGGATCGGATGGCACTACGCAAGGAAGACGTCATTCCGGCAGGCATGTCCCCACTGAGAACGCGGCTGACACCGGTGAGGTGGCCGAGTCTGCCCGCGTGGCCAGCAGGGTGCTGGACCGTCAGAAAAAGAGTGAAGCCCACCGGTGGTGCCGTACGTCCGCCGGTGGGCTTCGCCGCTCTTACCTGGGACCGTTCGCTAGAGCTGCGCGTTCCCAATGCCAAAGAGCGCAAGAATCGCAGCCAGGAATGTGAAAATACACATTGGCTTACTCTCCTACCAATAGACTCTGCGCGAACCCAATACGCCGCACATGCGGACGATCGGCTGCGACCATGTCGCTATCGCGCTGATACACTGATCTTCGGCCCGAACTCTCGGCGGGTCATTCTGCCGCCTGCATCGTACCCGTCGGCGCACCATCTGCACTCCGGTGCCGCCATCTCCTGCCAGCGGGCGGTAGCGCCCGCTTCCGAGCAACCGGACGGGGCTGGGGTCCCCACCGCAGGAAGACGGAGTGTTCTACTGGATATCGTCCAACTCGCCAAGCGCGCTTTAGCACGCAAAAATGAGTCGGGGAAGCAATATGACCACGGGAAGGCGGGATTCCCTCTACCCCCGGAAAAAACACCATGTGTCGCATTATTGGCACAGCATCCTGAGGGAGAGTGCCCTCCCGCCGATGGGCCTGCCCACTCGACCGATTGGCGGTCGAGGCGGCTCTGGGCAAGACCATCGTGCGGGAGTGCTTCGCGAGTATCCGTCTGTCGGCATCAGGGACTCTGGTGGACCATGCCGTTGCGGGCGCGGAAGTGCGTGATCAGTCCGTCCCCCAGACTTCGCGTCATCCAGTAGGATCGTGGCAGCGGAAACCGACTATCGTCCACCACGTCCGAGGCCATCTGTCGCGGGAACTTCTTCGCGGCCGGATTGGGCCCCGCGCTCCAGACGGCGTAGGTGACCGGGCTGACCGGCTCATCGGCGAAGTTGTGGTAGTATCGCCCTTCTTCCTCGGCACAGGTCGGAAAATCATCCGGCACCCAGATCTTCGATCGGGGCTTCCAGGGCTGATCCGGCTTATCGAAGAGCGTCCCGTTCTGGTAAATCGCCCCCGGCGCGACGTACTGATACGTTCGTCGCGAGTCGAAGCGATCACGCAGGTCCGCCTGCGGAATAGCACTGGGAGCCGGCGCGAGAAACCGCTCCTGCGCCAGCTCGATCGGCAGTTGGTAGTTCACGTCCGTGCCACAGGCTACGCGGGTCGGTGGCACGCGGTCCTGACAGCTCAACGCGTAGGCATCCAGGGCCAGCGTGATCTGTCGCAGGTCCGAATGGACGGCCACCATCCGCGCCCTCATGCGGGCGGCGCGCAGACCCGGCATCAGCAGCGCCAGCAGCAATGCGAGGATGCTGGTTACCACCAGCAGCTCAACCAGCGTGAACGCCCGCCGCCTCCACAGATGTCGGGGCCTCAGGGGCACGCCACCGGGTTGTCCGGCCCTCCAAGACACATTAGCACTTCCACCAGATCGTTCTCATCGACGTCCCCATCGAAATCCAGGTCGAAATCCTCGCACCATGCGTCGGCGGGCGGCGCACCGTCACCCGCATAACACGATTGAAACCACGCGAGGTCTCTCAAATCCACGTCGCCGTCCCCGTCCGTGTCACCCGGTTGCATCGGCATGATGAAGTCCTGCCCGTCAAAGCCCATGACCCAGAGCCGATAGCCTCCCTTCCAGCCGTCCGAACCGTCCGTGTCCTCCTGATCGAAGATGCCCACAATGGAAAACGGCCCGGTCGGCGCGGGCTGATCCACGAAACCGCGCGACCGCCCCAGAAGGGCCGGCAGCGTTCGGCCGGTCGCATCGGTCAGCGTCAACAAGGCTTCGGGACCCCAGCCGGTGGGATCAACGAAACTTACGCCGGAAATCTTGACGAGCGAGCCCTGGTAACGCTCCGCACCGGTCTGCCGGGTCGGATCGAACAGGAATTCGTCCGCCGCATCCTTCACATCCGAAAGCGTGATGACTGTCGGATCGGGCAGCCCGACTCCCGCCTCCAACAAGACCACGTCAAAATCCTGCTGGGGGGCCTTGATATGCTGCTCGTTGATGTTCGCCTTGCCACGGAAAAAGAGTCCCGGCGCGCGAGCCCGGACCTCCACCCGATCCCCCGGCCGCATTCGGCGCCCGGTCGCCTCGTCATACGTGATCCGATCCAGTTCGGCCACCCATTCCGCATCGCTGTAGCTGCCGGCCGGGTGTGTGCCGGTCATGCGGCCGATATACTGCCCCATCCAGAGTGCCGTGCCGCCAAAATCGCCGACCGCGTCGGCCTGGAGAAAGACTTGCCACGTGCCGCCCATGTAGACCGGCGCGGCGGCCCGGGCCGCCAGCATGTCCTGTGGCCGGTTCAGGAGAATGCCTTGAATGCGAATAGGATCGGTCATGGGAAAAGTCCCGGTCCCGTTTCCATCTACCGCTTGAAGCTGCGCGTGAAACGTCTCCGGCAGATTCGGCCAGTCCGGTTCTTGCGCAACTGCCGTAAAAACAAAAAGTAACAACACAAGACCAACCTGACTCACTCGTAGCATGTTCTGAATCTCCTTTCCCGTTGTTGGACGTACGTTTGGACGCAACCGCCGTGCTATGATTTTCCATATCGTAGCACGGGCATGTTAGTCTCCCACCCTCCCCAAGTCAAGCGAGTTCGAAGAGCCAGGCGGGCTGGCGGCAAGGGGACCTCTTGGCGGCGCTCGTTTCCGCTCGATGCGTGCCTGGCGGCTCTCACTCCTCCGCTTTCTTCTTTCCGAACTCCGGATCGATCGTCACCAGCGCTGCGACAATGAAACCCGGGATGGTGGAAATGACCACCCAGAGGAAGAAGTTCCGGTACCCGATGTGGTCCTGGAGCCAGCCGCTGAGCATGCCCGGCAGCATCATGCCGAGCGCCATGATGCCCGTGCAGATCGCATAATGGGCCGTTTTGTGGCGGCCCTCCGCTATCATGATCATGTACAGCATATACGCGGTGAAGCCGAATCCGTACCCGAACTGCTCGACGGCCACCGCGGCGCCGATGAGTGCGTAGCTGGTCGGCTGCGCCCAGGCGAGGTAGACGAACGCGAGGTCGGGCGTGTGCATGATGATGACCATGGGCCACAGCCAGAACCGCAGGCCGTGCTGCGAGATCAACAATCCGCCAAGAATGCCGCCGGCCGTCAACGCGGCGACGCCGATCGTCCCGTATATGAGGCCGACTTCGCCGGTCGTCAGGCCCAGACCGCCGATGTCGCGCGGATCGAGCAGAAACGGCGAAACGAGTTTGACCAACTGAGCTTCGGCGAACCGGAAGAACAGAAGGAACGCCAGCACGATGCCGATGTCCCGTCGGCGGAAGAACAGGACGAAGGTGCGAAAGAATTCGGCCACGAAACCGCCCGAATCCCGCGAGCCGGCGGGACCGTCGGCGGCCGGACGGGGCAGCGCAAACTGGTGGTAGATGCAGAAGACCGCGAACAGTACGGCCAGGACGACGGCCACCGTGGTCCACGCCAGGGGGATGTTGCCTGCGGTGGCCTCGAAACTCGCCGAAGCCTCGTCCGCCAGTTGCGGATCGGTCCTGAATACGACCCGGGCGGGCGCATTCCAGTTGGCATCGTTAAAGGTCAACCGGGCGCCTTCCACGATGTCGATGCGATCGTCTCCGCTCTTGCGACTGACCAACACCACGATGGTTTGTCCCGGGGGCGGCTTCTGTGTAAGCCGCAGCGTGCCGACGCCGAGACTCCCACTGCCGGCTGACCGCGCCTGGCGAGGGCTGCCGAAATGGGCGGCGTCCGTGGCCGTACAGAAGCCATTCCGGACGTTCTGGGCTCGCGCCTCGGATAAGAGGGCATCGGCCTGCGGTCCGGCGGTCACCGTCGTGCGGATTTCCACCCGCTCCGGATCGCTGAAGAGCTTCAGTTCGCCCAACGAAGGGGGTGGCCAGGGGGTCGATTCGTCCAGAACGGCAGGAGAATCCGGGGCGCCGGGCACCGTGGCGACAGAAATCTCCACGGGCGGAAGGCCGCTGCTGGTTTCGATGAAGCCGGCGAGCATCACGAGCAGCCCCTGCCCCGCGATGGTCGCGATTCGATAGAACGTGCTGCGAATGCCGACGAAGGCCGCCTGCTGATGCTGCGACAATCCGAGCATGTAGAAGCCGTCAGCGGCAATGTCGTGCGTGGCCGAGCAGAAGGCCATCATCCAGAAAAGGGCGATCGTGTATTGAAAAAAACGGGGCGCGGGGATGGCCAGCGCCAGCAGAGCCAGGGCCGCTCCCACCACGCCCTGCATGACGACGGTCCATCGTCGCTTGGTGCCCAGCAGGTCCACCACCGGGCTCCAGAGGGGCTTGATGACCCAAGGCAGGTACAGCCAGCTCGTGTAGAGGGCGATGTCGGTATTCGAAATGCCCAGCCGCTTGTACATGATGACCGAGACGGACATCACCATGACGTAGGGGATGCCCTGGGCGAAATACAGCGTGGGAATCCAGACCCAGGGGTTTCGGCGTGAGACACTTGCGGCTGGCGCGTCGGACATCAATGGCCTCCGGAGATGGCTGGCGGCATGTTGACCTCACGTGCGTTTCGGTCGCACGTTTTCGACATTCCTCGCTATGCCTTGGCAGCTCTACAGGGCCTTTGGATCCACCGCAGGTCGTCGTGCACCGCAGCAGCCGCGCCAGCCGGCGATGGCCAGTGTAGCCAAGGTCGCACGCCCCGCACAGCCTGACCGGTTCAAAACGGCACGTGTGGCTGAAGACGCCGGATTGGAGGGAGCAGCGACAGCCAACCTATCATGCGGCGAGAGTCTCCAAACTGACGGAACCCGTTGCTTGACAAATGATTAGAGGCGGGCCCCGAGCACGGCCGCTCCAGGAGAGAGCCCGAGTGATTCCGGTCGCCCCGGCCCAGTGCGCGACGAGCAGATTGAGGACCGGGACGGCCAGCCAGAGCAGTGCCGTCCAGACCGCCAGCGCTACGACGGACCGAATTACCAGATGCCGCAAGGCCCTGGTCAGGCCGATGGCCGGTGTCCACTCCTGGTCTGGCATCGCAACGTCTCCTTATGATGGGACACAGACAGGCGGTTGCGGGGCGCGCCTCAACCCTGTCTGGCGAATCTGCGCTGCGAGCCTTGGAAAGACACCCTGTTGCGCCTGCCAAAGGGGATGCTGCGTTTCCCGGCGCGGCGGACCATGACCGCACACGGAGCAAGTCCGGCCGATTCCTGGGCGAGGGTCCGCCTGGCAAGCGAACCCGTTCGGCTGGGCAGGTGCCGGCAGAAGCGTATAATTTCTGGCTGGTCGCCGTCAAGGCGGAGGGTCCGGGTGGCAAACGCAGGGGAGTAGCACATGGAGATTCATCTGGCTCGGCCGGACATTACGCAGGCCGAGATCGACGCGGTTGTGGCGGTGCTGAAGACGGATTCCCTGTCGCTGGGGCCCAAGGTTCCCGAGTTTGAGCGGCAGTTCGCCGCCTACTGCGGCACGAAGCGCGCTGTGGCCTGCTGCAACGGAACGGCCGGGCTGCACCTGATCGTCCGGGCCATGGGCATCGGCCCGGGCGACGAAGTGATCACCACGCCGTTTTCGTTCATCGCGTCATCCAATTGCATCCTGTTCGAGAACGCCACGCCCGTGTTCGTGGATATTGATCCGCGGACGTGGAACATCGATCCGGCCCGGATCGAGGCGGCGATCACTCCGCGCACCAGGGCGATCCTGGCGGTAGACGTATTCGGCCAGGTGGCGGACTTCGACCCGATTCTCGCCGTCGCCCGCAAGCACAACCTGCGGATCATCGAGGACTCGTGCGAGGCTCTCGGCGGTCGGTACAAAGGCCGGCCGGCGGGCTCGATCGGCGATGCGGGCGTCTTCGGGTTCTACCCGAACAAGCAGATCACCACGGGCGAGGGCGGGATGATCGTCACCAGCGACGACACGCTGGCCGATGTGTGCTGCTCGCTGCGCAACCAGGGTCGCGGGACGGGCGGCGGCTGGCTGGCGCACGAACGGATGGGCTACAACTTCCGGTTGTCGGACATCAATTGTGCCCTGGGGCTGGTCCAGCTTTCGCGGATCGAGGAGATTCTCGCGGCGCGGGAGCGCGTCGCTGGAATGTATCTGCGGCGCCTGGCCGACGAGCCCCGGCTGAGCATGCAGCACGTTCTGCCGGATTGCGACATAAGCTGGTTTATCTTCGTCGTGCGGCTGGACGATCGATACACGCAGGCGGACCGGGACCGCATGTTGTCACAGTTCCGCCAGAAAGGCATCGGGTGCAACAACTACTTCGTGCCGATCCACCTGCAGCCTTTCTATCGCGAGCAGTTCGGCTATCGCGAGGGCAGCTTTCCGGTTTGTGAGGCGCTGGCCGCTCGAACCATTGCGCTGCCATTCCACGCACGATTGACCGAGGCGGACATCGATACGGTTGTGGGCGAACTGAAACGCATGCTGTAGCCTGTCGCGGAAAACAGCCGCCGGTCGGGGCTCGACCGGCCCTCGTTGGAATCCAGGGAGGTCAGACTCATGAAGCGTTGGATGACACTCATCGTGCGGGCGCTGCTGGCGGTTTCGCTGTTCGCGATTTTCAACGGTGGAAGCGAGTGCTACCCCCACCGCTCCGAACCGCCGGGGTTCGTGTTCCCGCAATAGCGGATCAACCACCCGCGCGGGCTCGCCGTCCGCCATGAAGAGCCGCGGCCGCCGGGACCGCAGGCGACGCGGACGACCGGACCAGGGCGGCTTCGATCCAGTCAAACCGGTCCTGGATCGCGCCGTTGGCGCCGAAGCCGACGTGGAGTTCCAATGTCTGCGCGCCGTTGAGACTGACCCGAATCGGGCCATGCAGACGCCCGGGGACCACTCCAGGTTGTTCGAAGCGGGATTGGCCGTCCACGCGAATTGACACGTCCACGTTCGCATACGGTCCGCTGTCGTCATCCATCCCGAAATGGGTAACGAATGAGTCGTATTGCCCGTGCAGCGCGTAGCGAAGCGTGCATTCGCTCTGAACGCCGAGCCCGTGATCGAACCCTTTGCCGGCCACGCGCAGCGGCCCGCCCACCACATTGCGATCGGCCCGCCAGGGCCACGCCAGGCGGAACATCGGTGTCTGAACGTACGCGGACGGGCTTAACTGCGCGAGCCACTCCCAGCGACCACCGCGAATTTCGATCTGGGCGATCCGATCGAACGGGATGGCTGCACGCTCGTCCCAGAGCGATGCCTCCAACAGGCCGCGGGGGCTGCGGTCCTCTCCCCAATGCGCCGCCGACACCGTCAGGCGTGTTCCGTCCAGCAGGGTCAGGCGAGCGGCCAGTCTGTCGCCCGGCGGGTCGGGGTCCGGCACAAGAACGGCCACCGCGAAGCGGTCCAACGGCACTCGGGTCTGCCCGGCGGGTGTGTCTAGGACAATGCCTTCGGCGTCGATGGCGGCGACCAAGCCCGTGGTCATATCGCCGTTGCTCAGCATCACGACGTCGTTTTCGCGGCGTGTAGCGGGCGGACCGTCGACGGCGGCTTGCGCGGGCCCTTCCGCCTGCCGCGCGGACAGCCGCGAAATGGCGCCCAGCGGTACAGACACGGGGCCCAGAGCGGGCGTCTCGACCTGCACACGGTCCTGCTCGAATGCGATCACCCGGCCGCTCAGCCGGTCTCCATTGGCCAGTTCAAAGACCAGCCCCTGCTCGGCGAAGATGGCCGGTGGTTCTGCGATCGTGATCCGGACGATGTTTTCCGGAGGAACGAGGCGGGCCTCGGCGTCGGCCTTCGAGCGGAAGGCGGCGCCGCGATCCAGCGAAAACGCGACGAGCTCGCCGCCTTCTTGATCCCCAGTCACGGTTTGCAGCGTGACACGAACGGGATGCGAATCTGCCGGGCGGGTCGTCGTGTCGGCCAGGCCGACTGTCAATGCGACCACAGGCAGCATGATGGGGGCCAGGGTCTTGGGGCGCTCCCATGCCGTTCGACCGTGTCCGTTTCCGCTCAATCCGGGCCTCCTGTTCGTCTACCGTTGGAAGATCGGCAGCAGCCGGTTGGGCATCTGAAGAATGATCAGCGCCATGGCAGTTCCGTATTCCTTGCCGGCCTCGTCCTCCCAGGAGCCGTCCGGGTTCTGCCGCGCCAGCAGTTCGTCCCGGATGGCCGGCCACCAGACTCGCCAGTAGGCGTCACCCGCCAGAAACATGGCCTGGGCAGTGTAATAGTGGCCATAGATGTAGTGCGCCTCCAACCCACGCTGCGGTGGCAGATACTTCATCAGATAGGCCAGTCCGCGCTCGATTTCCGGTCCGGAGTAGATGCCGGCGTATTGCAAGGCCGCGACGCCGGCTCCACTGCGGGGGAAGGCCGAACCGCTCAAGTTGATCATGTAGCGAAAGCCGCCGTCGGTTTCCTGACAGGCCTTCACGTATTGCACGGCCCGGTCAATCGTATCTTTCTCGACGAAAATGCCGGCGTTGCGAGCGGCCCGCAGAGCCATGATCTGGCAGATGGTCACGGAAATATCCGCGTCTTTTCGTACAGGCTGGTAGCGCCAGCCGCCCTCGTCATTCTGCGTGGCCGTGATGAGCCGCACGGCCCGCCGCAGCGCCTCGTGAATCTGCGGATCGCGGCTGGATCCGTACACTTCCGCCAGGAAGAGCGTGGCGAAGCCGTGTCCGTACATCGGCCCGTGGGAGGTCTGGGCCGCCAGCAGGCCCGTCTCGGAACGATTGGCCAGAATGAAGCGGACGCAGCGTTCGACGATCGGCCCATAGCGACCGCGGCCGGGCAGGTGGCCGTCGCTCATGAAGGCCATGCCCGCCATGCCCGTGATCCCGACGTGCGGACCGTAGCCGGAGTCGTTGCCGAAAGCACCGTCCGCATTCTGCTGGGCGGCCAGCCAGGCCAGGCCTTTGGCCGTCGCCGCCTCCAGGGCCGGCGTGACCTCCTCCGGAACGGCGACCGGAAGCGAGGGGGCGTCCTCCTGCGCGCGGATGGACGCCGCATGCATGACCGATGCGGCGGTCAGGAGCACGAACACCCATCGGCGCGACATCATTCCGTCTCCTCCTCCGCCAGGGCTCGATAATACTCGTTAATCTGTTCCCGGTATTTGTCGAGCACCGCCTCTCGCACGCCCTGGATGATCTCGTCGCGTTCCCGGGCCGGCAAGTGGCCCCAGCCGCGCTGCGACTCCCGGAATTCGCCCGACGGCGTGGTCAGACCGGTACTCTCGCTTGAAACGGACCCCGGCCGAGCCGGTGCGTCGCCGGAGGGTCTGGAGGCGCCGTCTGCCGTGTTCTCCGACTGCCCGGACTCCTGCTGTTCCCGCCGATCGCCCGATTGCGGCTGATCCGAGGCGCCGGTAGTACCCTGCGCACTGCTCATCGCCGCCGCGATCAGATCATCCAATGCCGCCACGATCTGCTGCTGCACAAGCTGTGTTTCCGGGCCGGGGTCGAGCCGGACGGAAAGCTGCTGTCTGCTCTGATCCATGAGGGCCAGCGTCCGGGCCACGGCCTGGTTCGCGGACGGCTGCGTGGCCGGCCGGGAGGCGGGGGCTTGTGCATCGGATCCGACCGCCGTCAACATTCCCGTCAACAGCACAATCGGGCCGATACGCGAAAGGTGCATCATGTCAGTCTCGTCCTTTCTGTGACGACTCGACCAGCGATCGCATCAGCGCCTGCAATTCCTGCTGCTGCCGCCCGAGATCGTGAATCTGCCGCAGGTGCGCTTCGGACGGAACCTGGTGGGCCATCTGCGCGGCGGCGTTCTGAGTGCGGGCGTTCAGATCCAGTTGCAGGGCTCGCACGAGCAGCAGCTCGGCGACCGGGGGCACGCCGTCAGGCGGCGTCGGAGAAGCGCCCGATCCGCCGCCGGCCTCCGCCTGCGGAGCGGATTCGCCCGGCGGCGACAGAGCGGCAAGCTGCTCGAATGCGTCGATCAGTCGGCTCAGATCGGCGAGAATCCGCTCCTGGCCGGCGGTCAGGGTCTCGTCCATCCGTCGCTGTTGAAGCTGGTCGCGCGACTGGGCCATGTCGGTAAGAACGCGGTTCATGAGCCACTGAAACGTGGCGGCCGATCCCATTTGCTCGCGGACGGCACTGGCGCGTTCGCGAACCTCCTCCTGCGCCTGGGCCAGATGGCCGGCCTTGCGTGCATTGGCACGGCTGAGCCGTTCCCCGTCGGGGGCGGCGCGGACCAGTTCCCCCGCGCCGTCCGCAATCGCCTGCTGGCGGACCCGCACATCCGTCAGCTCCGTGCGAAGGGCCAGCACGGATCGGGCCGCGGCCTCGGCGCGCATCTGATCGGCCAGTTGCTGGGCCGACGCCAGCGCCTGATTCAGTCGATCCAGCGCGTCGTGCTGGGCGTCTGCTGCGGCCGACGCGCGATCGGAACGCAGGTCCGATTCCGCCCGCCGCATGGACCGGCCGGCATCCGACACACGATGGGTGATCGAGGGGTCCGAAGCAGCGGCGGTGTCGGCGGCGGCGGCCAGCTTCTGCGCCTCCTCGGCCAGGGGCGCCTGAAGGTCGGCCAGCCGGTTCCGGGCAGCCGCGTCACCGTCCGAACCGGCGGCCTCCGCGGTGGCGTCGAGCAGTTGTTGCTGCGATCCAATCAGGTTGCGCAGTCGTCCGGCCAGTTCGAGCAGACTCTCCGACGCCTCCGGCGCCGGCGGCGGCACTCGACGGAGCAGGTCGTCCAGCATGGCTGACAGACCGGCCTCGGCGGCCCGTTGCTCAACGCCGGCGGCGGAAGTCCGGTTCTCCCCGGCGGCGCGGGCGGCCTGCCTCATGCGTTCCGACACGTTCTGCCGAACGGCTGTCTGGGCGGCGGCTTCCAGAGATTCTTTCTGGCGTGATGCGTCTTGTGCATCCGCGGCGGCGGAGGCCGTCAGGCCATGCATCTGTTCGAGCAGGTGCTCCACCTCTGCCGCCAGCCGGTCCTGGTCGCGTGCGACCCGTTCCAGAACCAGGCGTCGCTCCGCGGGCAGAGAGTCGACGGACTGTCCCAGCGTTTCGCGGCCGACGTCGGCGGTCTGCGCGCGTACGGATTGCTGTTGATCCAGAATCTGCCGCGTGCGGTTCACGATGTCTTCGTAATCTCCCCACCGGCCGAGCGACGCAATGGCGCGGCGAAGGCCCGCCACGGCCTCCTGCTGGTGTTCAAGAATCTGCGGAAGCTGTTCGTTTCGCGCGGCTGCCGACTCCGGTCGCGCGGCCTGGGTCAGACCGGCGGCGGCGTCCTTCATGGGGCCGATGGCGGCGGAGTGCAGCAATCCGCCGGCTTCCTCGGCTCGCCGACGGGCGGCGTCATCGTCAAACCGGTTCCGATCCATCTGATCCTGCAACTGCTGCAGGCGATGCGACACTTCGCCGACTCGACGCGCCAGGCGGTCCTGGATCCCGGCGGCGGCACTGAGAATCGAGGACCATTCCGCGGCGTCGGTATCGCTGCCGCGGGAACGGATCCGGTCGCCAAGCGACTCCTGTTCGTCCATGGCCTGTCGCAGGCGTCCTTCCAGCAACTGGAATTCTTCGCGTACCCGCTGACGGAACGCATCGTGCGAGATGATCCGCAGACGCAGGGCGGACGACTCGCCCGTCTGCGGCCCGGCGTCGGCGAGCCGACGGTTATCCAGGGCGGCGGCGCGATAAACCACATGGTCACCGGCCCGCACGCCCAGCGAACGCACGGACCAGTCCAGCGAAGCCCGGGCCTCGACCCGATCGGCGGCCGGCTCCATCACCGTTACGCCGGTCAGGTCGATCGTCCGCGCCGACGCGGCGTCATTGACGACGGCCGAAAGCCACAGACGGCCAAGCCCGAAGTCATCCTCCGCCCGGACGGCAACGGGAACCGTGCCGTCCGGTGTCACTTCCACCAGCGATTGGGGCTGTTCGATAACGACTGCGGGCGCCTGGTCCGCCACCGCGCGGATGCGATAGTCCCGCCCGTCGCGGTTTGTAAAACCGTCGACGTCCTTCACGTACACGCGGAACGCGAAATCATCGGCCGATTCGAAGATCGTACAGAAGCCCTCGTCGTCGTACGGCGAGACCATCAGGGGAAGGTGATCGCCGTCGGGGAACATCAGGGCCGCTTCCGGCTCACCGGCATCATCCCGTCCCACCGGCTTGCTGAACTGGAAGCAGACGGTTACGTCGCTGCCGGGCACCGCCTTGGCAGGCGCGGCGGCCAGATCGTATTCCCGCTTCCACTCGGCGGGCACGTAAGCCGGCGGCAGAATCCGGGCATAGGCTTGAACCACGCTCGGTCGTCGCACCGCCCGCACGCAAACCGGGCAATCGACGGTCGTGGCGTCGCCGGCCTCGACCCAATACGTAAGATCCCCGGCAACGGCCGGGATGGTACACTCGTACCGGCCCGCCTGGGTTGATTCCATGGAGAAAACGACGTCGGAGCCGCCCGTATCGCGGATGTGCAGCAGAGGACGAAGCGATGGCCGATCCCCCCGACTCACACGCACTTGCACCGGCAGTGAATCCCCGACGGCCACGGTGGTGTCGCCGGTGAGCATCTCGATTTCCACGGTGCGCGGCCAGCGGACCGAGCCGAACGGATCGGTCAGCCGGGCCACCCCCGTGCGCACCCACTGCGGCTGCCCGATCCAGAGCACGCCGATGACACTCGCCACGCCGGTCAGGCGGGCGGCCCGCCGGAGCAACGGCCGCCGGGTGATGACCTCATCGATCCGCAGGGCTCGCAGGGACTCTTGCGCCTGGGCCAGAACATGCCGGCCGAGCGCAGCGGACCCGGTGCCGTGTCCCTGCGCGAAGTTCGCAGCGCTGCGGATCACGTCGGAAGGCAGGCGGAACCGCCGCTCCACGCGCAACGCCAGGTCGTCCAGCGGGATGGGCCGTCGCAGCGGATGAAGGATCCAGCGGACCGCCATCGCGGCCAGGCCGAAGAGCAGACCAAGAAGCGTGGCCATCCGAACGCCGGACGGCAGCCAGAGCAGCCAATCGGCGATCATGACGGCCAGAGCGGCGAGCAGGCCGATTGTCAACACGGAACACGCGCCACAGAGAACCAGAAGGCGTCGTGCCCGGGCTCGAAGCCGCGTCAGCTCGGTAATGATTCGGTCGTTCGTCATGCCTGCAACGGCGGCTCGGCGGCCGTCCCGGCCCTCCTCAGATCATCCCCCATGCCTTCCGCAGAATCCATTCCACCGTCAGAAGCGAGGCCAGAACCATCCAGGCCGCCTTCGTCCGCCAGAGCGGAACGCGAATGTCGTCCGGCGTTCTCAGATCGCGCTGCCCGATGCCAAGAACCGCCTCGGCCAGCCGATCGGGCAGGACCAGCCGGCCTCCGGTTCGCTCGGCCAGTCGAGCGAGCGCGTCCGGATCGGCCTCCAGCCGTCGGGTTTCGACGGAATCGTCTTCGATGCGAATCGACACCGACGCCGGCTTCTGTCCGGCCGGCGGCGGCACGCCTTCGACCTGCACCGTGAAGCGCCCCGGCCGCGACGGCGTCCACGTGCATTCGTATAGCGGAGAACTCGCGCCGAGGCGCTGGGCCGCGAGCCGAGCCGTCGGCCGGTCGTCCGCGTCGCGTACCAGCAGATCGAGCCGGGGCCCCAGCAAGTCCAGGAGCCGGGCGTCCGCCACGCGCACGCGCAGATCCAGCGGCCGGGCGGCGAATCCGACGGGAGAATCGGCCGACAGTGCAAGCCGACGGTCCTGTGTCAGATCGCGTGACGGCATGAGTTCGCGCACGAGCTGAATCCAGTATGCGTCGTGGAGCCATTCGCCGGTCCGGCGGCGCCAGCGCCAGGTTTCGTCCGTACCCTGAAAGAGGATCTTTCCGGCACCGTATCGTCCGATCACCAGCAGCGGGGCGTGGTCGGCTCCGGCCTGCGAGGCGGGATGCTCGATCAACACTTCCGCGCCCGGGCGGGCCCCGCGTGTGGCCGCAAACCAGTATGGGCCGGGCAGACTCTCGAGCAGCCGGTCGTTTGTCGTGCGATCGGCGTCGAACCGGAAAAGCCGGCTCTGCCGCCCGTACGGAGTGAAGCGTGGCGTGAAGGGCTCGGAAAGGTTGGTCGGCGCGCCGACCGCGGCTTCCGGATCAATGCGCACGGGGACCAGCTTCTCCAGCGGCGTGCCGCGGAACCGCGCCGGCGCGAAGCGCTCGCCCGCGATGAGCCCGAAGCCGCCGCCGCGCTCGCCCACGAAATCGACCAGCAGTTGGGCCCGTGCCGCGCCAAGCCAGGGGTCGTGGGGATCCACGTCACCCAGCAGAACCACGTCGTATGCGTTGAGCTCTTCGGCGGTTTCGGGAAACCGGCGAATCGGGTCATCGCCTTCCTGGGCGAAATCCCGGTCGGCGCTGAGCAGCAGGCAGCTCGCGCGCACGGTCGGCTCGCGCACCAGGGCGGCCGAGAGGTAACGGTATTCGAAACGGGGATACCCATCCACGTACAGAACGCGGAGCGGTTCGCGGAGCACGTTGATCGTCAGCGTGTCCACGTTGTTGTCCAGGCGGCGCTCGCCGTCCAGCGGTTCCACCTCCACCCGCAACGCCTGAACGCCCGCCTGACGGGGGCGCATGCGAAGCTCAACCTGGTGCGGCGGGTCATCCGGATGGATTTGAACCGTCTCGGTAACGGCCGCGGCCGAGCCGGATTCGTCGATCAGTCGTACGGTGGCGGTCAGGGGCTCGCGGATGCCCCGCGCCTCCAGAGTGGCTCGAACTGCCAGCACGTCGTTGACGAAAACGTTGGGGTCCGCGGTGACCGGCCCCAGCGCCAGATCGCGGCGGGGGTCGGCCGAACCGATGGGGACCGCCAGGATCGGCACGGAGGCCTCGTCCGCCACGTCGGACGATCCGCCCGGGGCGGTCACGCGACCGTCGGAGAACAGCAGAATCGCCGCGGGCCGACCGACCGGCCGGGTCGCATACGCGCCGAGCACGTCTCGCGTGGCGGCGGACAGGTCGGTGATGGGGCCGTCCGCGACAAGGCTCTGCAGCGCGGTTTGGAGTTCACACAATTGCCCGGAGTCTTCCGCGGAGGCAATCGCCCGCGCGGAACCGGAGGCCGCGAACAGATCGACCGCGTGTCGCGTCAGCAGCGTCCGCAGGACGGCCCACTCGGTCGCCGAAAGAACGGCTCGCGCCTGATCGAGCCGGGGGAGCTGGCCGAGCTTTTCGATCGACATCCGCGCGGCGTCGGACAGGGCCTGGGCGGCGCGGGCATCGGCGTATGCGTCGGTCGCGCCCATGCTGCGCGACGTGTCCAGCACCAGAGCAACCCGCGAGCGTTCCACCGCGTTCCGCTGGAGCACCAGCACGGGACCGGCCAGCAGAAGCACCACCAGCCCGCATACGCTCGCACGCAGCAGGCCAAGGATGACGCGCCGTCGTGCCGTCGTGCCTTCGCGGCGGTAAAGCTGGTGCACAATCAGCGGCACCGCCGCCAGCATGAGCACGATCAGCCAGCTCCCGACCGGCGGTTGCCAATCCCAAGACCAGCGACCGTCACCGACGGGGCCGGGCGGATGCAGTTCCAGGAGCCAGTACAACACAGACGGCATCGCTTCTTGCCTTCATTCCGCAGGCCCGCCGAACCGAACCGCCAGCCACGATTCGCACAGCAGCAACACCAATACGAGCGCCAGGGCGGGCACGGACAGGTCCGTGGCGGGAGCGGCGAGGTTCAGAGAATCGCGCAGCTCCGCGGCGGAAACATAGTCAAAGGGGCAGGCCAGCCGTTCGGCCAGCGCGGCTTCGGGAAGCGAAGCCAGGTCGCTCTCGTCGGCATCAAGGTTCACAGCGAACACGCGATTGCCCGAATCCATCTGCATCACGTAGAGCCCGGCCTTATCCGCGGCGGCGTAGGTGGCCGACACGCCGTCGACATGGGTCGAAAGGACGGCGGTCTGCGCCTGCCCATCGGGCAGCAGAACCGCGGGCAATTCCGACTCCCCCAGGTCGGCCGGGCCGACCGGTTCCTCCAACGGCTCGCCGACCCGCACGGACCGGTGTCCACTTCGTTCGGGCGTCAGGTAAGACACCAGGTTCGTCATGAGGGAGACGTAGTCTCCCTTGGCCGGCAGGTTCGTCCAGGTCATGTCGGCAGAGGTGGTCCACAGGCACGACCGCCCACGACCCATGCTCCGGATCACCATCGCGGGGTCGTCGTTCTCATATCGCAGCGGCGTCTCCGCGCGATTTGGATCCGGATTCGCCCGAACGTAGCGGGCGATGCGGGCCTGAAACAGTCCGCTGTCCGCGGCATCGTCGAAATCGGACATGACCGGATGCGAATTCGCCTCATGTTTCAGCCGGACACTTCGTTCGCCCTCCGCGGGCGCGAAGGGATCGCCCAGCTCCGCTGCCAACACGCCCTCCCCGCCGGCGTACGCGGTCTCGTTGTAATGGGGAATCCGCACGCCCTCGCCCAGCGTGACCAGCAGTCCGCCGCCCGCCAAGACGAAGTCGCGCAGTCCGCTCCACACATCCGACGGCAGTTGCGGCACGTCACAAAGGGCGATCACGTCATAGTCCGACAGGACTTCGCCGGCCAGGTCGTACGGGGTCAGCATTTTTGGCGCCAGGGCATACCGCCCTCCGGCCGCGGTGCGCGGGGCCAGCGCCAGGGCAAGGTAGCCCGCCGCACCGGACAGACCGCCCGCGCCCGGCCGCCCGTCCACGAGCAACACCGGGACGTGTTCGCGAACCTCGATGGATGCGTATCGCACGTTGTCGGCGGCGAGCGCGTCGGCCGATTCGCCCGCGAAAACGAGCCGCGCTTCGAGCCCCAGCGATCCGGCGGCGTCGAAAACGGCGGAGAACCGGGCCGTCTCCGACCTGCCCGGCGCCAGCGCCGGCAGGTCGATACGGCGGAGAAATCGGTCTTCCTGGTGCATCTGGACGGCCAGTCCGTCCACCGTGCGGGGCCCGAAGTTCGCCACGTCCACCCGGAACCGAATCGGCACATCAACGGTCGCCGGCGTGGACGTCTGGACAAACCGGGTGACCGCCACGTTATCCAAAGCGTTCTTCGCGTCCGGCGTCCCCACGCCGACGAGCACGAGCCTGGCCATGCCGGCGACCGCGCGGGCGCCGGATGCGCAGGATCGACCCGCGTCGGCGGAAGCTTCCGGCGAGACGCTTTGGCCCAGGGCGGCGCGTGTCAGGTCGGAAATCACATAGACAACCGCAGCGCCGGAGCGCGTCGGGTCGGCGGCGCCCCATTCGCTGCCGCGGATGATTTCGGCGGCAAGGTGCAGCCCGCCTGCGAGGTCGGTGCCGTGTTCGCCGGCCGTCAGAGAATCCAGACGGCTCTGCACCCGATGCCGGTCGCGGGTGGGCGCCGACACCGCGCGGGCGGCGGGCGAGGCGAGCGTGATCAGCGATACCGAATCCGTGTCCGGGAAGGAATCGAGAAGCTGCCGGGCCGCGGATCGGGCCTGATCGAACCGTGTCGCCGCGTCGTCCGGCGCGCCCGGTTCGGTCGCCTGCATCGAGCACGAGTCGTCCAGAAGCACGATCCGGAGAGTGCCACGGCCAGGCACACTCGCCCAGGGCGATCGCGACAGAAACGGACCCGCCGCCGCCAGGCCCAACAGCAGGATGGCCAGCGTTCGTATTGCCAGCAGCAGCCACTGCTCCAATTGCATCCGCCGACGGCTGCGACGGTTGGCCGCCAGCAGGAAACGCATGGCCGCCCACGGCGTGCGACGAAACCGCCGACGGTGCAGCAGGTGGATGACGACGGGCACGGCGCCGCCAGCCAGGGCCGCCCAGGCCAGGCCTGGCAGCGCGAACGAGATGGCCGCTAACGAACTCACGACCCGCCTCCTCCTCGCCCGCCGGATGAACGCATCCGCGCCCGCACGCCGCGGGTGGCCAGGTATGCGCTCAACGCCGGCCCCAGGGACGCGGAAGTGTCGGACACCACGTAGTCCGCCTGCATGGCCCGGCAACCGCGATCGAGCAGGGCCCGGAAGGCCTGGGTTTCCGCCTGGTATCGCCGGCTCAGGGCCCGCGGCTCGACGAGCAGTTGGCCCAGCCCTTCCAGGCCTTCAAATCGCGTGGGGCCGCGAAACGGAAATCGGAGCTCCGCCGGATCCCAGACATTGAACACAATCAGGTCGTTGCCCCGATACCGCAGGTGTTGCAGTCCGCGGAGCGTCTCCTGCGGCTCGTCGAACAGGTCGCTGATCAGCACGACCACGCTGCGACTGACCCGCTCGGCCAGATCGTCCAGGACCGCCCGCATCGACGTGCGGGCCGGACCGATGCTCACTTGCAGATCGTCGATCAACGGGCGCCACAGCGACGGATGGTTCGACGGCTTGCGGAACCGGGTGATCCGCCGATCGAACAGGGCCAACCCCACCGAGTCCCGCTGGCTCAAAGCCAGGTAGGCCAGGCTGGCGGCGACGGCCGTCGCGTATTCATGTTTGCTCATCGGGGCGGCGTGCCCGCGGTAGGCCATGGATTCGCTGCAATCGACGGCGAGAATGCAGTTGAGGTTCGTGTCCTGCTGGTATTCCTTCACGAAATACCGGTCCGTCCGGCCAAACAACCGCCAGTCGACGTGCCGGATGTCGTCGCTTTGGGTATAGGGCCGGTGGTCGGCGAATTCGACGGACACGCCGCGATACGGGCTGCGGTGCATGCCCGCGTACAGACCCGCGACGGCCAGTCGCGCCCGCAGTTGCAGTCCGCTGATCCGGGCCAGCACCTGCGGATCGAGATACTTGCGGTAGTCGGGCGGCGGGGCCGGCCGGCGGGGCTTTTCTCCCGCGGCCGGCGGCGGCGTCCCGTGCTGGCCGGTCTGCCCCATGACGAATCCGTTCAGCCGCGGCGCGGCTCCTGGGTGGACACTTCCGCAAACACGCGGGATGCGGACGGGACATCCAGCGCATCCGACGGCGCGGCGGGTAGCGCGGCAATGAGGCGATCCACGATGCCGTCCGGGCGGATGCCGTCCGCTTCCGCGTTGAAGTTGGTGATGATCCGATGGCGCAGCACAGGGTGCGCCACCGCCTGCACATCCTCGATCGAAACGTAGAACCGGCCCTTGAGCAGAGCGCGGGCCCGCCCGGCGGACACCAGGTGCTGCGAGGCCCTCGGCCCGGCGCCCCAGGAGACGTAATCCCGCACGAAGTCCGGCGCGTCCGGGCGGTCCGGGCGGCTGGATCGGGTCAGACGCAGGGCATAGCGGGCCACGTGGTCCGCGCACGGCACCTGCCGGACCGCATCCTGGAGAGCGGTGACGTCGTGGGCGGACATGATCTGCTGTACGGCCGCGTCGGTCCGCCCGGCGGTCAGGTGAATGATGGCCAGCTCTTCCGTCTCGCTGGGATAATCCACCAGGATTTTGCACATGAACCGGTCGAGTTGGGCCTCGGGCAGAGGGTACGTGCCCTCCTGCTCGATGGGGTTCTGCGTGGCCAGCACAAAAAAGGGCTGCGGCAGCTTGTGCGAGTACCCCGCCGCCGTCACCTGCCCCTCCTGCATGGCTTCCAGCAGAGCGGACTGTGTTTTGGGCGGCGTGCGGTTCACTTCATCGGCCAGAATCATGTTCGCGAAGACCGGACCCGGCACGAACCGCAACTGGCGCGTGCCCGTCGCCTTATCCTCTTCAATCACCTCGGTGCCAGTGATGTCCGAGGGCATCAGGTCCGGTGTGAACTGAATGCGCGAAAAACTCAACGACAGCGTCCTGGCCAGCGTGCTGATGAGCAGTGTTTTCGCCAGGCCGGGCACGCCTTCCAGAATGCCATGTCCCCGACACAGCAACGCGATCAGCAACTGGGTGATCACCTCGTCCTGCCCGACGATCACCTTGGCCAGTTCGTCGCGCAGGGCTCGGCAGGATTCCACGAGTCGCGACGCGGTGCCCGGGTCGATTTCGCCCGGGCCGGCGCCGCCCGCCGGTGCGTGTGAAGACATCAGGGTTCGCTCCTCCTGAGCCGTTTGCCGCGGACCCAAGGCCGTCCGCCGGGCCGCCGCGCTCGTGAAGGATTCTACCGATCCGATCCCTGCCGGCCAAACGCGGTCGGAGCCCCGTCAGTATGGCGGGAATCGCGTTTCGATTGGATGCACCCATACGCGGCAGATCGGTGCGTTCGATCGCTCAAATCCTTCGCGGGACCAATCCCGGTTCGTGCTATAGTGTCGTCGCCCGTCGACCGCGCGGAATTCGTACAGCGGAACCGTGGTGACGGGCGCATCCGCCACACTCGCCGGCAAGGCGTAAAACACGGCCGACTTGGCGCCGTCCGCGACGGCGCGCAGGGCGGAACACCCGGGCGCATCCTCGACTTCCGCCACCGGCACGCAGCCCGGCGCCGGCCGATCAAACGCCCAGAACGCGATCCGGCCACCGCTCGATTTCAATGCCTCCGACCCGGTGGCCAGGCCCAGCGAAGCCCGGTTCGCCGGATTCGATCGGGTCTGGGCCCCGCTCGTCTCGTACACCGGCACGGGCAGCGCCAATCGTGGATCGTCCAGGCTCAATTTGTAGAGGATCTGATTGTAATCGTACCTCGGCGTAGGAACCTCCACGCCGGAAAACAGGGCGCTGTACGTGCCCTCGAAGAAGATGACGCGGCCGCCGTCCTGATCGAATACCGGGTGTTGCTTGGGGTTGTAGAAGCTGTACTTCGCGTGCGAGACGATCTTCACCGCGTACACCCACGGGCCCAGCGGCGTGTCCGCTTCGCCGTACCAGATTTCACCCAGCAGAGAAGTGCCGCCCATCTCCAGCGTGATCAGGATCCATCGCTTGCGATACTCGTTCCAGTACACCGTGCCTGAGTGGGCCCGGATCGCCATGCCGGTGTCGCGATCGCGCAGGGGCAGCACCGCCTCTTCCGCGGCCAGCGCGCCCTCCTTCAGCAGTCTGGCCTCTTCGGCCGGGGTGATCGGGCGAGTATTCCGCTTCCAACCGAGCCGAAGCGATCCATCCAGGCCGCGGTCCAGCCGGGTTTCGTTCGCCGGGCAACCTTCGACCAGGTACGTGAACCCTTCGTATTGCGACGGATCCCGGAAGGCTTCCGGTCGGGCGGGTACGCGAATGCTGGGGTATGGCGTGGTGAAGTGGACGTACTGCACGCCTGCGCTTGCGTGAACCAGGGTTTGGCCCTGCGGGAACAGCGGATGATCCAGCGGAAGCTCGCAGACCTTGTCGAACTGCTTCCGAGCGTCGTCGAAAACGACGATCCCGCGCTGCCAGGTCTCCAGGGACGCGGGCTTGATTTTGGCGTAACCGGCGTACATCCGTTCGCCCTGATCCGGCTCGTTCAGCACCACCAGTCCGCTGGCCCAGGTGGGGCCATCCCCGGGCATGCGGCAGGTCTCCTTGGCGAACCCGGTTTTCTCATCGACGAAGTATTCCGGGCAGATGCCCTCGTCGGGATTCAGGCCGTCCGCGGGCAGAGGGGTGGTTGCACCGGGCATATGGAAGTTGCCCAGCGGGTAGGCCGGTCGGCCGGTATCGCCCCAGAACCAATAGATTCGTCCGCGATACACCGCGGTTAGCACGCTGTCCTGGCCCAGGACCCTGGCGTTGAGCACCGGGTGCCGGATCGGCACCGGCTTGTTCAACAGCACGCTGTCGCGATAGATGCCCCCTCCAGTAACCCGGTAGAGCCGTTCCGCGATGTTGGTCCGCCTGACGGTGAGCTGCGCCTGGCCGCCCGGCGAAACGGACAGGGCCCGGCCCCGCATGCCGAATCCGTCCGCGGCGTGTTCGTAGCCGTCGCCTTCCACGAAAAAGAAGACGTTCTGATCCATGAGCCCCGGCTCGAAGAACGCCACGTACCCCTGGCTGTCGGTCACATGACGGATCTGGTTCACGGTCCGCAGCTCGATGAGCGGCACTCCCCGGCCAGTGGCCTCGTCCACGACCTGGATTTCGAAGTACGGCGTTGCCGTCTGCGTCGACGGATCGGCCATCAGCGCCGTCAGGCAAACAAGAGTCCATGCCACCATGATGCACCTCCGCGCAGAATAGACCGTACACCGTACGCGCCGGAAAGGTCACCCGCAATGCGGTCCGGGAGAAGGGGCGGTGCGGCGGGTCAGCGGCGGCGGGTCCAGGCGGGGCCGGCGTACTTGGCGTGCAACGTGTCGGCCAGACAGAGTTCGTCCGTGGAGCAGTGGCCGGGCTCGAAGAGCAGATCGCCGAGCGCCGCGAGTGAACGGGTCCACAGCTCGACAAAACGATCGCCATCCAGATTGATATGCTCCCGGATCGCGGCGGCGGGCTGCTGGTTGTAACGGCGTTCGAAGACGATCGATCCGTGCTGAAGAACCGCCTGTCGGGTGCGACGCTGAGCGCTGCCGGCCAGCTTCTCCTTTCCCGCCAGCACGTCCAGACAGTGTCGCCGGGCGAAGCAGAAGAATGGACCGCGCGCGGGGGTGGAATCATCGCCGCGGCAGCCACGCCAGGTGGCCATGCCGGCGTCGGCCAGGGCGTGGATGATGGCGTCGTGGACAACCTCGTAGAGCCGGGTCGCCCCGCGGGCCAGCCGGTGCCCGATCGGCAGCACGAGGGCGTACGTCAGCTCGCGATCGTGCAGGATCGCGCCGCCGCCGGTCTGCCGTCGCACGACGGGCAACTGCCCGGCCGGCGGGTCCAGTGCCTCATAGGCGGCGTATGGCTGGAAGTACCCCAGCGAAATGGTGGGCGGCTCCCAGCGATAGAGCCGCAACGTCGGCGGAGACAGCCCGGCCCCGACGCATTCCAGCAGGGCCTCGTCGCGGGCCATGTTGGTCGGGCCGTCGTGCGGGCCATCGAGGATCAGGCGAATACGGTCAGACATCTGTCTGCTGCGCCGGTCGAACCGGGCGGGCCGACCCCGCCCGTCTACGAGCCGTCATTCGCACGCCAGCGCACCACCGGTTTGCGGGCGGCGGCCACCTCGTCCAGTCGGCCGATCGGCATCCGATGCGGGGCCGTGCGGAGCGTCTCCGGACTCTTTTCCGCCTCGTCGGCCAGCGTCAGGAGCACGTCGCAGAACCGGTCCAGCGTGCGTTTGGACTCGGTCTCCGTGGGTTCGATCATCAGGCAATGATGGATGGGCCAGCTCATGGTCGGCGGATGGATGTGGTAATCCAGCAGCCGCTTGGCGAAATCCACTTCGCGGACCTCCGTGCGATCGAAATCCGGTACAGTGATGAACTCGTGCGCATACGGCGGCGGGAACGGCATGGCGTACCGATGCCGGATCCGGGCGGCCACATAGTTCGCCGCCAGCACGGCCTTCTCGGACGCGCTGCGCAGCCCCTGAGCCCCCAGCGCCCGGAAATACGCATACGCTCGCACCAGCACCCCGATCTGCCCGTAGAACGACCGCACCTTGCCGATGCTTTTGGGGCGGTCGTGGTCCCAGCCATATGTGCCGTTGTCCCGCCGCACGACCACCGGCACCGGCAGAAACGGCCGCAGATGCTCGGCCACGCCCACCGGGCCAGCGCCCGGACCCCCGCAGCCGTGCGGCGTGCTGAACGTCTTGTGGGTGTTGTAGTGCATGACATCGACGCCGAAATCGCCCGGCCGGGTGATGCCCATGACGGCGTTCATGTTCGCGCCGTCCAGATAAACCTGCGCACCGGCCTGGTGCAGCAGCTCGGCGATGTCGCCGATCTGGTTGTCGAACTTGCCACACGTGTTCGGGTTGGTGATCATCAGGGCGGCGGTGTCGGCGTCGACCTTGCTTCGCAGGTCATCCATGTCCACCCGGCCATCGGAGCGTGACTTCACGGTGACCAGCGTGTTGCCGCACACCATGCACGTGGCGGGGTTGGTGCCGTGGGCGGTGTCGGGCGTGAGCACCTTCGAGCGCTTCTGGCCACGGTCGCGGTGGTACGCATTGATGATGAGCAGCCCGGTCAACTCGCCGTGGGCGCCGGCGGCCGGCTGGAGCGAGACCTCAGCCATGCCGCCGACCTCTGCCAGATACTCGGCCAGCCGGTGCATCATTTCCAGCAGGCCCTGCACGTCTTCATCGCGCTGATAGGGATGCAGATCGGCCACGCCGGAAAGGGCGAGGGCCTTTTCGTTCACCCGCGGGTTGTACTTCATGGTGCAACTGCCCAGCGGGTAAAACTGCTGGTCGATGCTGAAAAGCCGGTGGGCCAGGGCGGTGTAGTGACGCACCAGGTCCAGCGGCCCGATCTCCGGCAGTGGCGGCGGCGCATCCGCCAGAAGGGCCCTGGGAATGACGGCCTCCGGTCTGACAGGCGGCACATCCGTATCCGGCATCGCCACGGCGGTCTGGCCGGGGCTGGAGATTTCGAACAACAGGGGTTCTTCGGTGATCATTCCGGGTTCCTTATCTGTCGCCTGCGCTATCGCTTCCGACAACCGCGGATTATAGAAACCACCCGTGGGGTATGCCAAGGGATCCTGGAACGCCGGCCGGGCGATCATGCCGCTGGCGCTCGATGCTCGATAGATGTTCGTGTGCAAGAAGTGCAACCGCTCCGGGTGGCACTTGTACGGCATGCAGGGCCGGACTCCGGTTGCGGCGCCCGCGGAGGCGGATCGGGTCGTATGGGCGTTTGCCCGAACGGTGCGACCGGCTTTGCGGCGAGTGGCTGCCAGAAAGTGGCCGGGAGGTGCGTTCCGCGCCCTCACTCGAGTTCTACCGCAACGACCCACAGAACACGCCGCCGGAGGATCTGCTTACCGACGTACACATGCCCCTGGCCCCCCGTTAAGCAAAGACAATCGGGGCAGCGCTGTTCGTAGCAGCGCTGCCCCGGTTCAGATGCAGCGTTCAAGCCATCGGAACCGAGAAGGGATTCTCAGTCCCGGGAGTCGTTCGGTCGCTACTGCTACATCATCCCCCCCATGCCTCCCATGCCGCCCATGCCTCCCATGCCGCCGCCGGGCATCGGCTTGTCCTTCTTCTCCTTGATTTCGGAGATGGCGGCTTCGGTGGTCAGCAGCAGGCCGGCCACGGACGCGGCGTTCTGCAGTGCGATCCGCTCCACCTTGGTCGGCACGAGCACGCCCATGTCGATCATGTTGCCGTACTCGTCCGTCAGGGCGTTATAGCCGAAGTTCACATCCTTCGATTCCGACACCTTCTGCCAGACGATCGAGCCGTCCTTTCCGCCGTTTGCGGCAATTTGCCGGATCGGGGTGGACAGGGCCCTGCGGACGATTTCCACGCCCGTCTTCTGATCGCCCCTGAGCTTCTTGGCCAGGTCGTCGAGCACCTTGGACGCCCGGATCGGGGCCACGCCGCCGCCGGGCAGAATGCCCTCTTCGACAGCCGCCCGACAGGCGTGCAGAGCGTCTTCCACGCGGGCCTTGCGTTCCTTCATCTCGACCTCGGTGGCCGCCCCCACGTTGACCTGGGCCACGCCGCCGGAAAGCTTCGCCAGACGCTCTTCCAGCTTCTCGCGGTCGTAGTCGCTGGTAGTGGCGTCGATTTCGTTCTTGATCTGCTCGATGCGGCCCTTGATCTTGGCGGTCTCGCCCGCGCCCTCGATGATGGTGGTCGTATCCTTGTCGAGCTTCACCCGCTTGGCCCGGCCCAGGTCGGAAAGCTGAATGTTCTCCAGCTTCATGCCGATGTCCTCGAAGATCGCCTTGCCGCCGACCAGCACGGCAATGTCCTCGAGCATGGCCTTGCGACGATCGCCGAAACCGGGCGCCTTGACCGCGGCCACGTTCAGCGTGCCCCGCAGCTTGTTCACCACGAGGGTGGCCAGGGCCTCGCCCTCCACGTCCTCCGCGATGATCAGCAGCGGCTTGCCCGCCTGCGAAACCTTCTCCAGGATCGGGACCAGATCCTTGACCGACGATATCTTTTTCTCGTGGATCAGGACGAAGGGCTTGTCCAGGTCGCAGGTCAGCTCTTCGTAGTTGTTCATGAAGTGGGGTGAGAGATAGCCCTTGTCGAACTGCATGCCCTCGACCAGCTCCACCTCGATCTCCAGCGAGCGCCCCTCCTCGACCGTGATGACGCCGTCCTTGCCCACCTTGCTCATCGCGTAGGCGATCTGCTTGCCGATCTCCTCTTCCTGGTTCGCGGCGGCCGTGCCCACCTGGGCGATCTGCTTGTCGCCCTTGGGCGGCGGAGGAATGGGGGTGGAGATGCGGGCCAGTTCGTCGACCACAGCCTGAACGGCCGCGTCGATGCCGCGCTTGAGCTCCATGGAATCGGCGCCGGCCGCGACGTTCTTGAGGCCCTCCGTGTAGATGGCCTCGGCGTAAATGGTGGCGGTGGTGGTGCCGTCGCCGGCCACGCTGCTCGTCTTGCTGGCCACTTCGCGGACCATCTGGGCGCCCATGTTCTCATAGGCGTCTTCCAGCTCGATCTCTTTGGCCACGGTCACGCCGTCCTTGGTGACGGTCGGCGAGCCGAACGATTTCTCGAGTACGACGTTCCGGCCGCGCGGGCCGAGCGTCACTCTCACCGCACGGGTCAGCTTCTCGACCCCGCGACGGATCGCATCACGCGCTTCCGAATCGTACGCTATCTTCTTGGCAGCCATGGTTCGTGTAGTCTCCGTTGTGTTGGGGGCGGGTGGACCCGCCCGGGTTCCGCATGGGGAGATCGCACCGGACAACGCCGGCGCCGTCCGATCGGCGGATCATCTACTCGATGATGGCCAGGACATCGGACTCGTCCATAATCAGCAATTCCTCGCCGTTGATTTTGATTTCGGTGCCGGCATAGCTGGTGAAGAGCACCTGGTCGTCTTTCTTGACCTGCATCTTGCTGCGCTCGCCCGAGTCCAGCATCCGTCCATTCCCCACCGCCTGCACGATGCCGCGCTTGGGTTTCTCCTGGGCAGTGTCCGGCAGAACGATGCCGCCCGCCGTCTTCTCTTCCGCGCTGACCCGCTTGACGATGACCTTGTCGCCCAAGGGTCGAAGAGCCTGCTTTGCCATTGACGCCAGCACTCCTTTCTTGCGGGGCGGCGCTGGTGGCCGCCCGTACCGTTCAACTCAACTTCCGGCACCCGATCGGCCAACTCTCCGGCGAGCGCCCATAGCGCCCCGCATTCGACGCGGCGCGCAACGTATCCGTCGATGTCCCGAGCATCCACGATGCCAGAACGGAATGAGACTTGGTTGCCGGCTGACGGCATGTCGTAATGTTTTAATCGACAGTCGGTTATGGACGAGTCCGGTCGTCCGTCGAAGGAGGTTCGGCCGCCCGCGGCGCGCCTGGGTTCCTGTCAATCGGGCGGCGGGCCGGGCACCCGCCTGCCATATTGGCACGGACAGACGGAACCGTGCGGATGTCAATCGTCGCAGTGGTATTCGTGGAGCACCCGAAGAAGGTCGCGTTCTTCCACGATGCCCACGGGCCGTCGGCTGCCCGTCTTCTCGACGACGGGCAGGGAACCGATGTCGGCGGTTCGGAAAACGTCCAGCAATTCGCTGAGGGGCAGGTCCGTGGGCACGGCGGGAGTGGACCCGTCGGCTAAGTCCACCGCCGTGACCAGATCGCGCAGCACCGGATCGTCGATCATGTCGTGGATGTCGGAGAAATGGATGACCCCCAGCAGTTCGTCCGTCTCGTTCACCACGGGGAAATGGTTGTCACGGGATTTCTCTACGAAATGCAGCACGTCGCTCAGCGACGCCCGCGCGGGCAGGAACTTCACGTTGGTTCGCATGATGTGGCGCACCTGGAGCGAGGCGAGGTCCAGCAGTCGTTCGGGGCGCGACAACCCGAACGCCCGGGCCAAAGCGCCCAGAGTCAACAGCGTGATGGACTCGCCCTCTGCGGCGACGGCCCGTGAACGGCGAAGCAACGTGATGGCCTTGACCTCTCCGCTGCGCCGCAGCACGGACTTCTCGAGCACGGGGCCGAAGAGTTCGAACACGACGATGGCTCCCAGGACGATCTCCTGGAACTTCTGGCCGGCGGGTTCCCCCCAATTCAGGGATACGAAATGCACCATGCCGATCGCAATCGAGGCCTGGCACAGCAGCGCCTGACCCAGGTATGGCTTGAGGCCCTCCGCGTCGCCGGTCCAGCGGCGACCAAGAACGCATCCCGCCAGTTTGCCCGTCGCCCGGCAGGCCACGTACGCCGCGCCGAAGAGCCCCAATCGCGGCAGGTGCGACACGTGCAGATCGTAGCCGGCCAGGGCGAAGAAGCCGACGAACACCGGGCCGCCAAGGGTCTCGATCGCCGCGAAGAGCTTCTGGGCGTCAATGGCAACGTTGCCGAAGACGGCGCCGATCACCAGCGCGGTCAACTGGGTGTTGTAGGCGATGCCGTACTGTTCCTGCAGATGCTGTTCGCCGGTTCCCAGCACGATGAACAGGGCGAAAAAAATCAGCAGCGTTTCCCCCAGCGGAAGCCGGGCGTGGGCAATGCTCACCACGAGGCCCAGCAACAGACCCAGGACCAGGCTGCCCAGCGTGATGCTCAACGACCCGGCCAGCAGACCGCCGGTGCCGTGGGTCGGCTGAATCAGGTTCAAGGCCACGAGCACCTGAAAAACCACGTGCGAGAGCACGATCGCGACGCTGCTGCTGATCGCCGTGAGCGTCAGGATCGCATCACTCATCGGGCCCTTCGCCTCGTACTCGTGAAGCACGTAGAGCGTGGCCGCCGGCGCGGTTTCCACCGCGACGCTCGCCAGGAGCAGGCACAGCGCGGGCAGGGCCGCCCCGCGAAGGTCCGGCTCGGTCAGATGGCCCACCGCCCATGTCCCCAGGAAGACCAGGCAGAACACCACGGCGCACTCGGCCAGCGACACCTTCAGAACGCGGCGACCCACGGCCCGCAGATGCGTTCGCTCAAAAACGGACCCCAGCGAGAAGAGAATCAGGCCCAGGGCCAGGTCTTTGACCGCCGACAAAGGCTTTACTGCCTCGGCCAGTCGTTGCGCGTTGGCACTGTCCGGCACGGCGTCGTATGCGAAATGGACGATGGCGTGAAGCGCCGTGCCGGCCAGCAGATACCCCACGATGCGGGGGATCCGGACCATCCGGGCCAGATGCCCGGCGATGATGGCCGCCCCCAACAAGAGCCCGAACATCATCCCGGGCCCCGGCATGTGGGCGAGAAGACCGTGATGCTCAAGTGTCGGCATGGCGCGATTTCTTCCTCGCCGCGATCGGCACGGGCGAGAGTTGAAGGGGACCGCGCCCGCTTGTCAATTCGCGACCCGAGGCGAAACGAGTCAGCGCAACGGACCTTTGCCGGAGAGCCGCCGCAGCATGGCGATCTGCCCGGCGTGAAACGCCTCGTGCGTGACGGCCATGCTCACCGCTTTCTCCTTGGTGGTGAACACCGAATCCGGCTCTCCGTCCACCGGCCCGGACAGCTCCTCCGCCGACATCACGGACACGGCGGCGACGGCCTCTGCGTGGACGCGGTCGAACAGGGCACGCAGCTCCGAGACCGGGGGGTGGGCGGCGGCATCCGCCACGGGCGACGATCCGATGCCGAACCGCTCACGGAAATCCGTCGGCAGGCATTCCTCGAAAGCCTTCCCCAGACAGCGGACGTGGATCAGGTAGGCGATCGAGCTCGTCAGGTGCCCCACCTGCCAGGCCACGTGCGTATGTCCGGCCGCGGACATGTCAAACCAGGTGGATTCGGGGATGTCGTCCAGGAGGGACAGTGTCCATCGTCGTGCCGCCTGCAGTTGATCTGCCAGCAGTTCCACTTTGTTCATGCTGAATCCTTTCTTGCGCGTCTGCGCCGGGCCGGGAGGAACCGTCGGCCCGCTATCGTGGCGATCCCGCGGACCGGTAGAATACGCCTCGATCGCCGTCGGGATCAAGAGCCGACGGACCGAGTATCCTGGAGTTGATCGCATCGTGTTGACCATCGGCCCCGTGCACCTTGCCCATCCGTTCACCCAGGCCGCCTTGAGCGGCTACAGTGACCTGCCCATGAGGCGGGTGGCGCGGCGGCATGGCGCCGCATATGCACTCGGACAGGTGGCGCTCGGCAGAAATATCGCCCATGCCAGCGACTGGCAGCGGCGGCTGCTTCACGTCCCCGCGGACGACCATCCGGTCGGGGCCCAGCTCATGGGCAGCGATCCTCGCGAGTTCGGACCGGCCGCCCGTGCCCTGGCAGACGCCGGATACGACGTGATCGACATCAACTTCGGCTGCCCCGTGCACAAGGTAGTCCGTCGGTGTCGCGGCGGCTGGCTGCTGGCCGATCCGCCCGTCGCTCTGGAGATTGTTCAGCGGGTTCTGGATGCGGTCGGCGGGCAGCGACCGGTGACGGTCAAAATGCGCTGCGGGCTGGACGACACGCCGGACAGCGAGCGACGGTTCTTCACGATTCTGGAGGGTGTGTTCGATCGCGGCGCGGCGGCGGTGACGGTACATGGTCGGACCGTGCGGCAGCGATACGCCGGCCCCAGCGCGTGGGGGTTTCTCGGCCGGGTCAAACGGCACGTGGGCGACCGGGTGATTCTGGGCAGCGGAGATCTGCTTCGTCCCGCGGACGCGGTGGCCATGCTGCGCACCACCGGTGTGGATGGCGTCTCGCTGGCGCGGGGGGCGATCGGCAACCCATGGATTTTCCGAGAGTGCGTCGCCCTCTGGGCGGGTTTGCCGCAGCCCCCGCCGCCGTCGCCGGCGGAACTGTACGCAACCGTGCGGGACCACTTTCGCGAAGCGGTGGAGTGCTACGGGCCCGGCCACGGCGGGATGATCATGCGGCGCCACGCGATGCGGTACAGCCGTTTCCACCCGTCTCCGCGAAAGGCGCGCGCGGCGTTCAACGCCATGAAAGAGCCGGGCGCCTTTGCCGCCCTGCTGGACACGTGGTTCGCGCCGCCCGGGCCATAGCCCGGGATTCGTTCATCCCCCCTGTGTGGCGACCGGCGCCGGTTGTGTGGTCGGCGGCGGCTTGCGGATGGACGGCGGAATGGCGCTGGGGGGAGCCGTACCGTCGGTCGGGGCAGCCCTCCGGGTCGGCGGGGTGACCCGCGCGGCCTGAGGACGCGCGGGGGACGTCGCCTGATACATCACCTGCACCACCACCTGGGGCATGTCCGGATCATCCGTCTTGACGATCATGTCGTCTCGACCCATCCGGGGTTTGTACTTGTCCGTCACGGTGAGCAGCACCTGCTGCCGGTTGTTCTGCTCCACGATCTCGGCCTTCAGGGCCGGATTCGCAATGGAGGCTTCCAGAAGTCGGCCGGGCTTGTTGTCGTCCCACTGAAAGCTGATGCGCTGCTGCCAGTCGGGCTTGACGTCCACCGGGATATTCAGTCGAGCGGGCACGGCCGACACGCGGGGCACGATCGTGGCATACAACCCCACCTCTGCCACCGGGGCCTGCTCAACGCCGGTCTCCAGCTCAATCTTGTCTCGGAAGAATTGGGCCTTGAACGGTGGTGCGACGGTGACTTCCAGCTCGTATTCCTCGCCCGCTTTCAGCTCTCGCAGTTCCGCCTGAATGGCCGGGTTCTTGATCTCCTTCAGTTTCAAATGGAGGGGGCCGCCGTCGCCTCGCGTGATTTTGGCCGTTTGGGGCGGCGAGCTCTCCCGGCGCGAAATGCGGCCGAAATTGACCATCACCGGTGTGATGTTCAAGGCATCGAGCACCTGCGCACGGCACGTAAGCTGTACCACGGGGTTCGTCGGGTCGTTCGTAGAAACCTGAATGGCTCGGGTGAACGTGCCCTTATGCCTGCCACAATTGATGGTGACAGAGAACAACTCGCTCTGCCCCGGCTTGATTACACGGTCGGACCGACCGTTATAGCGAGTCCCTCACCCCCCCGGCTTGGCGTTGATCTTCAGATCCGCGGTTCCCTCGTTGCGGATGGTGAAGTCAAAGGTCAGGTTCGTGTTGGCCTGCCGCCAGACCGGCTCGAGTTCGACTACCATCTTGTCGCAAGCCCATTTCGCGTTGGGATCCGGAGCATATTCGGAGCGAGGCCCCTGGACCGCTGGCCGGGCAGGCTGAACCGTCCGCTGGGCCGGAGCGCCAACCGCGCCCGGCGGGGAGGGCGCCTCGTCCTTCTTCGGATCCGTGGCTTCCAGAGTGGGCGGAGCGGTCGGTTGCGTGGTCGGCGGATCGGCCCAGACCCCCGCCGCCACAACGCAGATCAGCCACAGTCCCAAGGCGACCGTCGGTCGCCGGATGTCTTGAGGGTTCGATCGAGAATGCATATCCAACTCCATCAGGATGTCTGGCGGGCACTGGAACAGCGCCTGCCGTAATCGGCCACATTTCTATCCAGGTACCGCCACCCCAAAGCGCCAGTTCGGCCACCTGTGGGCAAAACGCGGATCGATCTCGTCAAGGATACCAAATCCGCTGGCCCTGGTAAATCGGCCAATCCAACCGCGAAGCTTCCCTGCGCTCGATATAGGGACACTCTTTGGCGACAACTCCTGTGCGGCGACCACCGGAACAATCCGGAGAAGGAATGCGCGCAACTCCAGGAGTTTTAGCTGGTTACATGCAGTTCGGAGAAGAGTTGCGGCCGGCTCCCGAATTGTCCCTGTCTTCCCTGGATAGTCGGCATCCACAAAAAAGCCCCCTGAACGCGCCTCGACGCAACGCGGCCAGGGGGCCTGTGATATCACTTTCGGGCGACTGGCGCTCCTACGCAAGAGCCAGCCGCGGGTTTCAGCGTTGGTGCCAGCGAGTCAGGCGGGTGGGCCGGTCACACTGCCAGAACAGGTCCGAATCTTCCACCAGCCCTTTGGCATCCGTGTCGACGACCGCCGCCAGGGAATGCATGTGCTCCTCCGGCGTCTGAGTCATGTCGCGGTCCAGTATGAGGCCTTTATCAATGGTTCGCTGGACAATAAACCCCGATCGCGTCAGTTGCATGCAGCCCGCCGTGAGAACTGTGACCACGGCGACAGAGAGCATCACAACAGTAAAGCACCGCTTCGTCATGGGTATCCTCGCTTCATCAGGGCATTCGCCGAATACCGCAGGCGGTCTTCGCGCCGGACCACACTGCGCGAGTCGGGGGCCGATTCTATCGTCCCAGCCCACAGGCTGTCAAACGGTCTTCGCAGTCGGTTTTCTTGCTGGAAGCGCGTTCTCGTGATATGGTGATCGCAGGGGCCGGATACCGCCAGAGATGGCGGGTTTCCGGCACTGCGGGGGATGCACGTCGGGGAAAGAACGCGGGATTGGTAGCATTGGCCCGGCGGCGGTCGCTGACGGGCCACTGGACGGGACCCGACCAATGATCCGCATTCTCATCGTAGACGATCATCAGCTCTATAGGGAAGGGATTCGCGCCCAGCTCAACGCGGAGCCGGACATGCAGGTCGTGGGGGAGGCGGCCAATGCCCGCGATTGCATCGACCAGGCGATCACTTGCCGACCCGACATCATTCTTCTGGACATCAACATGCCGGGCCTCAGTGCGTTTGACGCGATCGAACGCCTCCAGGCGCTGGTGCCCGCCGCGCGCGTGATTCTCTGCACGGGCTATCTGCATGACCGGCATGTCAAGGACGCTATCGTACGCAAAGCGTGGGGCTTCGTGCTTAAACAGAAGGGGTTCAAGCACCTGCGCGAGGCCATCGGGGCCGTCTACAACGGGGCAGTCTCCTATGCGCCCGAGGTTCTCGAACGGCTGGCCGCCGACAATGACCATCGAGTCCACCCGGGCAACCCGCCGCGAACGCGCCTCGATCTGCTCACACCCCGGGAGCGTGAGTTGCTCTCTCTGCTGGCACAGGGGCTCAGCCTCAAGGCGGCCGGGCGGATGATGAATGTCAGCTACAAGACGGCAGACAAGCATAAGGTCAACCTGATGCAGAAACTCGACATCCATGACCGTGTCGAGCTGGCCCGGTTCGCCATCCGCGAAAACATCATTACGCCGTAACCTGCGCTGGGGACTCTAGTTCCCAGCCACTGCCCGTACGACGGCATGCCCCCGACAGCGAAATCCTGTCGCACGGATTGCTCTCTTCGATACAAGGGGAAGACCTGTGTTTTCTCAATTCACGCACGCCCGTTCCGCCCGTCAGCCACGTGAACGCGGAATCGACAGGGTGTCCGGCCGTTCGCTTTTCGCGTGCCGCCATCGGAACACGCACAACGGTCCGTACAATTGCGGGCATTTACCCCATGTTTCGAGCGCAGGAATCAGGCGATATCGGTTTTGTCACGGCAGCCTGCTCTGGACTGCGGTGACAGAAAGGGGGACGGCGCTGGCATTCCCCTGGAATCCCCGACCCGCCGGTGCCGGCCCCTCTTCTTTCCCTTCAGGACCACCCGTGCTTCCCTTCGCGATTGAGCGTGCTGTCGCAGCGGTCCGGACCAACGTCACTTGCGTCCGGCGGCGCGTTGGATACGGTTCTGGTGGGCGGCTCTGCGCGTCCGAGTATGGTGGGGGAAAGATTGCGTTCCACCGGCGCCCTATTCGCGGCGTGCGCCCGAGCTCCGAAAGAAGGTGCGCTTGAGATCATTGCTCGGCGGTGCAAAACGAACGTGGGCGGTGTCGTTTCTGGCAGTGTGGATCGGTTGTCAGGCCGCACCCGTCAGCCGTTGCGGCGCGGCGACAGACGGACCGGGCCCGAGTGCGTCGGTTCTGCCCGCCTCTTCGAATGCGACGGTGGAACGCGTTGACGGCGCTATTCCGCAGTTTCACTTGCCTTGGGCGGCCGGGCAAAGCCGGCGGGTCGACCAGGGCAACAACAGCGCACCCACGCATCAGGGGCTGTACGCATGGGATTTCCCCATGCGCGTCGGGACCCCCGTTCTGGCCGTTGCTGCCGGCCGCGTGGTCCGCGTCATCGACCACTTTCCGAACAACCGCGCCGGTGTCCGTGCCTCGACGTCGGCGGGCGAGTCCAACCTGGTCGAGATCGACCACGGCGGCGGGTGCATCTGCGTGTACGCGCATCTGGATCAGAACGGCGTGTGGGTGCGGCCGGGCCAGCGCGTGGTGCGGGGCCAGTGCATCGCCCGAAGCGGCAACTCGGGATCCTCGTCGGGTCCGCACCTGCACTATGAGGTCCGAAACGTTATGGGCCGCAGCACGCCCAGCAGTTTCATCGAGTGGCCAGCCGGCGGCGGCGTACCCAAGGAAGGCGATCGGGTCACCTCCCGCAACGAATTGGATCCCCGCTCTCTGGACGAATACGTCGAATCCAGATTGCCGACCGATGCCTTCGCTTCTCAAGGCGTGATCCTGAACGAGCCCACGCCGACGGCCTGCTTTGTCTCCACGCAGACGGAGTACACGTTGATGGGGCGGGGCAGAAGGGGCATTACGAGTGCATGCCTCATGCTGGTCGATCCGATGACGGCGAAGGACGTGTACCGCGTTCCGGCACAGACGGATGAGCAGGGGCGTTTTCGAATCCTCTGCCGACTGCCCGACCATCTGCATGGCGAATACCGCCTGGGTCTCCTGGCCGGTCGCGATCGTCTCGCCGGCCAAGCCGCGGTTCCGGTCTGGGTGGAGCCGCCGCCGACCGCCAACCGGCCACCGACCGCAGTGGTCCGGTCGCCCGACCCGCCTGCCATCGCGTTCGGCCAGACGGGAACCCTCGATGGCCGGAACTCGCACGATCCGGAGGGCCAAACGTTCCGGTATCACTGGGTACAGGCCTCCGGACCGCCCGCCCGGATCGCCGATCCCACGGCCGCCCGGACGACGTTCACGTTGACGCCGGGCGTGGGGGCAGCCCGCGTGTCATTCCAGTTGGTGGTTTTTGACGGGGAACTGTTCAGCAGGCCCGCTGAAGTTCTGTACCGGATGACCGACACGTTCTGCGTTTCCGCTATGGGCGTGACGGACCGGCCATGTGATGGACGCGACGACTGCGCCCGCGTATCCGGCGGCCCGATCGCAATTCACAAAAAGTATGTGCGGGCGTGGGCGGATATCCTGAACGCGGGCGCGGAAGACGACATTCAGTTTGAGCTGGTCGATCCGGAGGGAAAAACAACGCGCAGCAGCCCCTTGCGAACGCAGTCCAGCGATCAGGTTTTCATTGCGACGGAATGGCGCGGCCCCGTGCTCCGTACGCCGGGCCGCTGGCAGCTCGTGCTTCTGCTCAACGGTACGCCCCGGGCACGCGAAACCTTCGACGCGAATCCATAGGCATTGCGTATTGTGATAGCGCCGCAAGTCAAGGTGCGCCCGTTGCAGAAAGCCTGACTCACCCCGACCCTCAGCCGAACCGCCCGCGCTGCCGCGGGGGCTGCCCCTGAAGAAGATGGAGCTGATAGTCTCCGATGTACCCCTTCTGCTGGAAGAACTGGAGCATCGGGTCGATGCCGGGGAACACGCGTGTGGCCGTCTCTGTGATGAAAGGCGACGGTTCCGACTTGGGCTTCCACACCACGTACACCTCTTTGGTGCCCTCGAAGGCGTGCTGGAGTTCGCGCTCCACGCCGGACGAAAGGCCCGGCTTGCCGTTCGGGAGTTCGGGCACGTAGCTGACGATCATGTCCGATTGGTCTATAAGCTTGAAATCGCGGGCGTAGATCTGCCCGTCGATGTCGCCGGCGACCTGCGTGACGTCGGAGACGTTCAGGGTGATGTCCCGCTCGTTCACCCGGATGGTGATGGTCTGCTCGCCGCGTTTGGTGGCCTCGCCGGCTTCAAAAAGCAGCCGCTTCTCGTCCAGGTCGCCCGGGTCGAACGTGATGTAGTGCTCCGTCAGGACCGCGCGGAACGCATCGATCTCCGCCTGAACGTCGGGCATGTCCATCACGTGCGTCATGGGGAACGACGGGTATACCCGCTTGCGGTGCGGCTCGAACATGAGTCGGTAGAGAGACTCCGCCGTGTCCGTCTCCACCCCCAGAGCCAGGATATACGCGCAGCCGTATCCCCGCAGAGCCGCCGCCATGGCCTCCGTGACGACGATCTCCTCTTCACGCCAGACCAGGATGTCTTTGAGCGTGTGGTTCACGTCGTGCTCCCGCTCGAGCCGTTCGTGCACCGCATCCACATTGTCGACCAGCGTGACGTAGAGGTCGGCGTCCAGCGCCTCCATCTGGTCGTGGTCGTAGGCGTGGAACAGCCCGTGCTTCCAGCGGAAAGTCGCGTGCGTGTTGACGATCAGGTTCTCCGCCTGGTTCGCCAGCGCCAGGATGTCCTTGAACACGCTGCGCCGCAGCGAATCCAAACGCTGGCGCGGCAGGTCGAGAATGCGGCCGGGAGCCACGTCCGGCGCCTCGGCGTACATCCGATCGCCCACGTGCGCCGTGGAGATGCTCTTGCCGCGGCGGCGGGCCAGGTCCGCCACGCGCTCGACAAACCTCTTCTTGTCAAGCCCCACCTGCCCCGTGATCACCACCCGCACGCCCGGATGATGGCGCCCTTCAAACAGACTCGGTGTTTTTCTTGGTACCCTTGTCATGGTGCCCTCATGATACCACCGGCTCCCTCGGAATGCGAAACCGCGGGTCAGGCCCGGCAGGCTGCGATGATCTCGCCCGCCCCCCGGGCCTTCAGATCCCGCAGAATCGCGTCGGCCAGCGCGGCGGAATCCGACCGCCGCCCTTCGGCGTGAGCGCGGACGCAACGGCTGGCGTCCGGCGCCGTCACAACCGCCGCGATGGACAGACGGGGTCCGCGGACGACCGCCAGCAGCCCGACCGGCGTCCGGCAGCCGCCCTCCAGACGCTCCACCAGGTCACGCTCGACGGAGAACGCCAGTCGGCTCTCCTCATCTTCCACCGGCGCCAGCAGGCGACGCAGCCGATCGTCATCCGCCCGCCCCTGGATCGCCAGAACCCCCTGGTGGGCCGCAGGCATCATCACCTCGATGTCCAGCCGACACGTCGCCTGATCCGCCATTCTCACCCGGTTCAGACCGGCCATGGCCAGCAGAGTCGCATCGCAGTCACCGCGATGAACCTTGCGAATGCGCGTATCCACGTTGCCCCGCAGAACAACGAACCGAAAATCCGGCCGAACGAGCCGAAGCTGCGCCTGACGACGCAGACTGCTCGTGCCGATAACCGCACCGGCCGGCAGATCCTCCAGACTCCGCCCCTCGCGGCTAACCAGCGCGTCGCGCGGGTCTTCGCGAAGCGGAATGCACAGCAAATCCAGCCCGGCCGGCATTTGTTCCGGCAGGTCCTTGGCCGAGTGAACGGCCAGATCGATAGCGCCGGCCAGCAGCGCCTCTTCAAGCTCCTTCGTGAATATCCCCTTCTGTCCGACCTCCGGCAGGGGGGTCGTCTGGTCGCGGTCGCCGGTAGTCGTGATTTGTCTCGTCCGGACAACCAGGTCCGGGTGGTGGGTTCGAATCTGGTCGACCACCCAGCCCGTCTGAGCGACGGCCAGCAGGGAACCCCTCGTCCCGACCACGATTTCGAGCCTGCTGCCACCCGACATGCGGGAAATTGTCCCCGCCCCGGCGGGCGGGTCAACGCGGATCTGTCCATTGGCAGCGTGGGCAGTGGCGAGGTTATGCGCCTCCGACCCGTGCGGTAGCTCATGTGCGAGTTTGACATGCCGCGGCGGCGGCAATATCGTCCCGATACGCACAGGGGACGCCCACAAGCCCCCCGGCGCTGCCCGGCGTATCCCGGTGCTCAGTGGTGGCCGACACGCCATACGGGGCCGTAGCTCAGTTGGGAGAGCGACTGGTTTGCAACCAGTAGGTCGTCGGTTCGAGTCCGATCGGCTCCAGTAGCGCAACATCAAGGCGTAGCGATAGTTGCAGACAATCGCAACGCGAAGTCCTCAGGCGGCGAATGGTGAAAAGCGCGGAGCGCGCTCCGCGCGACTGCCATGAGCCGCACAAAACAGCTTCCTGCCTACCGTTGCCGCACTGTCCGTGACAATTCCGTCGCCTGCGTCATGCTGCGAGACGCCGTAACCGGCTAGCGCCGCGACTACTGGCTCGGACCGTACGGGCCACCGGAGAGCCGCCAGACCTATGCACGGCTGATCGCCGAATGGGAAGACAGTACGGCGAAGCTTCCTTCGACGGCGACCAGCCGCCGCAACCGTGTGACGCTGCACGGGAATTTCACCATCGACGAGTTGATTGAACGCCACCGGGACACGGTTGCGGATGGGTATTCGAGGAGCCACCAATACGGCCTTCGCGTCGTGCTCGAAGTGCTGTCCCAACCGTGCGGACACACACGCGCGATTGCAGCCGGACCGTTTGCTCCACGAACGGCATGGCGTGCGCAGATCGAAGGCAACCTGAACGATCCGCAGAGCGATTCGGGGCAGCAAGGGCGGGTCGTCGGCGCGGATGCCGGACGGCTTCTTAGCCGCCGCGCATCGTGAAGCCTGTGAAGACGCCGAATACCTCTTCCCGCAACGGGGGGCCGATTCCGGCCCCGGAATCGGCTTGCATTTCTCCAGGATGGGCCGGATCATTGGGCCGTTGGGCGGGGTTGCCGGCGCGGGAACGTATGATTCGCCGCCGGTGCCTCGCAGTCGCCGAGGCGGCCAACCGCCGGAGCACGATTCAACGCCGCCTGCACGAGGATCGGCACATGATCGCACATACACAACAAGCCGTTCGGGCGTTCCGGGTTGTTCTGATGGTCGCTCTTGTGCTGGCCGGCATCGGCTGCGTGCGGCGCACGCTGACCATCAACTCCGATCCCCAGGGGGCGATCGTATACCTGAACGACGCGGAGGTGGGCCGGACCCCGGTAAGCGTGGATTTCCTCTGGTACGGCGACTACGACGTCATCCTGCGCAAAGAGGGCTACGCCACCCTGCAGACGAGCGAGCGAGTGAACGAGCCCTGGTATCAGCTTCCCCCGGTCGATTTCTTCGCCGAAGTGCTCTGGCCAGGCCAGATACACGACCAGCGTTCGGTCAGCTATGTTCTGGAACCCGCCGTGGCGTGCGATCGTGAAGAGCTGCTTCAGCGTGCCGAATCTCTCCGCGAACAGGCGCTTTACGAAGCGGAATAGACGGCGCGTCCGCCCTACGCTTCCACGGCGAAGCGGGTGCCGCCGCTGCGAGCGCCGTAGAGCAGAGCGTCCAGCACGCGGGCGTTCAGCAGGCCGTCGTCCGGGGGCATCAGAGGCGGCTGGCCGGTGCGCACCGCCCGGGCGAAGTCCTCCACTTCCAACTGGAACAGGTTGGCGGCTGGAAAAGCCGTTTCGGTCGAGTCGCCGTTCTTCCGCTCGATCAGCACGGTCGACCGGCGGTGGCTGGCGAAGGCTCTCGTGAGGGCCAGCGTACCATGCGTGCCGACGGCGTAGACGTGGTCGCGCGGGCCGGCGTCGAACCCGCACGAGATCACCCCGTGTCGTCCGTCGCCGAAGTCCAGCACGCCATGAACGCACAGATCTACGCCGCAGGTCGGATGGAACGTTCCCTCGGCGGTCGCTGCTGCCGGCTGGCCGTTGAAGAGCAGGCGACACACGTTCACGCAGTAACAGCCCAGATCCAACAAAGCTCCGCCGCCCCAGTCCGCGCGATACCGCACATCCTGTTCGTCCGTGTGATGAAAGCTGAAGCTCGCCTCCACCGTCTTGAGCGTGCCGATGGCGCCGGCCCGCACGCGGCCGACCAGTTCGGCCACCTGCGGGTGATAGCGGTACATGAACGCTTCCATAAGCATCCGACCGTGCCGGGCGGCGGCGTCGACCATCTCCGCCGCCTCTTTGGCGTTGCAGGCCAGCGGTTTTTCGCACAGGACGTGCTTGCCCCGCTCCAGGGCCGCCAGGGTGAGAGATTTGTGCAGTCCGTTATGAGTGCCGATGTATACCGCCTCCACCTCGGCGTCGTCCAGGAGCGCCAGATACTCGTCGTACGTCCGTCGAGGCGAGAGGCTCTCGGCGCGCGCCGGATCGCGGCTCGCGACGGCCACCAGCTCCGCATTCGCGGCGGCCTTCAGGGCGGGGGCCATTGCGTTACACGAGATTCTTCCGGCCCCGAGGATGCCAAACTGTACCGGTCTGTCTGGTGTCATGGCGATGCACTCCCGCGGCCTGAGCCGCCCATCACACGTCACGCGGAAGGTCCGGCAATCCGCCCGCGTGGGCCAGGATCCCCACGTACACCCGGCGGGCGCCGGCCCGCTTCAACACGCTGACACACTCCAGGACGGTGGCCCCGGTGGTGGCCACGTCGTCAAGCAGTCCGATCACCGCCCGATCGAGCCGAACGCCGCGGGCGATGCGAAAACAGCCCTTGATATTCCTGATGCGCTCCAGCCGGGGCAGCCCCACCTGATGTCGTCCGCCCCGCACGCGCCGCAGCAGTCTCCGCAGGGGTCGCCCGGCCCGTCGGGCGGCGTGCGGCGCCAGGGCCGTCGTTGCATGCGTGCGCCGCGTCAGGCGATGCTGCCAGCAGGTTGGAACCCAGGTGAGCACGTCGATCGCGGGAAGCCACGGCGCGGACCGCAAGGCATCGCCCAGCAGCTCGCCGAGGCGCCGCCCCAGCTCGTCGCGCCCCTGAAACTTGAACGCCCGAATCAATTCCGCCAGTGCGCCGGAGAACTCGCCCACTCGCACGAAGCCCGCCGCCGGCACCGGCCGTGTCCGGCAGGATGGACAGCCGTCCATCGTGCCGGCGAACGGGCCGACGGTCGTGCCGCATCGCGTGCAGAACGGAATGCTGCGTGATCGGGCCAACGCCGCCTGGCAATCCGGGCAGAAATCCCGCGAAGGCGGGTCCGGACGACCGCACAGCAGGCAGGTCGGTGGGTACAGCACGTCCGCGACGGCGCGGACGGCAGTCTGCCACGAAAATGGCCGTGTTTCGCTCATGCCCGACGCAGATCCGGACCGTTGGATTGTTGTCGTTCGACCGGACCCGGCTTTCATCATACTGCGTCCGGCGCCGTGTGCCAGCGCGGACCCGCCGAATCGGCAGATCGGGCGTTCGACGTCGCGGCTTCGGGCGTATCTCCAGCTCTGCTTGCTCACCGCGCGAGCATCGAGTAGAAAAACCGCTTACCGCAATCCGGAGCCGCGGATCATGGAAGCCCAGCGCAGACGAGTTCTGGTCACCGGAGCCGCCGGCTTCTTCGGCCGACATTTGTGTGCGTACCTGGCCGGTCTGCCCGGTCGCCCGACCATCCTTGCCGCCGACCTGCCCGCCGCGGACCCGCCCGTTTGCGATGTCTTCTGCCCAATAGACCTGTCCGCGCCGACGGCCGTACGCGAGCTCATTCGCCGCGAGAAGCCGGATGTCGTCGCACACCTGGCCGGACAGTTCGGCACGGATGACACACTGGCCGTCTTTCGCGCGAACACCGCGGCGCTGATCGCCGTTCTGGAGGCGGTTCGCGCGGAGACGCCGCAGGCGGTGGTTGTCACCACGGGCTCGGCGGCGGAGTATGGCCATATCCAGCCGGACCAACTGCCCGTGACGGAGGACGTACCCTGTCGACCCGTCACGCCGTATGGATTCAGCAAGTGGCTGGCCACGGAGGCAGCCGTTTTCTACCACCGCACCTACGGCCTGGGCGTAACGGTCATCCGACCTTTCCAGTTGATCGGTCGGGGGGTCACCGCTCGGCTGGCGCCGGGAGCGTTTGCCGAGCAACTGCGGCAGACTGTCCAGGCGGGCGGCGGCACGGTTCGGGTTGGCAACCTGGACAGCCAGCGTGACTTCCTCGACGTACACGACGCGGTCGAGGCGATTTGGATGCTCTGCGAAAAACCGGCTCCGGGCGGCGTGTTCAACCTCTGCAGCGGGCGGCCCACCCGGGTGGGCGATCTGCTGGACGCGATGATCAACGCAAGCGGGGTTGCCGTGCGGGTGGAGGTGGATTCGGCTCGCCTGCGTGGCGTCGCGGACGTGTCCGTTGTGTACGGCAGCCATGGAAAGCTCACGGCGCACTGTGGGTGGCTGCCCCGCACCCCGCTGACCAAGAGCGTTCAAGATACGCTTGACCCGGCATGTTGAAGCCGGTGTTTCCAAGCCCGGCAACTGCCGGATGGTTCCGCCGTGCCGCGCTCCGGCGGTTTGCGGCCCGTGTGGAACCGCGCTATACTTGGGTTGGCAAGCCGGTCGGCTCCGGGTTTGCCCCGATCGCCGAGCAGGGGGTATCCGCATGTGCATAACCTCACGTGTAGCGGCGGGTCTGTGGCTGCTTTGGACAGCTTGGGCAGCCACGGCGACCGCTGATTCCCCTTCGACGCTGCCGGTGGATCCGACGGTACAGAATCCGCCGCCCGCGACACAGCCGGCCGAGCCCGCCGCCGAAGCCGCCGCTCCGTACGAATTGACCTCAAAAGGGCCTTTGTTCTACCAGGCAACCCGTCCCTATGCGCGCCGCAGAGATCCCCGTGATCTGCGCGATCCGCGCACCGGTCGCCTCACGCGCGGTCCGGTCGATGTCGCGCGTCTGACCCCGGTGCGGTCGCGGCGGTCGGCCGCGTCGGAGCGGTCCGCCGTTCGATCGTCCAGTTCGGTGGGCCCGCCGGCCCGGTTCGCGGCCAACGCGTGGGACTCCGCGTCCTACCCTCCGTGGTGGAACCGTCCGACCAACACTGCCGAAACGATGCAGAAGACGCAGTACTGGGCTCGTCGCATTCAGCCGCAGCGCTGGCCGGATCGAAATCAGCGGACGGCCATTCTTGATCTGTGGTCGCGCTACAGAGTCCAGCCGGCCGGTCGATACCAGATGCACGCTTATGACACCGTCACCGGTCGATCCGCAGTAGGATTCCTCAATTCCGACCGCACTGTGGATTTCCTGAATCCGACGACCGGCCGCTGGTATTACGGTGTTCCCAACCGTGCCGGCGGCCAGGACTGGTTCGACCCGCTGACCGGCCGCTGGGTTTTCGGGGTTCCGGCCGGCAGGTAGGGTCAGCCCGCGTGTCAATCGCCCCGGGTCGCGCCCATCGTGTGTTCAGAGCCACATAGTCAGTGACGAACGCGGCGGTGCGTCAGATGCGTGAAGCGGCGGCGCGCGAGCCTTGGAGGATCGACCGCGGGCAGGGTCTGGTCGCTTGGCCGTACTCGTGAGACCGGTTCGTCGCTGTCGATCTGACCGAACAGATGCCGATCGAAGAACTGGACGGTGCGTCGGGCGTACTCCTGGGGGGCCTGGATCACGCACTGGTTGTGCTTGGCCCGCGGGACAATCCAGAGATATTTCTTTTCCCCCGCCAGGTCATAAAGCATCTGCGATTGGGCCACCGGAATGTAGCTGTCGCGCTGTCCGTGGATGAAAAAGACCGGCGTCGCGCGGATTCGCCCTATGGCCTTTCGCACCGACGGGTACCGGCAGTTGAAACGGCGCCGGCACTCGCGGAAGGTGAGCCAGCGCAGAAACCGCCAGAAGGCCGGCGGATGGTTCTCGTAGATCAACCGCACCTTCGCGAAAATGCTGACCCACCGCTGCATCAGGTATTCCAGCGTGCTGTCGCTGCTGAACGCCCCGTCCGTCAGAATGGCCTTCACGCTGCCCACGTTCACGGACGCCAGGATGGCGCTGGCGCCGCCGCGGGAGATGCCGAACAGACCCATTTCCCGGGGATAGTCCTGTCGCTCCAGGTAATCCTCCACGAACGCAATCGCGCCCAGCATGTCGGCCAACTCGCGGTCGCTGGCCCATTGGCGCGGCTTGTATCCGTCCTCGCCGCCGGACTGCCCGTGTCCCCGGAAATCGAAGGTGAACACGTCGTAGCCCGCCTCCAGGAGCGGACGACAGTATCGGGAGCAACTGTACGCGTTGCTGCCGTACTCATGGGCGAAGACAATCATTCCTCTGCGGGCCTGTTGGGGGTTGCCTTGCAGCAGGATCCCCTGCAGGGCGTGACCGTCAAACGCGCGGAAGGACACCGGTTTGCCCTCCAGCCGTTCGTAGTCGCGCAGATCCATGGACAGCGGCGGAGGCGTGTCATCGAAGATGTTGATGATGAGATTGACGTAACGCCGCAGCACCACCGCGGGAATCGCGATCAGGAGGGCAAGCGTACAGAAAATGCTCAGCAGGGCCCAGTTACGGACCAGGCTGTCCGTAAGCCAGCCGGCGACAATCTGTAACTGAAACGCTGATGCGGACAACCCCCGGACACTCCCCGCCAGACCGGGTCGGTGCCGGCCAAGTCGCGGCCACCAGGCCGCCCGGCCGGCCACAAACCCCTTTCTCCATCACGCTTCCGCCTGCCGACGCAAACAGCCCCTTTGGACGAACCGTCGGCCGGTCGTTGCCACTGCCGTCCGCCTCTCCTCCGGGCGCCGGGACCGGCTCTCAGAACTGGGGGAACGGATCCGTTTCTCGATACCCCAGAAACCGCAGAAAGACCGGCGGCGGGAGCACGGGGATGGAGAGCGAGTTTGCCGTCTCCAACTGCCGGGTATACTCTTCAAACTGTCGGGTGATCTCCCGATTTCGCTCCACGGCCTCCGCCGTCGCTTCCCCGAACACACGCGGCTCACGCGGCGGAGAACCGACGACCACAAAATCCAGACGCGACGAAACCGTATCGGTCGTTCGGCCGCCCCAGTTCTCAATCAGCGCCTTGATCTTGGCCGCACCGTCGGGATCCACGCGATCATCATGGTTGAGATCAAACTCGCCGAGAACCAGGAACGTGAGCGGCCGGGAACGATCGTAAATCGGATTGGCGATCAGATCGCCCTCCAGAATCAGCTCGTTGGGCGACTTCTCGACGATTTTGCAGGCGGCCGTGCGCTCGTAGATGGACACCACTTCCACCCGGGCCTTGGACTGGCCGTCCGCCGGAATGCCCGTATCGGGTGAATACACCGCGAATTGCAGTCCCAAGGTGAGTTGAGCGTCCTGCCCGAGGTTGATGTAGACCACGTCTTCGCCCGGCTTGGCGGTAAGCACCACGCCGTCCGGTTGGCGGAGCGTCTGCAGGGGAACCGGCGTGATCTGGAGCTCGCCAAGCTTCTTGCGCAGATCGGAGTACTTCTGCTGGATATCGGTAAGATCTTTCTCGAAGCTGTCACGCTTGATTTTCAGTTCATCGATGTTTCGTGAAGCCTGCTGCCGGAAGTCCTCCAGGTCTTTCTGAAAACTTGCGATCTGCCTGCGGTGGGCCTCCTGGCTCTGTTCCCATTCCCGGAGTTTCTCGTCCAGCTTTCGTGCACCGGCGTCGGACTGGGCCTGGTTCTCCTTGTGTATAGTCGCCAACGCATCGGCCATGCTCTTGACCTGATCCGTCAGTTCGCGGACCTGGTTCTCCGCGTCTGTACAGCGGGTATGGAGCTTCGTGCACTCTGAATCCAGCAACCGCAGGGCTTCCAGAGCCGAGACGTTCGTGAAGCCGCCGGGATCCGACACGTGTTTTTCCGACCGGATCCGGTCCACAAGGGCGTCCAGCTCGCTCTTGATCGCGGCGGGGGTGTTATCCGGCTGGCCGGTCGCCAGTTCCGCGGTCCGGGCCCGGTCTTGCTCCAGCAGGCCCACCACGGAAGCCACTCCCGGCTGCCCTTTGCCGTAATAGGGCAGCGTCTTCTCGTTCGGGCTGATCAGCTTGCTGTTCTCCCGCCGGAGGTCGTCGTTCTCCGTCACCACCTTCTCCTGGTCCGTATAAACCCAGACCAACAGACCGGTCGCGATCAGCCAGAGCACGGCGAACGAGATCATCCAGATATGGGCGGCGGAAAATCCCGGCTGTGTGGCCCCTCGGGCAGCGGGCATAGAAAATTCCTCCGGTGCAGGCTGGCCATCAACTGGAGGTCGCCCCGACGCTCCATAGCTCCGGGGACGATCATACGGCGGGATCCCGTCGCGGGGGATCTCCGGTGGGGCTCCGCGGAACCGCGCCACCCCACGCGCCGGGGCAGCGCGGACCCCAGGGCTACCCAGTACATCGCTGTGATTGTGTGGTTTGCTTCCTGTGATGTCAAGCAGCGAACAGGGCGGGGATTGCGGTCGGCCGCGGGCCCGATTCCGAGGGGATCGGATCGCGCGATCGGCGTCGCCACGGTCCGCTTACGATGGGCGGCCCCCCGCTGGGATCAGCCGCTCAGGAACGACAGCAACAGCAACAAGCCCGCTCCGGGAATTGCTGTCGCCAGAAAGCCGGTGAGCATTGCACGCCAACGAAACCCCGTCCTCCGGGTTCGTACACGCACCGCAGCCCCGGCAATCGCCGGGTTGGCGCCCGCCGTACGCGGCGTGATGATGGCCGGGCACCCCTGCACGCCGCCCGAACCGACACGCTCCAGGGGTTCGATGACACGAACGGCGGTGGGCGCGGCGCGAAGCACTGCCGGCTCGCCCCCGGATCGACGGATCACGGGGCAATCCCCGGGTTCATCCGGTTCATTCAGGAAGTCGGCGATCAGAAGCTGGTGATACATCCGATCGGCACGCCGCCTCTCGTGCCTGAAGCGGGCTTTGCCCAAATGGGATTTTGAGCGGTGTGAACGGTTCATAGGGGCCTCCTGTCCGGCGTGGCGCATCGGCAAACCCGGCGTGGAGTCCCGCAGCGGACGCCGGCCGATCGCTCAGACGTTCGGGCGCTCGGCCGGGCGTCCCGCGGGTGGTCGCGGGGCTTTGTACTCGTTCGCGTGGTCCGGCAACCCCGCTTGCTTCCTACACATCGTCACGCCAGGCGAAATCGCGTGAACTCCTGGGTCTGGCGCTTGAACAGAGAATGCGGGCAGCGATGGGGCAGCTTCTCCCGGTTCCCCATTTTTCCTATTTTCCACGCGGGTGTCGGCCGCTACAGGGCAGGAGGCGCGTGCTGCGCCCTTTGCGCTGCTGCGTTGGATACCATCCGCGTCTGAAGGTCCGCGCGTGAGAGCGGTTTTCGGTTATGCCGGGAGAACCTGGAGCGGGACGTGAAGCGCCACGACCCGTTCCCCGCATTCAAGGCATCTCATTTCGGGGTTCGGAATCTGGCCAGGTCAATTGTTGCCACCGAGTCTGCGGCGGAAGTACTCGGCCCGAACGATGCTGCGTGACTCGCCGTCCAGCGCAGAGCCGTGCAGTTTCTGGAGGTGGGCCGGCTGGGTCTGGAGAAAGAGCTCGTTGAGCAGACCCATGTCAACGGCCTTGTAGCGGCCCATATGCACGCCCATGCGGACGTGGGACAGGAGGAAGAGGGATTCTTCCGCGCTCATGGAGCGGGCGTTGCCCAGGATGCTTACGGCCCGCCAGACCTTGTCGTCCAACTGGTAGGCGCGTTCGGCGGCGAGGGTTTCGCGGGCGCGCAGTTCGTAGTCCACAATCTGCGGGATGATGTCCTGGGCGAACTCGCGAACGATCTCCTCTTCGCTCTTTCCCAGCGTCGTCTGGTTGGATACCTGAAAGAAGTCGCCGATAGCCTCCGTGCCTTCGCCGTAGAGGCCGCGTACGGCCAGCCGCATGTCGCGGGCGGCGCGCAGCACGCGTTCGATTTCCTGAGTCAGCTTCATGGCGGGCAGGTGCAGCATCACGGAGACGCGAATGCCCGTGCCGACGTTTGTGGGGCACGCGGTCAGGTAGCCGAATCTGGGATGAAAAGCGTATTCAATGCCGGCCTCGATCAGGTCATCGATCCGGTTGATTTCCTTCCAGAGCGCATCGAGCTGCAAACCGCTGGCCAGCACCTGCATTCGCAGATGATCCTCCTCGTTGATCATCAGGGAGCGGTCTTCCCGCAGGGAAATGACGGCTCCCCGGCTGCCCTCGCCTTCCGCGTGCTGGCGGCTGATGAGGTGGCGTTCCACCAAGAGCTCCCGATCCAGCGCGGAGAGTTCCTCGAAATCGATGATGACCGAGTCTTTGGCGATTTCCGTTTCGCTGATGCGATCGGTGAGGGTGCGGAAAATCTCCTTCCGCTCGGTTTCGCCCGCCTTGGCGAGAAACGGGAACCCCTTGACGTTCCGGGCCAGGCGAATGCGCGAGGAGATGACCACGTCGCACATCGGGCCTCCCGACCGGAGCCAGGCCCCGGTCGTCTTCGCCATGTCGTCAATTGGGCCCATCTTCCACTGCCTTGATCTCGTCCCTGAGCTGTGCGGCACGTTCATAATCCTCTCGGTCCACCGCCTGGGCGAGTTCCCGCCGGAGCTGGACCAGACGGGCCTGTCGCTTTGCCGACACGCCCGAGCTGGCCGGCACCTTGCCGACATGCGTCGAAGCGCCCTCGTGGGCTCGTTCGACCAGTGGCACCAGGTGCTCCGCGAACACTTCGTAATCATGGGGGCAGCCGAGAACCCCCTGGCTTCGAAACTCGCGCCAACTGATCCCGCATTCGGGGCACTGCAGTTTGGCTGTCTGTTGCACCGATGCTCCGTGTTTGACGAACTTTTCCAGAATGGACGTGATGCCCTCCTGCGGCTTGAGCAGCAGGCCCTCGTTCTGGGCGCAGCCCTCGCAGAGATGCCGTTCACGCTTCTCCCCGCTTGGCAGCACGTCCGTCAGATGGACGGTCGCGGGCACCTGATGGCAACGCTGGCAGAGAATTCCCATCGTTCTCACTCGGATGGAACCGCTGGGTCGGTCGGCGGCCCCCCATGCGGGCACCACATTCCACGCGGAACCGCAGCTTTATCGGCTCGGCGGCAACGGGGCCATCAGCCCGCCGTTACCATAACGCGAATTTCAGCCCGGCCCCGCAGCCCTGACGCCCGGAACCCCGCCGCCTCTCCGGGGGCGGCAAATTCTAGTCTTCCAAGGCTTTATCGTCAATTATCGGTCTGTCCATCAGCCCTGGCGGGAATCCTTCAGGAACGTACCCCGCTTCGCAGCCCGGAGCCTCCCGGACGTAGACCCCACAGAGCGTTGGTGCCAACCGCGGATCGCCGCTTAGAACCCGGAAAAACGCGGCGGCCACGTGTTCGGCGGAGGGGCTCGCTCCCTGCAAGACCGGCCATTCGTTCAGGGAGGTTCCGGCGATTTTTTCCACGATCCGCGTCAATTGTTCTCGGACGTACGTAAAATCCACCACCACCCCGATCCGATCCAGTCCCTGGCTTGCGAAACACGCCCGCACACACCACGTGTGCGCGTGGGCGGGCTCCAACGTCCCGTCGTACATGCGTAGCGCGTGTGTTGCCTGAAATCTGGATGTGACGGCTACTGTATACACGGTCTTGGGCGCCGACGTACGGCGTGTGGAGTGTACGGGCGGTCGCCCGATCTGTCACGGCTGCTTGACCCTGTTTGGCGACGAACCTACCATCGCCGCCATGCTGTCTTTTCTGCCGGATCGCACGACTTTTGACGCTTTGGCACGCAAATGGAACACCGTTCCGGTCTACAGCCAGTTGCTCAGCGACCAGCTCACGCCGGTGTCGGCCTTCGCCCGTCTGGCAGAGCGGACGGAGCACGCCTTTCTGCTGGAAAGCGTGGTGGGGGGTGAGAAGATCGCGCGGTATTCGTTCATCGCGGCCGATCCGATCGCGGTGTTCGAGGCCGTGCGACACGCCGTCACGATCCGGGAAGGACAGGCCGTCCGCACGACCGAGGCTGAAGACCCCCTGCTCCTGCTGGAGGATCTGCTGCGAGGGTACCGCGCGGCGCATCTTCCGGAATTGCCGAGGTTTGTGGGTGGGGCGGTAGGGTACGCCGGCTATGATGCCGTCCGGTATTACGAGCGGCTTCCCAACGCGCCCCCCGATGATCGCGGCCTGCCGGACATGCTGTTCGGGTTGTACGACACGATGGTCATCTTCGACCATGTGCAGAAGCTGGTGAAGGTGGTGGCCCACGCCCACGTCGATCGGGACGGGGCGGACGCCGGCTACACCCGGGCGACGCAGAATATCAGGCGGATCATCGACACGCTTGCCGCCCCCCGTCCGGAACCCATCACGTTCATGCCGCCGGGGTCAGGGCCGTCCAGCCGGCACTTTGCGAGCAACTTCGAGCGAAGCGCGTTTGAGGCCGCGGTGGAGCGCTGCCGCGAGTACATCCGGAACGGCGACATCTTCCAAGTGGTTTTATCGCAAAGGCTTACGGTAGATACCCAGGCCACGCCCTTCAGCATCTATCGAGCCCTGCGTACGATCAACCCGTCGCCGTTCATGTTCTATCTCAAGACCCCGCAGTTCACCCAGGTGGGGGCGTCGCCGGAAGTACTTTGCCGGGTGGAGGATCGTGTCGTCATGTCCCGCCCACTGGCCGGCACGCGCCGGCGCGGTCGCACGCCCGGCGAGGATCTGGCTCTGGAGGCCGAGTTGCTGGCGGATTCGAAGGAGCGGGCCGAGCATGTGATGCTGGTGGACCTGGGCCGCAACGATATTGGTCGGGTGGCGCAGCTTGGGTCCGTGCGGCTGGACGACGTGATGACGGTGGAGCGGTACAGCCACGTCATGCACATCTGCACGAGTGTGACGGGGCTGCTGGCACCGGGTCGCACGGCGTTCGATGCGTTGCGGGCAGTGCTGCCGGTGGGAACGGTGAGCGGGGCGCCGAAGATCCGGGCCATGGAGATCATCGACGAGCTGGAGCCGACCCGGCGTGGTCCGTACGCCGGCGCGGTGGGTTACGTGGACTTCGCCGGCAACATGGATACGTGCATCGCGTTGCGCACCCTGGTGATCCGTCGGAAAGCGGACGGGCCCGGCTACACGGTGGACGCCCAGGTCGGCGCGGGCATTGTGGCCGATTCCATTCCTGCCAACGAGTACAAAGAAACCATCAACAAGGCGACGGGAATGTTGAAGGCGATTGAGATCGCCGAGACCTGGAAGTCTTGAGCGATTCCGCCGCGTTTTCGTCAGCAATGACACGGGGGAGGGTCGTGCCGGCGGCGGAGGTTCCGTCCGGCGAAGGAGAACACGATGAACGACGACGCAAGCCGGTTGTATGTGGTGCCCCAGGGTGTCACAACCCGCTGGTCCAGCCCGGAGAACTGGAAAGGCGAAAAAGGGAGAGCCGCCCGGGCCAACGGCGGCCGGAAGGGCTCCCCCTGCTTTCCGCTGGGCGCGGGGGAGCAGCGCGTGCTGGCCGAAGTGATCGGCAGCAGCGGCACTATCCGCCGCATCTGGGCGACCGTCGGCAAGCGGATTCCGAAGGTGTTGCGCGGGCTGCGGCTCGATTTCTACTGGGATGGCGAGTCGAGACCGGCCGTCAGTGCGCCGCTGGGCGATTTTTTCGGGATGGGCCTGGGCCGGTTGGCGCCGTTTCAATCCGCGTTGTTCGGTAACCCGGAAGGTCGGAGCTTCAACTGCTGTATTCCGATGCCGTTCCGGACGGGCATGAAGGTCGTGGTGA
>JBPOIK010000178.1:0-4031 GCA_052034525.1 Planctomycetota bacterium
CACGCCGGTTCAAAGAGCTTGGCGCGGCCACCGAGAAAGACATCGACGTCCTCGACACCATCGACACCGCCCCCCGCGCCCTCCAGGCAGACGAAATGTGCGCGCTCCCAGGGCCGGAGGGGGATGAGTGATGATTCGTGAATCTGAGACAATCGAAATCACGTGGGACGGCCCTTACGGCTGGCCGGGATACGAGAGCGAGAACGGACTGAATCCCATCCCAAGGATACCGGGCGTCTATCTGCAGACGTTCGAATACCAGCAAGGCTATTTGATCTATGCGGCGGGGATTACTCAGCGGCGAGTCCCTGTGCGCTTCCGGGAGCATACGCAAAACTATCTGGATGGAAAGTACACCGTGCTGGACATCGCAGCCGCGCAACAAGGGGTCCGCCAGGAGATATGGCACGGATGGTATTACGAACGTGAGCATCGAGATGAGTTCGAGGAACGAAAATCGATGATCGTCGAGGCCGTCCACAGGCAGCTCGCGGCGTTCCGGATATTCGTCGCAGATCTTGGCGAACGGGGAAAGGAAAAGCGCATTCTCGAACGACTTGAGGCCGCGATCATGCTTTCACTATACGAGCAACCTCCGCCGATCTGTGATATCCCGGATCGAGGTATGCATCTGGCTCCCCGTTGGGATTCAGAGCGCCCGATCCACATAAAGAGCAGTTGTCACTCTGTTCTGTTGGGACTTCCTCATTGTCTTCAGATATAGCAACAAGCTGGATATATGCCAGTTGTTGACAAACAGCGATGAGGAGTACAGTAAAAGGAAAGAGTAGGCGGGGGTTATCCAGGCGTTCTGAATATCTCTTCAACGATACGCAGGAGCCTCAATAAAGTGGTTTCGTAAGGAGTATTTGCGCCATGATTGACAACACTATCGCGGACAAGTTAGTTGAGTGCATGAGGCAACACTATCCGGACTGGGACGGCTTTCAACATGCGCAATTTGTTGCGGATGAGGTCGCGTACAAACGAAAGACCGCCCAGAAGGCCCAAGATCTTCTGGGGCACGATGCCCTTCGGGAATTGCTGGATGGCCGAGATTATTTGCAGATCATCGAACGAATCAAGACCGTTGGAGGCGCGAGCAATCTGCTTTGGCTGAGGATGCCTTCTCGCGGAGACCTGAATGTCCTGCACGTTGAAGGACTCGATCAGCAACGGTTTTGCGAGGCTTTTTTTGAACTGGTCCACGGTGCGGGACCCGCGGATTCCCGGCTCGATGCTTACTTCGCGTATATTCGCGAGGCGGGCATTCCCTCAAGTTGCGTCAAGTGGGCATTCCCCACCTATTTTCTCTTCTTCTGCCATCCCGAGAGCGAGTTCTTCGTGAAACCAAGCGCCACTCGAGACTTTCTTTCCCTTCTCGGTGCTTCTCCGGACCTTGCAACCGCTCCTTCAGGCGAATCGTATGCGTCGATTTGCCACGTGATGAACGAGTTGCGGGCAGCGCTCGAAGCGTTCGGTCCGCAGGACATGATTGACATCCAAAGCCTTGTGTGGGTCTGTGCTTCCTACGGAAAGAACAAGGCTGCGTCCAGCAAAGCGAAGGGAGACGACTTCGCGGAACTTTACGCGGAGTTTGTTGAATCCTATCTGACTCTGGAAGTGGGTCAGGACCACGCTCGCCGACATTCACAGTCGCGCGAGGAAGGCCGCAAGAATTTCGAAGAGGCGATCCGGATGCAGGACGCGGGCGAAGACGTGACGGATTTCGTTCTGTTAAAGCTCCTGCCCCATAGCGATACGCCCAAGAACACAGAGAGGGGAGCATGGATATCAATCGCTCCCGCGCTCAATGGCGATATCAGAACGAAGTTCGAGAACGCGGGCTGGGTAAAGGCCGAAGATTGGCCCGCGATTGCCGCGGCCATACTTGAATTTGTGAATCGCTGTCAGAGTTCGCCGCGTGAGCTTCGCGACGTCTGCCTCCGCTTCGCGGGTTCACCGCACTCCAAAGGGCTTAAGGCGGGGATGCTCAGTCCTATTCTGAACGCAGTGAACCCTGATGAGTTCTATCTTGTCAACAAGAAGGCGTATCGCGTTGTAAACCACTTTGCAGGCACCAATTTCAAGCTGAGTATTCAAAGCTATCCCGATGTTCTTGAAACACAGAAGCAGCTTATCGGCAGCGTGGAAGGCGTTCTGCAACAACACGAGACCTGCGGGCTTTCAAATCCTGATCTCTTCGATATGTTCGCCCATTGGATGAGTGCCGAGAAGAAGTACTACGTGGATTCCGAAGAGTCCGGAGCTGTTGATACGCCGGAGATGCGGTACTGGAAGATCGCTCCCGGGCCATCAGCAGAGCAATGGGGGGAGTGTTTCGAGGAAGAGTGCGTGCTCATCGGATGGGACGAGCTTGGCGATATATCGGCTTTGTCGAAGAAGGAATTTGACGAGCGCCGCGATCAACTTGCGGCGAGAATACCAACCCATACAAAGAGCCGGCTCAACCAGGTCTGGAAGTTTGCGAAGGACGTGAAGATTGGTGATCGCGTCATCGCGAATAGAGGAACAAATGAAGTGGTCGGGATCGGCACGATAGTCGGAGATTATTACTTCAAATCAGAGGGGAAAGAGGTGAAGCGTCGTCACCGGCGAAAAGTCCGCTGGGACGACACTACGCCGCGGCAGATTAGTGAGGGGGGATGGAAGAGAAGTCTTATCGAGATCTCGCGGGAAAAATTTGAGGAAATTGAAGCCATAAAGATAATCCCCTCTGTGAACCCTCCCTATCCGCTCTCAGACTGCGCAGAGGAAACAGGCATCGCGCTGAAGACTCTCGAACGATGGATCCGCGCCATCAACCGCAAGGGCCAGGCCATCATCTATGGTCCTCCGGGCACAGGCAAGACCTACGTGGCAGAGCGACTGGCAAAGCATCTTATTGCGGGCGGAAGAGGCATCAAGGAGCTTGTGCAGTTCCATCCCGCTTATGCGTACGAGGACTTCATCCAGGGCATACGACCGGAAACACGCGCCGACGGGTCTCTGAACTATACCATGGTGCCGGGCCGATTCCTCGAATTCTGCCGGAAAGCTGAAACCAACACAGATGCTCACGTCCTGATTATCGATGAGATCAACCGGGCTAATTTGTCTCGTGTTTTTGGTGAGTTGATGTATCTCCTCGAATATCGCGACCAAAAGGTACCTCTGGCGGGCGGGGGCGCCCTGAAAATCCCCCCGAATGTCAGGATCATCGGGACCATGAACACCGCGGACCGCTCGATCGCACTCGTGGATCACGCTCTGCGCCGGCGATTCGCCTTCCTTGACCTGTTTCCGGATTTCAATGTGCTCAGGAACTTCCACTCCGGCAGCTCCGACCTCGATATAGAATCACTCGTGAAAGTCCTTACCGATATAAACAACCAGATAAACGACCCTCACTATGCGGTCGGCATTTCTTACTTCCTCGAGAAGGACCTTGCCGCTCAACTCGAGGACATCTGGAGAATGGAGATACAACCGTACCTCGAGGAGTATTTCTTCGACCAGCGTGACAAGGCCAGCCAGTTCGCGTGGGACAAGATCAAATCCCAGGTAATGCCATGACATCGGTTGTAAGCATATTGGAGTTGACGGAATTTGTAACGGAAAGGTACGACAAGGACGCATTCCGTCACGAATCAGCACTCGAGCTTCGACAGAAGCACGGCAAGCAAATTGTGGTGACCGCTCCGTCGTTTTTTGACGATTGCTGGACACTTATCCCGCAAGGCTGGATCGGCTACATTCCTCTTACGGATGGAACGTCGATTTCTATTCAGCCCAAGATCCGGCTTCACAATCTCTTTCGAATGCTTGCATATGCCTACTCCACGCCTATCGAATTTCAAAAAGGAACTGTCGAATGTCAGAGCCTGCAGGATTTCTACGAGCGGCTTGCAACGGTTTTGGCCAGGCGCGTGCTCGCACGTGCGAGGCAGGGATTCTACAGAGCATACATTCCAGAAGATGACCGGCTTCCCTACGTGCGCGGCCGATTGGACATGAGAAAGGCGCTGCAA
>JBPOIK010000075.1:0-9991 GCA_052034525.1 Planctomycetota bacterium
TCAGCATCAACGTGTCTGTGCCGAGCCGCATTGTGGGGCAGCCCGTTGAAGTGCAACAACCGGACTATCCGGTTGAGGCCCTGCGTCAGCTCGGACGAAACGCGGTTCAGCATCGTTCATACGAGGCCACGCACGCGCCCGTTCGGGTATACTGGTTCGCCGACCGGGTCGAGATATTGAGTCCCGGCGGTCCCTACGGCATCGTGAATCGCGAAAACTTCGGGCAGCCGGGGATTACTGACTACCGCAACCCGTTGATTGCCGAGGCACTGAAGATCCTCGGCTACGTGCAGCGATTCGGCGCCGGGATCGCTATCGCCCGAAGAGAACTGGAAAGGAACGGCAGCCCGCCTCCGGAGTTCACTGTTGAATCCGGGCACGTGTTGGCGACCGTGAGGAGCCGTTCATGAAGACGATCGCGTTCTTCAACAATAAAGGGGGCGTGGGCAAGACCTCCCTGGTCTACCACCTCGCGTGGATGTACGCCGACTTGGGTTTGCGAGTCGTCGCTGCCGATCTTGACCCTCAGGCCAATCTCTCTTCGATGTTTCTCAGCGAAAACCGGCTTGAGGAGCTGTGGCCGGACGGGGACCATCCAGACAGCGTTCTCGGGGCGGTCGGCCCGATCCTCCGGGGCATCGGCGATATCGCCAAACCGCACGTGGAGAACGTGACGGACAAGCTTGGACTGGTGGTTGGCGACCTTGGGCTCTCCCGCTTCGAGGCGAAGCTCTCGGCCGCTTGGCCAGGATGCATGGACAGAGACGAGGCGGCGTTTCGGGTCGTTTCGTCCTTCCATCGGATTCTGCTCAGCGCCGCCGAACAACGGGCGGCGGACCTGGTCCTTATCGATGTCGGTCCGAACCTCGGCGCCATCAACCGTTCCGCCATCATCGCCGCCAACTTCGTTGCCGTGCCGTTGGCATCCGACTTGTTCTCTCTGCAGGGCCTCAAAAACCTGGGCCCCACGCTTCGCGATTGGCGCACGGAATGGCACGACCGACTCGAAAGGCGGCCCGCCGATGAGAGTCTGTCTCTTCCTTCCGGCGACATGTCGCCCATCGGCTATGTCATCCTCCAGCACGCGGTCCGTCTGGATCGTCCCGTCATGGCGTATGAACGCTGGATGGCACGGATTCCGCGCACATACCGTTCTGAGGTGCTCAACGAACCCTTCGATTCCATTCCGCCGGCTGCGAGCGATCCCAACTGCCTGGCGTTGCTTAAGCACTATCGCAGCCTCATGCCGCTCGCGCAAGATGCGCTCAAACCGATGTTTCATCTGAAAGCCGCGGATGGGGCACTGGGCTCCCATGTGTACGCGGTGCAGAGCTGCTATGATGATTTCAGGAGGCTCGCCGGAAGCATTTCCGGTAAGTCCGGGATCACCATCCCATGACGGCCTCTCGTCAGCTTGCAATGGGGGTCGTCTCATCCGCGAAGACGGTTGACCGGGAGTTGACACCGGAGGAATCTACCTGGTGTGGGCCTCTTGCACGCTGTGCTTCGGATGGACGCGACGCCGGTACGCAGCTCACCCGGGTGACGCGAAGCGACGGACCTTCACCTCGGTGACCAGCATCTTCACCCTCACGTCCAGCGCGTCGGAAGGCACCTGTTCGGTCATCTGCATCTCAAACGCCATCGCGCAAGAGACTCCCCGGAACTCCGGATGAGCCAGAAAGCGGTCGTAGAACCCCCGCCCACGGCCCAGGCGGTTCCCGTGCTCGTCGAAGCCCAAGCCGGGAACGATCACCAGGTCTATCAGGGAGATGGGGTACGGCGGGCCCGTCGTCGGTTCGCGGACCCCGATCGGCGTGATTGTGAGGTCCTCGGTGAATGAGCGAATCTCCACCGGAAGCATCCGACGCTGCTCCCAGCTCACTTTCGGAGCGAGAATCCGCTTGCGGTCCTGCCACGCCCGCAGCACCAGCGGTTTGGTATCCACCTCCGTCGGGCGGGCGAGAAACACCATGATGATCTCGGCCCTCTTGAATTCCGGCTGCGCCACCAGCAGGTCGCACGCCTTGGCCGACATGGCCGCGACGTCACTGGGGGACAACTGGGCCAATCGGCTGCGGATTTCCTGTCTGAGAGCCTTTTTCACCGTGGTGTCGGCTGCGCAGGCGATGCCGGCGGACAGCCCTCCGCTCGAAGCTTTCTGAACCGTTCCAGATATTCACGCAAACGAACCTCCTGACCGTGGTCCGTCGGAACGTAATACTGCTTATCGACGCCCAGATAATCCTGGGCCGCCACGCTTCCCGGCTCGTCGTGCGGATAGCGGTATCCGACCCCCGCGCCCAGCCGGGCCGCCCCGGGATAGTGGGTGTCCCGAAGGGAACGTGGCACGGGGACGGTCCGGTTCTGCCGCACATCTTCCGCCGCCGACCAGATGGCCAGGGCCGACGCGTTGGACTTCGGCGAACAGGCCAGATAGATCGCCGCCTGGGCCAACGGAAGCTGGCACTCCGGCATTCCGACCATGATGGTTGCGTCCGCCGCGGCCTGGGCCAGCACGAGTCCGAACGGAGCGGCATTTCCAACGTCTTCCGCCGCGGCGATGACCAGCCGCCGGGCGATGAATCGCGGGTCTTCGCCCGCCTCGAGCATCCGGGCCAGCCAGTAGATCGCCGCGTCCGGATCGCCACCACGAACGGATTTGATGAACGCACTGATGCAGTCGTAGTGCGCGTCTCCCGTCGGATCGTACTGCAGGGCCTTCCGCTGGATCGACTCGGCCGCCGCGGCCAGGTCCACGATGACGCGGCGGTCGGGATGTGCTGAATCCACCTGCGAAAGGACCGCCACCTCCAGGGCGGTCAGGGCCCGGCGCGCGTCGCCGTCGGCCGTCTTGGCCAGATGATGCGCGGCCTCGTCCGCAAGTTCAACAGAAAACCGGCCCAGTCCCCGCTCCGCGTCCGTCAGGGCCCGCCGAAGCAGGGTCAGAATGTCCGGGGGGGACAGCGGCTCGAACTGGAAGATCTGGCTCCGGGAGATCAGCGGTGAATTGATGGCAAAAAAAGGGTTCTCCGTCGTCGCCCCGATCAGCGTGATAACCGCGTTTTCCACGTCATTGAGCAGCACGTCCTGCTGTGCCCGGTTGAAACGGTGCAACTCGTCAATGAACAGCACCGTTCGCCGCCCGCCATCCTCGATGCGATGCCGAGCCCGCTCCAGTACGTCCCGCACCTCTTTGACGCCGACGGCCGCCGCGTGAAGCTCCTCAAATGCCGCCTGGGTCATCTCCGCGATGATATGGGCCAGGGTGGTCTTTCCCGTTCCGGGCGGACCGTAGAACACCGCGCTGGTGAGCCGATCGGCCTGCAGCATCCTTCGCAGCAGCTTGCCCGGGCCCAGGAAGTGCTGCTGGCCGACGAACTCGTCCAGAGACCGCGGCCGCATCCGGGCAGCTAGAGGCCGCACCGCCCCGAGGTTCTTGCGACTCTTCTCTTCAAACAGGTTCGCCACGAATCGCCTTGCCAGTCTGCCCTGATGACGCTCTGCCCGGGCGAGATTGCGATTATAGGCGGTTTTGCGGTTCGATACACCGGCCAAAGGGCGTTTGGCGAAGGACCCCGGGCCGGGATGGTCCGGCAGATGCGGCATGTACGAGCAGGAGCGGCAGTTCGGCCGGACCCGCGCGGCGGCCCGAGCAGGGGGCCTGCGAAGTGCAGAATCATCGGTTATCCGGGGCAGCGCCCGGCCCTGCCGACCCTGGGGGCCCCCCTTTGGATCCAGGAAACCCAGGAGGTGGCTTGGTCGCTCGAACAAATCGAACCGGCCGGGTTGATGTCCGGAAAGGCGTCATCTGCCTGGCCGGGCTGCGCGATTGCGCTCGCGAGCTGACTCGCACTCGTCGGATCATTCTGGCCGGATGTGGAACAGCCTGTCCTGCTTCCCCAGGGGGTGGACTGCGCCGGCGAATCCCGATACCGAAGCCTCATCGTCAGTGAGGGAACGACGGTCATGGCGATCGCCGTCGAGGGGGATCGTCGGATCGCCGCGATGGCCCGGACACGTGATTCCCGTGTCCGAGGCGATCGAGCTGCTTCGGCCGCGCCCGACGGTCATTCCGCTGCGGCTCATCGCGTACCACGCGATCCGGCTTCAGGGCTGCCACGTGGACATGGCTCGCAACCTGGCCGACTGTGTCACGGTGGAACAGCCGGCGCGGATCGCCACGATGCTGATCACGGCGATCGGTCCCTCGAAAAGCAAGCCCGCCTGCCGATCGGGCTGACCGGCAGGCGGGCGATTCGAACTCAGATGCTTCCTCGCCCCCAAGGCGAGGTCGGCCGTCCGCGCTATTGCGCGAACACGGCCTGGAATTCGGCGAAGTCCAACAGGTCGATGTAGTCATCGCCGTTGAAATCGCCGCACACACACGACGGATCGGCCGCGACCGTCGGGCCGTCCATGCAATTGACGAACGGCGCGACATCCTCGATGCCGACCGTGCCGTTCCCGCTCAGATCTCCGAGCGTCGTGGAGCAGCCCGGCAACAAGAGCACGTCCATCCGGATCGGTTTGGTCAAATCCACGACCGGATAGGCAACGTGCCTGGCGTTGTGGGCGGTCAGCCGCAGCCACCGCGCGTCGGTCGTATCCTTCCAGAACCACGAAAGCCGCGCCGACTGTCCCGGATTGCCCCGCACGTCCGTCACCCGGCTGATGTTGGGTGACGCAATGAGGTGCATATCCGTCGACCCGGAGTACCTCGGAGGCTGGAACAGCGCCACGTCTCCGATCGGCAGCGGCGTGCCGAGGTGGGTTTCGAAGTTGGTGATGGTGAAATCGGCGCCGCCTTCACCGGCTCCCACGTTGACCACGTTGTCCACGTAGAGTTTGTACGGGCCGGTGCTTCGGTCTGGAGACGCCGCGTTCACGCTGACGGCGAGATGCTCGATGATTCCGAGGGCGGAGTCGATCTGGTCGTTGCCGAAGAGGTAGTTCATGATCGGATCGGTTGCCGGATCAAACGTGATGGTCTGCCACGACGTCGACGGGTTGACCGGCTTGCCCTGCGGAGCTCCGCCGTCAGATTTGCTGGCCGCGCCGATCCATTCAAAACCGCCCGTGACCGTGCCAGGGGTTCCCAGCGCGCCGAGCGGTGGATCCTCATCCTTCTTCTCCCGGACGCACAGCGTCAGAAGCACGGCGCCGTTGCCCTTGCCGACTTCCAGCGCGTCCGACTCGATGGAAGTCCCGGACGCGCTGGTCTGGGTCGCCTTGATCTGCTCAAGGTGAATCAGAGGCCGCGCCAGCGGGACGACGACCACGCCGCCTTCGCTGGGTACCGGATTGCCGGTCAGAACGCCGATGGACATCGGAGGCACAGAATCGTCCCAGACGGTCACCTTGGTGGCGTCCGCCACGACACCGGTGACGGTCACCGTGGTATCGCCGGCCACGACCGGACCCCGCACGGTCGGCGCCATGGGCGCCTGCGGCGCGATTTCCAGGAAGCGAACCGGGCCCCTTTCGATGCAGTAGTCGTCATAATAGGCGGTCGTTGGGCTCGCATAGCCGGCGCCGATCCGGGGCCAGTTCAGTTTCGGGGCCGCGTTCAGTTGTATGTTCTTGCGGGCCAGGAGTCCGTCGATATACACGTCAATCCGGGTACCCTTGTGGACCATCGTGAAGCAGTGCCAGCCGACGGATCGTCCGGGAGCATCGTACTGGTTCAGGTCGATCCAGTTCGGTCCTCCGCTGCCCAGTGCTCGGAAGTGGTACCAGGGCAGCGTTACGACGGAGCCGTCGTTCCACATGCCCACATGATAGAACCACGTCGTTCCCACGTTGTAGTTGAGCTGGTTGAACTGACGCATCCACGTGCCGGGCCCCGTTGTGTCGTAGATCAGGGAGTTCCAGACAATGGGGTTCGTGTCAGTCGGAACGATCTCCTGCGCCAGCGTCTGGGCGATACGGCAGCCGCCGTTCGCCGCGTACAACGACTTGGCGCCGGTCGGCGAGGTTGCGTTCATGTCGGTCGTGAGAGCCATGTTGGGCAAGCCCGAAGCCGGGGCCTGCGCCCAGACAGCCTCCAACGCCGCCTGATTGGCGTACGATTCGAAATTGTCATAAAGAACCGTCGTGGTGACGTTCGTCGTGACGGTCTCCGTGGCCGAGGGGTCGCTGTCAGCGCTGTCGACCGTCTGGACGGCTTGAATCACATCGCCCATCACCAGTCCGCTCACGGGCACGTCCACGCGATCAGCGTTCTCAGGCACCGCGGTCGTGAACGACTTGAGGCCGTCGGTCGTGGACACGGTGACGCTGGTCACGCCCGGAACGAGTCCCATGACTCGGACACTGGAGGCACCTTCCGCGGGGGCCATGTAGAACACCGGCGCCGGGAAACCCACAATCACGGGCTTCGAGTGGGGACTGGTCACGCCGTTGACCGTCTGCGTGGCCGTGACGCTCTGACCCTGGAGCAGCGCGGCCGTCTGTACGACGATCGAGGAACTCCCCTCTTCTCCTGGTGCCGTGCCGACGGGCTGGCCGTTGACGTAGACGGTCACGGCCGACGCGGTCGCGTGGGGGACGTCGTACACGCGGCTCACCGTCAGACTGGTGGATCCGGGAATGATCGGCGGAGCAATCGCAGGCGCGCTGACCACGTCGACTGCGACGCGCGGGTAAGCCGGATCGCTGACGCCGTGTTCGGGGATCGTCTGCGTCGCGGAAATCGAATCACCGGCCGACAGGCCCGGCAGCCCGACATCCACGTAACTCTCACCGGACGTGGTGATCGGGACACCGGCCGCTTCCCCATTCAGGTACACCTGAACGGACGTTGCGTCCGTGTCGATGTTGACGCGCACGGTATCCTGGGTGCCTGCGACAATGGGCCCGACGATCGCGGGAATCGGAGCGCCGGGATTGGTCGCGGGGGCGCGGCAGTACATGTGAAAGCGGATCGCCGCCGCGCTGTCACTGAACTTCTCGCTGGACGTACACTCGTACCCCATCCGCTGCAGCATCCCAAGGCTTGTACTCGGAGTGGTGCCCGGATAGGTCCAGCGCAGTCGGTGGCTGGTCGTGCCGTCATAAGACGTGAGGCTGGACAACGCCGAACTCGTCACGTTGACCGAACTCTGTCCACGCTGATTCTGAATGCGGTTGACGCCGTCCTCCATGTCCAGAATGATCTCGAGGGTCTCGCCTTCACTGTCGAGGCTCTCGATCCGATCGAGGAAGACCTCCCAGGGGCCGAGGCTGTTGGAATCGACATCCTGGCCGATCGTGAACCAGATGCTGTCGATCGCGTAGAACCCCGTGGGGGAGGGGTGCGCGATCTGGCCGTTGCCGCCATAGCCTGCCAGAACCACCTCATCGTCATCCAACGGGATGTCCACCACCTGCCAGACCAGGCTGTTGGGGAAAATGCCCGTGGTCCCCTGTGGGACAAACCCGGAAACGGACGAGACTCCCACCCACTCCCAACCACCGTTGACCTCGCTGTAGGAGCACGGGTTGCCGTCCTCGTCGAGCAGGATCGAGAACGTATAAGGGGGCGAGCTGGGCATCACGGTCACCGAGGGCGACAGCCCGCTCTCCTGGTTCACCGGAGCCTTGGAGTCCCACTGCTGCGCCGTGTACACGTCGCCCGCCACGTGTTCCGGGACGGAGAACGTAAACTCCTTGATGGCGCCCGGCGTCGCCGGTGACAGGGCCTGGTTGCCCACTTCCTGGCCGTTCTTGAACAGTTTTACCCGGCTCACATACGGTACGAGGTTCGTTACCGTAACGGTCGTGTCCGCCGCGATGATGGGCGACTTCACGATCGGCGGCACGATCGGGTCAAATTCCGGCGCCAAGAACTCGAGCTCATCGATGTAAAGCTGCACGGCGGTCTCGGTATCGGCCGCCGACTTCGTAACGATGAGCGCCTCGAGCGTTCCCCTGTGGTCCGGAGCGTCCGCCAGCGTGCCCGGCTCGCCCGTGGTCAGCGTCACGATACCGCCGTTGTAAGTAACGCCGGCAAACGTGACATTCCCGTTGGCGAGGTTCACCTCGAAGGGGAGATACGCGAAAGTGCCGGCGGGGATCTCCACCGCAGGTATCGGAACCAGTCCTCCGTCTTCCGCGCGAATGTATCCGTAACGCTGCTCATCTCCGGCGACCGCCACGGTGTCAAGCACCCCATTGGGTCCCCAGGAGATCGCCTTGTAGGTGTCGCCGCCTTCCTCGGGCGTCCACTCCACCAGAATGTCGTCGCCGTCGGGCAGGCCGGGCGTCGTGCCGGACTGGCAGTCGTCCGTCCCGCACTCGATGACGCTGGGGGTCAAGCTGACTCCGACCAGTTCCACCGTGCCGGTGCTGTCGCCATTGAACATCTGCGGAACCAGAGCTCCGGTCTCACGGACGGTCACGCAAAGCCCCACGGCGGCGTGAGAAGCGAAGTCGTAGTTGGAAACCGTGAATCGGATCTTGCCCTGGGTATGCAGAGCGGGGTTGGGGTACACGGCGCCGTTCAGAGTGGTCAGACGAACCCATCCGTAGGGATCATTGCCATCTTCCCAGTTCAGCGTGATTCCCATGGACTGATTCCCGTCCGACCCGCCCCACATGGCGGTACGCAGTGCAATCTGCGTCTTCTCCGGATGCAGGCCGCGCGTGGAGCCGGATACCGTGGGCGACCGGAAGACCTCCGGCTCACCGGTCGGGCCTTCAAAACTGAGCTTTTCGGATGGATACGGTTGTGCTCCGGCCGCCAACGGCCAAGCGACCGCAACCAATGCGCCTAATAACAGCAAGCCAAACCGACGAGACAACATTCTTGATTCCTCCTAACCAAACAACATCGTCCTTCACTACTCCAGTCGACGCTGGTCGAGTATCCGATGTGCCCGTCCGAGGGCATCACTGCTTTCGTTCTCGCTCGGGCGGCAAGATGGTCCCTGCGGGGAAGGAAACCGGGCCGGCGGAGTGAATGTCTCCAGCAGGCTAGAGGAATGCCGGTTGACACGCCAACCACGTTTGATGGTCGAACATGCTCCTTTCCCCGTGGCTTTTCCGCGCGATTGTCGTCCCAGCGCGCGATTGTACCCGAGCTTGCTCCCGCCGCCGCTTGCTGCCGATACCTTGCCAAACGGAGAGCCGGGAGCCGTGCTCACTACTGATTGTAATCACGCGACTTGGAAAATGAAACACCTGGCATTCTTATGCAGTGACCGTGGGCAAAATCCAGGGTTGCAGGGGGCGCGGAACGCTCTGTGGCCGGCTCACGCCACCCTGGAGCCAGCGTGCCCGGCCCCGTTATAAGGGGAACAACTCAATTCGCTCAAATGCGTCCACGTCGATCAGACCCTGGTCCGTCACCCGCAGGGATCCGATAACCGAGAGACTCAGAAACGACATCGCCATGAACGGTCGGCGCAGCCGGCAATCCAGTCTCTTCGCCGCGGCGTGCAATTCGCGCAAGCCGTCTCGCAGGTCGCCGGCGGGCAGCGGACTCATGAGGCCCGCGATGGGAAGAGGAACGTCGGCAAGTATCCGGCCTTCCAGGGCCACGCACAGTCCGCCCCGGATTTTCACGAGATGGACGGCAGCGGCGAACATGTCGTCGTCGTTGGTGCCGACCACTACCAGGTTGTGCGAGTCGTGGGCGACGGTGGAGGCGATGGCCCCCCGGGCCAGGCCGAATCCGCGCACAAAGCCCAAGCCGACGTTTCCACTGGCCTGATGGCGCTCGATGACCGCCACTTTGGCCACGTCTCGGGTGGGATCCGGCAGGACGTGGCCGTTGCGAAGCGGCAGGGTTTCCACGCTTCGCCGCGTCTGGAGCAGGCCTTCGTGCAGCTCGATCACGTGAACGCGCCGCGATCCGGTTCCGTCGGCGGAAACGGCGAAGTGCGCGGGCTCCAGCCAGTGCACGTTGATCGTGCTGCGCAGTACCGGGGACTTGCGCAGGGAACCCGGATCGACCGTGCAGCGGCCCTCGACCGCCACCTCCTGGCCGGCATGGTAGACGCGGGCGATC
>JBPOIK010000158.1:0-28075 GCA_052034525.1 Planctomycetota bacterium
GGTCTTGGAGCACGGAGTCCGCTAGCTGCAGCGCGTGTATAGGGAGGCCTGTAGGTCGACCTCCACCAACAGCGACGGCAACGGCGACTGGACGGGCGAGGCACGGCGGTACTGGCGGTCGTACGACAACCCGGTCGTGCTCGGCCAGGTGATGAGCGCCAACGACGCCTGGTCGGCCTTCTGGACGCGGGGCTCCTGGAAAACGCACGCACCATCATCCACGGCGTTGCGAACAGGCAAACACACGGGCGACACAGGCCTGGATCGATCGAATGAAACCGTCGGCGTGATCGTCTTTGAAAGCGTCACGGGGACCGGCCTGGGCGGCATCCCGTTCGAGGCTGCGGTGGGCCCGGACGCCGTTCAGGGCGTCCTGCATGGAACGCCGGCATATTCTCTGTATCCCCTGCAGACCCCGATGACCGCGCCGCAGTTCGTCGCGGTCCTGGCGCCGGCCGGGATACGGGGCGACACCGGGTTCTGGGTACAGCGACACGGCCAGGCGGGCACGGGCGGCTCGGCGTATCTGCTGCTGTCGCTGGATGACGATCTGGACCGAACGCACCCGACCGGCGAGCGCGTGGCGTACGCCCTGCTGCAAAGCCCGCTGGTCTGGCCGAGGGTGCCCGACTTCGACGAGGACGGTGATGTGGATCTGAAGGACCTCGCCGCATTCCAGGCGTGCTACGGCCAGGCGCTGACCGGCACGTGCCTGAAGGCCGACCTGACCGGCGACGGACAGATGGACGCGGCCGACATGCCCGTTTTCGTCAACCAGATGCAGGGGCCGTAGGCGGCGCCCGTGATCGCGTCCCGCGCCGCCGGGAGACAGCCTGCGATGGTACGCCCTGCCCGGCGATCGGGGAACTGCGGCGTTATTCCTTGTACCGGCCGTAATACCGCTCGGCCGGGTACTTCTGCGCGTTTTTGGCCATCTTGGCCTCGATGGCCGCGGACAAATCAACATCCATGGAGTTCGCAAACGCCAGCACGAAGGCGAACACGTCGGCGATTTCCTCGCGGATGGCCGCCATCTGGGCGGGGTCGTCGCGGATCGAATCCAGTTGGTCGCTGCGCACCCACTGAAAATGCTCCATGAGCTCCGCGGTCTCGATGGCGATGGATGACGCGAGATTCTTGGGGTCGTGAAACTGCTCCCAGTTGCGCTCCGCGACGAAACGCGCGAACATCCGCCGCAATTCGCCGACCGTCGTTTGCTGATCGTTCATGGTCCGGTGCACTCCGGAGAAGGCAAGGCGTTTCGATTTACATCAACGGCGCAAGGAACAGTGCGCCGAGAATGAACAGGATTTCGATCGCGGCGATGCCAAGAGCGATTCCGGCCCACAACCGATCTCGGCCGGCTTGCCAGGCGGCGGAGGCCCGCGTCAGCACCAGATACAACCCGGCCACGATGACGCCCGAACCGAGCGCCGCCCGCGGATCTCCTCAGCAGGCGTCCGCTCGCAGCCAGATGCCCGCCAGGGGCAGGAGTGTGAAGGCAAGCGCCAGTTTTCCGGACATCACCGTCTCCTTCGCCGCGGTTCGGTCCGCAGCACTTCCTTTGGGCGGGCGCCGGGTTTGCCCGCAGCCGGCCGTCACTCGCTCTTGGGGGCGGGGACGGGAAAGAACCTCTCCGGGAATGATCTCTTTCCGGCGTACTTCAGTTCCGGCACCGCCAGCCCCATGCGCTTGTAGGTGTCCCGAACCGTCTCCAGTGCGGCTTCCCCCTGGACAAACTGCGTGTGCCCGCCCGTGTAGCCGATGTTGATTCCCTCGTCCACGTACGCCGGGTTCTCGTAGATGACCACCAGGTCAGGCGGCGACTCTTCCGTGTGCCCCGGAATGTAGATGTACTGGTCCTTGACGTCGGCATCCCGCGCCCGCGGGTTCACCAGTTGCTTCGGTGACATCTCGCCGGCGTCGATCAATACCTGCATGTTCGCGGGGAACTTCCCGTCGTGCTTGTTTGCGTAGATCTTGCAGCAGATGATGGTTCCCCTCATGTTCGTCGCCGAAGCCAGTCGCTTGGCAAGCTCCCGCGCCCGGCTGAGCGACGGCAACGCAATGGACGCTGCTCCGGCCCCGGCCGCCACACCCACCGCCGGGTCTCCCATCGCCCACGACCCCGACGCGCGGCTGTGCCAGCCCGCCTCGTCGAACCAGGAACAAGAGAACGTGGTGCCGAGATGTTGCGTGATGTCCGCCCCCGGCGGCAGCGGCGGCAGAACGAGGCCGTGCTGGCTCGCGCCGATCTGCACCATGCTCCAGATCATGTTCAACTGGGCCAGGCCGCTTGCCACTCGCTCCCGATCCCGAACGAAGGAGAAGTGACTCATCTGGCGGGGAAACTGCGATGCCGCCTTGGCGAACTCCGGGTCGTCGGCCAGGCTCGGGCCGCCCTTGGCGACATGCTCCAGCGATCCACCCAACGCGCCGGGTGACAGCTCAATCACCAGATGGTCCCCGACGACGGCCCAGCCTATCTGCAACGGCATCCCGGTTGCGGCAAGGTTCCACGCGTGAAGAGTGATGGACGTCTCCCCGTATGTCTTGACTTGCTCCGAGATCATGTCGCCTTCGACCTGGCGCCGCGCCCACTTCTCCAGCCGGGTCAACGCCGAACTCACCGTTTCCGGATTCTTCAGGCGAAGCAGAAAGACCGCCTGCATCGGAATGATGGCATTGGGAATCGAGCGTACGTGAAACGTGTACTCACCGGCCAGATTCGCCAGGATTTCGGCCCGGATCGGCACGCCGACCTCGGTCTCCACTTCCTCGTACCCCCTTTTCGCCATCTCTTCCGCCGTTTCGGGGCTGACGGCACGAACCGCATCGACGATCAAGGCCGGGAGCCCATCCAGCCGCAGCGTTCCCGCCCCGGCGAAGATGGCATCCGAAGGAACCTGCTTCATGGTTTCCGGTCCGATCGTGCCTTCCACGCATGTCCACAGCCCGCGGCGCGGAGCGGGAGCCAGAACGGCGGAATCGATCACCAGGTCTGTACCCTGGGCACGAATCCGCCCGATGACCGCCTCAACTGTGGATAAACCCAGGACCTGCAGCACGGATTTGATGGGTCGGATCGTTTCGGCCTCCTCGGCGCCAGCGGTCGCCTCGACCAGTCGCCCGATGGCGGCGGTGTCGGCATAGCTCAGCAATATGTCTCGCTCGCCCGGGACGGCGGCCATTCGCCTGGTGAAAGCGGCGGACGCATCCAGCGTGTTCTTGCCGTCGGACAATGCCGCGATCAGCGGAGCCAGATTGCCCGCGCCGATAATGAACCGATCCTTCACCCACCCCCAGGTCAACGAAGCGTCCGGAAGAGTTTTGAGCGTAACGCCCGCGACGGACGTCTCTTTGGAATCCTCCAGAAGCGGTGCCAGTCGTGTGAGAACCGCATCGACCGCTTCGCGGCGCCGGCCGGCTTCCACCACCAGAGCGAATGAGACGATCATCTCGCTCTTGGGATCACCGGCGGTGACGACAAACGCCCCGGGGGATTGCCTGAGGATCGGCCAGACGTTGCGGATCGTCTCGAAGGCGAGCGTGACTTCGGGATTGTTCGCCTCCTCCTTGAGGATCGCAGTTTCGATGGCCTTCACGATTGAGGCGACGAACGACTGAACCGACTCCTCCGCGAGAATCTTGCCAACCGCCGTGGCGTCGAAGTCCTTGCCGATCTCGTCGCAGCCCGACCAGGCCACCGCGACCAGCGTCCGATCGGAGATCTGCTCCAGCAGCTTCAGTCCCGCGGATTTCGGGGCGGCGTCGGCCCGTCCCAGGGTCAGCAACACCGCCACCAGGCCCGTCAAACATTGTGTTCGCGTGAACATTGCGTCGTGCTCCTTATGTGCGCATTCCAGGAAACCGTGCCCGGCTCCGTCGCCGATGCGTGTCGGGCCATTATATAGCGGGCGGCGGCCGTTTCTGCCAACTTGCTTGCAAACATCCGGGAACCGGTCGGACGCCGGCGGGGCGGATGGATTGTGGTTCGATGGGTGCCGGCCGGGTCGGATCGGGGCGGCGCGGCGAGGCGTCAAACGAACGGATGCTTCACGATCCGTGGTGGATGGGCCGGCGCCCGATCTCTCCTGCGTGTCGCTCGTGCCAGAAGGCCACGGACTCTTCGCTCAGTTTCCAGCACAGGTAAATTTCTCGACCGTTCCGCATCGCCGGGAAATCCACACAGCCGCGCTGGTAATCGCGGACTTCGCACCCGATGGATGCGAGCTCGCCGAGCAGATCCGACAGCCGCCGGGCTGCTTCCATGCCGCGGGCCTCGATGACCTTCAGCTCATCCAGCCGTCCATGACAGGCCAGCCGGCGGCGGCGTTTGCGAATACGCTCGACCAGGCGGTATTGCGTGACCACGTCGCGAAGAATCCGACGAACCAGAGGAAGGGACTGGTTGGCTTGTTCGACTGTGAACGCGCGGGGCGCCGGCTGCGCACCCAACCCGCGCCCGGAGCCTTTCAGAGAATCGCTGGACATACCTGTTCCCCCAAATCAGGTTGCCGATTCGCACTGCTGAGCCGAACGCTCTGATAGCCGTCCGCGACACACTTGTCAACAGACCCGCGCCCGACGGCGAAGCCCCCGCGCCAGCGCCCGCTTACGGACCGGCGCGGCTGACGGCCGTCGCCCCGATGCGGAACGGGAGCGTGGCTTCCGTCGCCTTGGCCGCGGTGGTATCCTCGATCATCACTTTCAGGACGTACTCGCCCGGACCCAAGTCCGCGGGCAAAGACACCCGCTGGGCCAGGAAGAAATCCTCGCGCCGCTGGCGTGAACGATCCACGATCTGCGGCTCTTCATGCGTCCATAACGAACGCCCGTCGGCCGTCAACACTTCCAGTCGACTGCTGAGCGTCACTCGATACAAGGCGTCCTCCGTCCGCTCCGAATGAAAATTCCGCAGCTCACTGTAGACGATCACCGGGTTGGAGTGAAAAGGCACGAGCGCCGACGGATCCATCTCATCGTACACACCAAATGCGCTGACCCGGATGCACAGGGCCACGTTGGGAATCAACAGCTCCGCGTCCCGCGTGAAATGGCTGCGCAGCCGCTGAATCGCCTCCAGGGCCCGGTCTGACGCCGGTCCCGGCTCGCAGAGGGCTTCTCGCACCGTCCGCAACACGTCCGCGGTGGTGCTGATGGTGTCGCCCGTTTCGCGAGCGACCCCGTCCAGGTATTCCCGGACGCGAATATCGTCGCCACGAGCCAGTTCCAGCAGGACGAGACGCCAGACGGATTCGGTGTCGTTCGGATGCTCGGCAACATGTTCGCGCAGCCGTTCGATCATGCCGTCCAGACCCTCTTGCTCTTCCGGCAAAGACGGTTCTATCGCCGTGTTCACGCCGACGGCCTGCGCATCGGGCGACGGCGGTTCAGGCAGAGGCGCTGCCGAATGAACGGTGACGCTCTGAACCACCGGAAGCACCGGCGCGGGCGGCGGTGTGGAATCGTCGGCCGTTGCGGGAGGATCCAGCACGAGCCCCGTGTTCACGCCGGGCGAACCGGCCAGTGGCGTTTCCGGGACAGCCGGCGGCCGCTCGTGGGAACCCCTGCCGTCCGGGGGCGCCGCGGGCGGGGACGAAACAACCGACGGGCTCGTGGGCGGCGACTCGTCGTACCTGTTAAGGGCCTCCAGGAACTGGCTGATCTGCCGCTCGACTTCCCGTACCTCGGGGGATTCCGCGTCGTCCGCGGCTGATTCGACGTGCTCGATCGGCTCGGCCTGCGTCCCCGCGATGGTCGGGCCCATGGCCGGCTCGGACGACGGCGGGGTCACGCGAGTCCACGGAGAGGTGCCATTCAGGCAGCCGGCACCAGAAACGGCCAGTCCCGCCACGATCAGACCCAGGGTCCGCGCGCGCACCATGCTGATCCTCCTGATCCTGCACGCGACTACGGTGTCGGCATCACCGTATGCTTGACAATGAACTTTTCGACCGAGCTGTCGACGGGGCTGAAGCCTGTTTTGGAGTCCACGTCGGCCTGCAGGAGGTCCATAAGCCGCTGTTCGAGCTGTTCGGTGCTGACGCGGTCGAGCCGCTGCTTCAGAACAGCCGGTTCTGTGAAGAACTGTCGGGCGAGCTGCGTCATGGGCGTGCCGGCCGCCAGGGCCTGTTTGGCCTGCAGCAGGCGGCGCACGCCCCAGGCCAATCCGCCGATCGCCCGGCCCGGCGCGGCCCGGTCGGTGGCCAACACCTGTTCCCAGTGTTGCAGGGCGCGTCCCGCATTGCCTTCGGCCATCGCGTCCAGGACGGCGAACACGTTCTCTTCCCGGTTGTTGCCCACGAGGGCCTCAACATCCGCGGGCACGACCGTCTCGCGTTTGCCGACGTAGAGGGCCAGTTTGGACAGTTCGCTGTCCAGCACGCCCAGGTTGTCGCCGGTCAGCTCGCGAAGCCGCGTGGCCGCGTCGGGGTTGAGCTGTTTGGCGTAGGCGGTCCGGGCCCGGTCGAGAATCCACCCGACGACGGCCCTGCCCCGGAGGGACTCGCATTTGATCGTCTGTCCGACGCGCTGGACGGCCTTGAAAAGCCGGGTGCGGGCATCGAAGCTGTCGCACACCAGAACCAGGCAGCCGCAGTCGGACGGCGCCTCGCAGTAGGCTTCGAGGGCCTGGCGATACCGCGTGATGAACCCGTCCGCATCCTCGACGATGACCAGTCGTCGGTTGCCCAGCAGGGAGAAAGTGCGCACCTCATCCAGCACCTGCGCCAGATCGGCAGAGCCTCCGTCCAGCCTGGCGGGGCCCAGGCCGACGTCGTCGGAACCCAATTCGTCGCGAATGATGGTGTGAACGGCTTGCGTGCGGAGGTAGGCGTCTGGGCCGTAAACCACGTATACCGGTCGCGTCATGGTTCGTCGGGCTTCGCCGATGTGACCAGTGGTCCCATCTTCTTCCGGAGCGCGTCGAGATTGTCCAGCCGCGCTCGGGCCTGCTGAATCACGTCGCGGGCCTGGGGGTCGAGCGTGGCGGCCTTCTCATAGTGTTCCAGGGCGGTCAATTCATCGCCTCGCCGGAACTCCACATCACCCAGATAAAGCCACGCCTCCACATCCTGAGGGTTCTGCTTGAGGATCGCCTGCAGGTGCTCGACCGCCTGACCGTACTGGCCCAGGCCGTAGAAGGTCAGCGCCATGCCCGCGCGGGCGGCACGCGAGCTCGAATCCTGCGACAGAGCCAGTTCGTACGCACGGACGGACTCTTTCGTGTCTCCCACAGCGTACAAGGCCCGCCCCAGCTCGACAAGGGCGTCGGACCGCGTCGGATCCAGCATCAGCGTGTCCTTCAGCCTGGAAATCGCCAGTTGATGCTGCTTCCGAGCCGCGTGGGCCATCGCCTGCTCAAACAGACGCTGGGCCCGTGCCCGGTCAGGCTCGCTCGGTTCCGCCCGGGCCTCTTCGGTCGGAACCGGGGAAGACGTCGAATCCGGCTCCACCGGCGGTGGCCGGAATAAACCGTCCAGGTCAGTGGCGCCCAAAGCCGCGACGCTCTGGTTACCGGCCGCGTCCCGCACGGTGATACGAATCATGATGCGGCCAGTGAGATCCTCGGGCATCCGCCACTCGAACCGCCCGGTGTTGGCGAGTGCCAGCCCCATCGTCTCCCACGATCCGTCATCCAGGGTCCGGTAGCTCAGCGTGACGGGTCGCGGCGCCAGGTGCGCATCGATAGCCGTCCACTTGATCAGCAGCGTCCGCACCGGACCAGACGAGCCCGGTCGGACCGGATGAAGCTGAACGACAGGCGGAGTGTAGTCCACAAACGCCCACTGTTGGGGCGTTGTGCCGGACTGCGGTGCCGGGCTGGAGGCTCCCGCGCTGTTGGCCGCAACTACGAAGAAGCCGTAAAGGCCTTCTTCGGTAGCCGTAAACGCGATTGGCGATTCGGTGTCGCGGTCGTATCCTGCGTTGTGCCAGGTTTGTCCGGCATCGCGGGTGTACCAGAGCTCCACCTGGGTCAGGGGGCGGGCGTCGTCATTGATGGCGTAGTTCACGTCGAAAGTGCGGGAACGCACTCGGGCCACGTTTGCCGCGTCGGGAGGCCCCGCCGTCCCCAGAGCGGCCAACACCAAAGCCCAGACTGCGCCAGCGTGCGACGTAAGTGGTGACATCATGGTCCATACAGCGGCCTGCCGGCTCCCCGTGCCGGCAAAGGGGCATCTCTTGCACCCGGGGATATCGGACGGCCGGGAAATCGCCCTTGATGGAAACCTCGGAGGCCGGCTTGCCAGCCCGCAGACACGCCGTCTGGAGCCTCATAGAGGCTGGATGCATGGTACTTCCAGGCGGGGCAGTCAGGCGTCGACAAGCGGAGAACCTGATTTAACCTAATATGTAGACGGCAATTAACCGCGCGCATCCGGCCTTTCAACCCCCTTTAGAACCAGATCAGCGGGTACTGGCGTGAAGGGGCCGACCCCGTGTATCGATCCAGAAGCGGGGCTCGCGTCGTGAATTTGCTTTGCCCATTGTCTCGAACGCGGTTAGACTACCGCCCGCGTTGGCGCGAGGGTAGAGACGGCGCGGTCCCCTGGATTGTAATTCTCAACCAGACACTCCCAATCATCTGGAGTCCTGCTCATGGAAGAGTACGAAAGGCTGAAACAACTGGTGGAAGCGGCGGCGGAAGACGTGGCGAAGGCAACGGGCGGGAACAAAGCCGCCGGAACCCGCGTTCGCAAAGCCATGCAGGACATCAAAGCCGCGGCCCAGGAGGTGCGGAAACGCATCCTTGAGGTGCGGTCCGAGTCAGGAAGCTAGTTCGCCTCACGAATAAGGCTGCCCACATGGGTGCGGCGGTGGGTTCCGATTCAGGGCCCGCCGTGCCCGGATTGACGGCTGCACAGTGGGCAGGATGGTGATTTGCGCATGCCGCCGCCATTGCTGTACGATCTGGACAGAGTCGATCTGAGCCGCGTCGTCTACGACCGCAAGTTCATCTACGATCGGCTGCCGCAGGCCTATGAGTTCTCCCAGCTCGACGGCCTGTGTCACGTGGATGAAGAGGCGAAAATCGGTATCGCTTTCCGCGATGTCCGGGCGGACGAATGGTGGTGCCGGGGGCACATCCCGGGAAACCCCATTTTTCCAGGGGTGCTGCAATTGGAGTCCGCAGCGCAACTGGCCGCCTTCTTCTCACGCGCGATGAGGGGGGAGAAGGGTTTCGTCGCGTTTGGCGGCGTGGAGAACTGCAAGTTTCGCGAAGCCGTCATCCCTCCCGCCCGGATCTACTACATCTGCAAGCTGGTTAAAGACCAGCCCCGGCGTGTCATCTGCGACACTCAGGGCGTGGTGAACGGCACGCTGGTTTTCGAAGCCACCATCTGCGGTCTGGCCATGCCGCGCATTCAGGAAGGCGGCGGCTGACCGTCGGGCGTCGACCCGACCGTCAAGCGTTGCCGCGCCGAATCAAACGCCATGCCCGGTCGATGGCGTCCATCGCGGATGAGGATTCGACCGGCTCCTGATCCGGCGTGATAACCTCTTTCAGCGGCACCACTTGAGCAAAAGGCTGGCACGTGTTCGCGGGTGCCGTGGCCGCCCGCAAGCGGCGCGCCAGGTCGTTAAGCTGCTCTTGACGTCTGTTCAGCGCCTTCTCCATCTCGTTCAAATACAGGAGCTTGCGCTCGCACGCCGCCTCACGTTCGGCCAGGCTCGCCTCTTGTGCTCGCAAGGTGGCTTCGAGCTGCGCCATGGTGTCGGGACGCTCCGGAGCCGTGTTTGAATTGGACTCTCCAGTTTGGATCGTCGCCTCGTACGAGCCGACCCGCACGAGGTCGCCCGCTTCCAGGAACGCCAGCGCCTGCCGTTGCCCGTTGATCCACGTGCCCGTGCGACTGCCCAGATCCGCTACAACGGCGCGACCGTCGAACCAGAAGAGGATCGCGTGGGCCAGAGAAACCTGGGGATCCGCGACGGCCAGATCGCATTCTTCGCGGCGGCCGATCAGGCAGACGGGCGATTGCAGATGCGCCGGGGGCTCATTGCCGGCCGGATGCAGCCAGATCCCCACGGACGGGAGAGAACCGGCCTCATCGAACCGAATCCCGGAGGCCGTCTGATCGGCGTGCGAGTTGATGCACTGAATGGCCACCTGGATGCGGAAATCGCCGATTTCCACTACGTCTCCGTCGCGGAGGTCGTGCAGATCGACAGGACGGCCGCCGCAGCAGGTGCCGCTGGGAGTGCAAAGGTCTTTCAGCAGCACGTGGACGCCGTTGTTGATAATGGCGCAGTGCGCTTTGGCCACGGCGGCACCGGGCAGCACAATCTGGCAGTTCGGACCCGACCCGATCAGAGTGACGGGTCGACGGATGTTCCACGTTTTCTGGTTGACCGTTCCGACCCCGGCGGTGATGCGCACGCGCGGGGCGCTACCGGAAAGCGTCGGGCCAGACGTCGTTTTGGCACCGGGTATGGAGGGCATGGGCTGCTCCCTGGGATGAGGCAAGCGGCGGCCCGGCTTCTCGACCTTCCGTTGACGAAAACCGGACTGACGCGACCTGGCTGCAGATCACAGGCGCGCGGCCGGAAAACCACGCGGCACACGAGTCGGTCCTTCTAGGCTGCGTGTCTCAATGCAGATAGACTGTTGGAACAATACGATACGCCCGGACGGCAAGGCAAACGTCCGGTCACGCTCAGGGGGACCGGTAATGCACATTCTCCTCTGCAATGACGATGGTTTGGATGCACCAGGGCTGACGGCGCTCCATCGAGCCTGTTGCCGTCTCGGCGACGTATCGGTCGTGGCACCCGCGACGGAACAATCCACCACCAGCCATGCGGTGAGTCTGCGCCGCCCGATTCGGGTCCGGGAATGCCGGCATCCGGCCTTCGGACGTGCGTTCGCGGTGGAAGGCACGCCGGCGGACTGCGTGCGGCTGGCCGTCGCCGTACTGCTGGACCGGCCGATTGACCTGGTGCTCAGTGGGATCAACCGCGGGGCGAACCTGGGGGTGGACGTGCACTACTCCGGCACGGTCGCCGGCGCACGGGAAGCCGTGATCCTGGGATTGCCCGCCGTGGCCGTGTCCCAGTATGTCGTCCGTGGGCAGGACGTGGACTGGGACCGGGCCTCGCGGCTGACTGAACAACTCCTGCGGGAATGGCCGTTGCGCCTGGGTGACCGGAATGGCGACTGGCCGGGCGGCACCGCGCGGCTGTGGAATGTGAATCTGCCCGTGGCGCGTCCGGGAAAAACAGAACTGGCGGTCTGTCTGGTGCCGCAATCGACGGACCCGATGCCGAATCAGTATTGCCGATCGGAAGGTGAGCAATCGCCCTCGTACACGTACTGCGGACCCTATGCGCAGCGATGGGCCCGCTCGGGCACGGACGTGGCGACGGTGTTCGCGGGCGATATTGCCGTGACTCCGTTATCGATCGAATCCACGGACCAGGCCGCTCTGGAAGAACGGTCGTCGTTGGCGCTGCGGGAGCCGGGGACGGCCGGTTCCGTCCAGTGGCCCGGGCATTCGTCGGACGGAGAAATTTGATGAAACCGAGGTTGAACCCAGTGGGCGAGAAACCCGATGATTGACAGGATCGCCGATCCGATTGGATCCAACCATGCACACCAAATCCGCCTGGATCCTCCGCGTCGTCGTGTTCGTTCTGCTGGCTGTCCTGGCTGCCTGGAGTGGCCTGTCAGGCGTCTGAGCGCCTTGCCCGCGTGGCCCGCCACGTCCGGCGTGCCGACGCCGCGGCGATGATTCGGATTGCCGCCGCCTCCCGCAACTCTTGAAACGCCCGGAGCCGTGCGTGACCGCCATTCGAGACCGGCTGCGCGCCGTGGCGACGGCTGGTCCGAAAGCCGGGTGTTGCCGCCGTGCCGGCGGCGTGGTAAGAGTCCGCCTTGGTGAGTATCCCCCTGGATGTCCGGTTGAAGCGTGCCGAATCGCGTCCGTTTTGGAAGAAGAGCCATGCTTGCCATTCGATGGAAATCCCGTTGTCCGTTCATGACGCTGCCGGTCCTGCTGCTGGCAATCCTGCCGGGGTGCGCAAAAGACCAGGGCAAAGACGCGAGTGCGCCGACGGCGGTCACGCTGCCCGACGTACCCCCGCCGGATTTCTCCCAGCTTGAACCCGTCATACAACAGCAGATTGAAGAGGCCCTGGCCGCCGTGAAGGCGTCTCCCCGGGACGTGGCGGCCAACGGCCGTCTGGCGATGCTGTACCACGTCTACGACTTCACGGACGCGGCCGCCGCGGCGTATCAGCGAACCGCTCTGCTCGATCCGCAGTCGTACAAGTGGCATTACCTGCGGGCCGGCTGCCTGGGCGGAACGGATCGCCAGCAGGAGATTATCGAGTCGTTCCAGGCCGCGGTGAAAGCAAAGCCGGACTTCGTGCTGGGCTGGCTGGGGTTGGGGTCTCGGCTTCTGAACGCCCAGGACTTCGACGCGGCGCGTCAGGCGTTCCAGAAGGCGGGCGAGTTGGACCCGGATTCCGTGCAGGCGGCGTTCGGGCTTGGACAGGTGGAGTTGCAAGCCGGTCGATACAAAGAGGCGGTCGACGCACTTCGTCGAGCAGCGATGCGGGCGCCGCAGGCGGGCGTGGTCCACCGCGCACTGGCGGAGGCCTATGAGAAAGCGGGCGATTCCGTTGCGGCGGCGGCGGCCCGCCTGGCCGGGTATCGTCCGGAGGGTCTTCCGAACGTCCTCACGCCGGAGCTGAACGAAGTGGAGGCGCTGGCCACGGGCTCGGCGCACGAGGTGAAGCTGGCCCGTCAGGCGGCGATGCGCGGCGCGTTCGAAGAAGCGATATCCCACGTGAACCAGGCGTTGGAGTACGCCCCCCGGTCGGCAGAGGCTCATCTCGTCAAAGCCACGCTTCTGGCGAACCAGCAGAAGAACGAGGAGGCCCGGCAGTTGCTGGAAAAGGCTGTCGAGGACTCCCCCGGGGAACCGCTGTTGCTCAGCGCATTGGGTGATCTGCTGTTGGCTTCGGGACGCATCGATGAGGCGCGGCAGCGGTACGAGCAGGCTCTTGCGGCCGCGCCGGATCGGGTGGAGACCCGGCTGGCCATGGCGTGGTTTCAGGAAAGCCAGGGGAATCCGGCCGCGGCCACGGAGCAATTGCAGGCCGTTCTGGCCGACCGGCCGGAGCACATCGAAGCGCGGTTTCATCTCGGCCGGCTTCTGGTCGCGCAGAAGAAGCTGGACGAGGCGCAGGCCGAGTTGGAACGTGTTCTGGAACAGCGCCCGGACATCGCCGCGGCGCATCATCTGCTTGCCCGAGTGCTCTTTCAGAAAGGTCGGAGGGAGGCGGCACTGCCGCACGCCCAAGCCGCCATCCAGGCCCAGTCGCGGGATCCCGACGTTTATCTGCTGCTCTCGCAGTTGTACTGGGCCGACGGGCAGTACGGCATGGTGGACCGGACGCTGAACGAAGGGCTGCAGCGTCACGTACGTTCTCCCGTCTTGATAAACTCCCTGGCCTGGCTGCGGGCCACTTGTCCCGAACAGCTCTATCGCAACGGCGCGGAAGCCGTGCGGCTGGCGTCAAGCGTCGTCGAGATGCAGCCCGAGGATCCGCAGCTTCTGGACACGTTGGCCGCCGCTCAGGCGGAATCGGGTGATTTTCCGGCCGCGGTCCAAACCCAGCAGAAGGTGGTGCAGCTCATCAAAGCGGCGGGAGGGAATCCGGCGGAAGGCGGATACGAGGCGCGGCTGTCGCTCTATCAATCCGGCCAGAAATACCGCGACACGATGAGCGGCGCGCCAGGCCCTTGAGACAAGGCGAAAGACGCCCGCCAGACCCGATCCGATCAGAATGTCGCCGCGTAAATGTGTGCGGAGGCAGCCGGGTCCGTCGTCTTCTCCCGGCGGATTCGCTCGAATTCCGACGTGCATCGGCGGAAGGCGGCAATGACGTCCGGATCGAAGTGGTAGCCGCTGTCGGCACACAGGGACTCGACGGCCTGCTGGTGCGGAATGGCGGCCTTGTAGCGCCGAGCGCTGGTGGCCGCGTCATAGGCGTCGGCCAGGGCCACGATACGGGCGGCCAGCGGGATGTCTTCCCCCTTGAGCCCGCGCGGGTAGCCGCTGCCGTCGTATTTCTCGTGATGGCAGTACGCGATGTCGATGCTCATCTGAAGCAGCGGAATGTGCCCCGTCTGTTCGAGGGCGACGGCCAGCGTCTGGCGTCCGATGGTCGTATGGGTCTTCATGACCTGGAATTCCCGTTCCGACAGCGGTCCGTCCTTCGTGAGAATGCCGTCCGGGATGCCCACTTTTCCGATGTCGTGCAGCGGGGCGGCGAGCGCCAGGTTCTCAATGACCTCCGGGGTCAGGACGGAACGGTACTTGGGCGACCGGGCCATCTGCTCCGCCAGCAGGCGAACGTAATGCTGCACCCGCTCGAGGTGCTGGGCGGTCTCCTCGTCGCGGTATTCGGCCAGCCGGCCCACGGTCATCAGCAACACGTGGACCGAACGTTCCAGCCTGGCCCGGGTGATGTGTGTGTGAATGGCGATGGCCGCCGAATCGGCAATGGACTGGATGCAATCCACCTCGTCGGATGTGAACCGGGTGCCGCCCTGCTTGTCGGTGATGTTCAGGACGCCGAGCACCTCGCGGCCGCGCCGCGGTGAGTTCAGGATCAACGGAGCGCATACGAACGCGTCGCTCTCATATCCGCGGTCGTCCGCGACAAGGCCTTCGCCCATGGCTTCCGCGGTGACGATCTTGCCCGTCGAGTACACTTTGCCCGCGATGCCTTCCACGGAAGCAATGCGTATCCGCGACACGAGTTCGGCGGAGATGCCGATCGCACGCCGACAGACCAGATGCGTGTCGTCCTCATCCCGCAACATGAGCGAGATGCGGTTGCTGCTGGTGGCCTGCTGCGCGCAGTGGATGATCAGATCCAGCACGTCGTCCAGCGAGGAGGCCTCGTTCAGTTTCTTGGCGAACGTGTACAGAAGCTGGAGGCGCGAGGTCTTCTGATTGTTTTCGTCCGCAAGCTGGGAGGTCAGCGTGTCCAGTTCGCGCCCGGTTACGGAGAGCCGGTGCATCGAGCGGACCCGGGCGATCAACTCCTCCATCGCGAAGGGTTTGATCACGTATTCCTGGGCCCCGGACTCCAGGCCGAGAACGAGGCTCTCGGTGTCCGGGTTCCCCGTCAGAATGATGATCGGAATGCGCGCCGTCAGCGGGTCCGCCTTGAGCTGCTGCATCGCCTCCATTCCGTCCATGACCGGCATGGACCAGTCCAGGACGATCACATCGGGCAGGTAATCGCGCGCGACGACCAGCCCGTCCTGGCCGTTGGCGGCGACACGCACATCAAACCCCGCTCGGCGCAAGTGAGCACTTACGACGAAGGTGAGTCGTGTGTCATCGTCCACAACCAGGACTCGTCCGGGCGGAAGTGCACTCATCTTCCGTACCTGCCGTAAGAAGCGTGAAGCGATTCAGTCGTTACTGAAATCGGCAATTCGGCTGCCTCAAACCATCTTCCTTTTCGGATTCCACCGCGTTCGCGCGGGCCGAAGGTCCGATTACTCGAAACGGCACGCGCCCCGCCCCCGATCGGGCCAGGAAAGCGGGGGCCGGCGGGGTTCTCGGTCCATCGGGTCGCGGTTCGAATCCCCGTTCGACACGCAAACCCGTGTCCGCGGGAGCGGCGGCTACCGCGGCACGGCGGCGGAGTACTGATGCGCGGACCCCGTCCGCAGGGGACCACCGCGGGCGGTGGCCCACAGCACGCAGTTCGCGGCAGAACCGGGGACGGTGAAGATGTCCAGGCCGTGGTCAAAGGTCTGAACCAGGATTTCGAGCTGACCGTCGCCCGTCAGGTCGGCGATGGTGGGGGCGGCCGGCGCGCCGTTACCGTTTCCATTGTGGCCCGGCGAAGGCAGGAACACGTCATGAAGGCACGTGCCGTCCGCAGAAAGAATCACAAGGCGACCGGAATCGGTCGTGGCGGGATCGCCCCAGGTGGAAAAAAGCAGTTCCGGCCGGCCATCCTGATTGAGGTCGGCCACCGTCACTTCGGATGCGTACAGGATCGACTTGCCCCGGGTGTAGTCATACCGCCAAAGGCGGTTCCCATCGGCATCGAAGAGGTATACGTAGCCGTCGTTCAGGGAAACGGCGATCTCGGGTCGGTCGTCGTCCCGGATATTCGCGACCGTCGGGCTCGGTATGCCGGAAGGCGGATACCAGCCGTTCACGTGGATCGGCGCATCGCCGCGGGGCAGCGTTTCCCAGCCGGCCTTGCGCCGGCCGGACCGGCTGCCGTCTCCGTAGGCGCCTTCGAGCACCATCACCCCGTACGCCTGGGTGACGTACGGAACGTGCTTCTCGATGTTGGGCACGCCGAGCACTTCGTTCCTCCCGTCCAGGTCCAGATCCACGACACAAGGCGGCGAGGCCGTCCATTGCAGCCACTCGGCCCAGTCCGGGTGCGGCCACTGCCCCGTGTGTTCGTGGTAGTGATGCGCCTCGACATCGGGATCCGCCCAGCGGATGAACTGGCCCCATGTCAGCCGCTCGCCGAAGTGTTCCGACGCGCGGTTCGTGAACCACGGAGCCGCGTTGATCGCCACGCCGTCGTGGTCGAACGCCTGGATGTGGTGGTTGTCGTACGTGACAATGATCTCCAGCTCCGGGTCGTCGTCGATGTTGCCGATCCCCACGTTCAATCCGTAGCATCCGTACCCGTTGTGCCCCTGCCCGTTGCGGTCCGCGTCGTTGCCGGGGCCGGACAGCGCATTGTATCGCGGCCAGGCTGGCCGGTGCCCACCGGCGGGCTGGTAGGCGGACCCATCCGGATTGAAAACGAACACCTGAGCACCGCCCTTGGCGCTGGGTTGCGTTTGTGTGGTGGTGGCGATCACTTCGATAGAGCCGTCGTGGTTGAGGTCGGCGGCGGCCAGGCCGCGTACCTCCGGCGATTCCCCCGCGGTGCTGGTGTCCGCCGGCCAGCCGCGTTTGACCACGAGGCCGGAGGAGGTCCATTCCCAGGCGTACACGCGACTCCCTTTGCCGGCGACCACTTCGATGATTCCGTCGCCGTCCAGGTCCGCGACGACGTGTGGCGCATACACCCGGCCGTCTCCATCGTCGGAGACGTCCAGAAGATTGCCGTGGCGATCGAACACATATATGGAGTAATAGGCGGCGATCAGCTCCTGGTTGCCGTCCGCATCCAGGTCACAAACCAGCGGCGACGCGAACCAGCCCGTCTGGCCGGCGAGCGCCATCAGATGGACCGGCGCCTGCACCTCGCCGGCCCAGGTTCCCGGCTCGCACACCGGATCGAGAATCGTGACGGAATGGGTGTTATCGTTCGTGTTGTCGGCGGCGTCGTTTCCGTCGACGGGTCTTCCCGGCTGCGGCTCCATGGCACAACCGGCCAGCGCGCCGAGCGTGATCGCCAACGCGCGAATCCCGAATCGCTTGCACATTCTGGCATCCTCCAACCACGCGAACCCGCAACCCGCACCTGTATTTTCGGATGGATTCGGGTGATGCCTTATCTATGCTGGTTTGCCGCTGGTCGTTCACCGGCAGGGCCGCCAGGCGAATCGGAAAGGCGCCGCGCCGGAAGCACATTCTCCGACCCGTTCCCAAAAAACACCCCGGTCGGCGGCCGTTTGAAGAGGCAACGGACGGTCGCGCCTCTGTGTGTGGCTGACAGAGTCTGCAGAATGTCCCACCGGCGCCTTCGGCCAGGCCCGGAGCGATCATGCCCGATCCTTCCGGCGGCGCCCAAACGGCCCGTGGGGCCCGAGGGCCCCGCTGCCTACTCGATGTTCAGATTGAGCAGGTACTGGTCGAGAGCTTCCTTCTGCTGCTGCTCCTGCTGGGTGTACTGCGCGATCAGGCGATTCGCCTCGTCCAGCTCGTTTTCCTGTTCCGTCAGCTTCTTAAGGTAGCGCTCGTGCAGCTCCGTGCCCTCACGAACCGTCTTGAGGTTCTCGCGAACGCGGCCCTGGTCTTGCGTGATTTCCGCCACGCGCTGTATCTGCTGATTCTTGCGGGCCAGGGTGGTTCCCATTTCGTTGCGCATCTGGGCGACTTTTTCCAATGCCTCCCGAACCTTCGGGCTGACCACTTTCGCCCGGATGAAGAACTCAATCGCATCCAGGCCGCTGCTGCTCAGCCCGATGTACTGGTCGCCCTGCCGCTCCTCGCGAACGATCAGACTTGTCGTGCTGTTCGGCTTGGCGTCCACCTTGAAGCGGTACACCTGCGGCGTTCGCTCGAACGGGTCCTTCGGCGTCACGAGCGTCCAGTCCGCCCGGAACGGATGCTCCACCAGTACGACCCGGGCCGCTTCGCCCTTGTTCTTGACATTGAACGTGTATTCCTCGACGTATTTCCGGGTGGCGATCAGTGTGCCCTTGGCAATGCGGACGGACGTCAACACCTCCGGTTCCGCCCTGATGATCGGCTCCACTTCCCGCTTGAGGTCCAGCGAATACGAGATCAACCGCTTCTCCCCCGGCGTCACGTCCGGCAACTGGGCGTCGCCCGCGTAGATTCCTTCCTCGAACACGGTGATCGGCCCCTGCATCAGGTTCAGGCCGGTCGTATTCTCCAGCCGCAGGCCGTTCAGAGGGTGTTTTGCATGCACGCTCTGCGAGTAGATCGAGTACTTCTCGGCCGCGATGGTCTGGTTCACGATTGGCATCATGGCAGACTTTTGGCGCGGCAGCGTCACCGGCGTCTGGATCGCGTAGGTGAACATCTCGCCGGCCTCCGCCGCCGCAGCGACCGATTCCACCGCGGATTCCATCGTGGCGTAGCCGAGCTTGGCTGGCGCAGGTGGCGCGGCGTCCTCGCGACCACCGCCGAAACCGCCGCCTCGACCCGCCGGCGCAAGCATTCGCTTCGCCTTCGCGGCACTGGACACCTCGTTACACTCCATAGCGATTTCGGAGGATTTGAGCCCATCCGCATCCATCGCGCCTTCGTAGTGCCGGGGACGCAGCGACGCATAGATTTCCGGCTGCACCACCGGTCGCGGAATGTACAACGGCTGGTAGAGGTCCTGAACGAAGGAGATCGGCCGACCGGACACGAGCGTCAGATCCACGCCTACCCAATCCTCGTCGGTGGTGTTGTCCACCGTGGCCCAGCCCTGCAGGAACGGCTTCTCGCCGTCCAGCACCAGCCGGTAGCTCGTCTTCCAGATCGGGGCTTCCAGAATGTACGACACGCGGACTTCCCGCTTGCCTTCGCCGGCAAACTCCAGGGTCACCGGTTTCTTGTCCGCGTCGTGCGAACCAGCCAGCACCCCCAGGGCCTTGAACAACTCCCCGTTGAGCTTCGGGTCGGCCAGGCGGATGCCGGAGAGTTCCGTCAGTCGAAACGCGCGAATCCCCTCCGCGCACACCACGTTCAGCACGTCGTACGGGATTTCCTTATGCTCCACGATCACGGTCTGCTGTTCGACGCTCAGAATGCTTCCTTCGATGGGCTTGGAATCGCCGCGGACGGTAACCTCCACCGGCGTACCCCGCAGATCGCCGAGAAACTCTCCCAGCGTACGGTCCTCGGTGAGGTCGATCCCGAAGGAGCGCAGGGTTTTCTCGATCGGGTCTTTCGGGGCGTACACCACCGGACGGATCTTCCCGCCTCCCATGTCCTGGAGTACCATTGACTTGAGAATGTCGTTAATCTGGGCGGTTTTGAACGGCAGTTCCAGCGTTGCCGTTCCATCCACGTGGCCCGCCCGTTCGTAGAAGGCGACGCCGCTGGAAAAGATCGTGACACGCTTCAGTGGCACCTCTTGCGCTTGAATACGTCCGGCGCTCATCAGAACCACAGACACTATCAGGCAGATTGTCCGTCGCATGGGATTGGCCTCCTCGACCGGTTTGAACCAGAGCCTCGATTCTGAGGCCCGGTTGATTGCGTGCTTTCCCTTACAGAATCCACCACCTCTTTGACACATCAGCATCGATTTGGTTTCCGATGTCAATGGGACCGGCCGTACGGGGGTCCGGGCACGGGCGCGTTGCTCTTTTGCCCCGTTGCAACCGCGGTTTGCCTCGATTAGACTGGCTTTTCTCTCGAAACACAGGGAGAACGCGGAACATGTCTGGTCAACCCGAAGTGATTACGTTTGACGAGTTCCTCAAGATCAAGCTGCGCGTAGCCCGCATTCTGGAAGCCCGCGAGCATCCGGATGCGAACAAACTGCTGATTCTCAAGGTGGACATGGGCACCGAGGAGCGGCAGATCGTGGCGGGGATCAAGAAGCATTATCGCCCGGAGGAACTGGTCGGCAAAAACATCGTCGTAGTAGCCAACCTGGCGCCCCGGAAGATGCGCGGCTACGAGAGCCAAGGCATGTTGCTGGCCGCATGCACGCCCGGTGACACGGAAATCGTCGTACTGACGACCGACCGGGACATCCCTCCCGGCAGCGGCGTAGCCTGATTCGCCCCGTCAGTTGGTGGGTTCGGACGATCTGGGATTCTGGTCGATCAGGTCCAGCAGCAGCCGGGCCGCGTTGGCCGATGCGTCGGGCTTGAGCAGCGGTCCCACCATGTCGGCCAGGTCCACTTCCATCCGCGTGGACAGCTCGGGTGTTGCCAGGATGCGAAGGGCCTGCTCCGCGATCGGAGCGGCGGACGTGTAGTATGGCATGAACTCGGGCACGATTTCCCGCCCCGCCAGGATATTCACCAGCGACAGATGCCGGGTCCGGATGAGCCATCGCCCCACCAGGTGGTAGCCCCACCGCGATCCTTTGTACATGATAATCATGGGTTTATGATAGAACGCCACCTCCAGTGTAGCCGTTCCTGAGGCGGCCAGAACCAGGTCGGCGGCCGAGAGAATCTCCCCATTTTCTCCTTCGTGCAGCTCGACAGGCAGGCCCGCCCGGGCCAGAAGGGGCTCGATGACCCGCCGAGCGGTGGGGTTGGCGGCGGAGACGCAGAAGGCAGCGTTGGGATATCGCCGAGCAATGGAGGCCGCTACGAGGATCTGGCCGGGCAGGACTTCCTCGACGACGTGCTGACGCGATCCCGGCAGCAGGGTGATCACGGGGGAACCCCGGCCGCGGATCTGGCCGACCCGCTCCTGATCCACCTGGCGGTCCAGCAGAACTTCAAAGAGGGGGTGACCGACGAAAGTGGCGTCGATCCCCCGCTGGCGGAAGTATTCCTGTTCAAACGGCAGAATGACGCCCATGCGGTCAACGCGTCGTCGGATGCGCGGAATGCGGTACGCTCCCCAGGCCCACACCTGAGGGGCAATGTAGTAGAAGACGGGGACTCCCAGCTTCTTCGCCCGCTTGGCCAGGGGCAGGTGGAGGGCCGGCGAGTCAATCAGAATGGCCGCCTGGAATGGGTATCTGGCCAGGTGAGCCCGTGCGGTGGCCCACATGCGCCGGGCGGCCCCAATGGCGCCGAACGCGGCTGTCAGCATGGCGGACCGATGGCACATATCATAAAGGGTCCAACAGCCCTCTCCCCTCATGGCGGGTCCGGCCACGCCGGCGAATCGCACTTCGGGCTGGATGCGGCGGACCGCCCGAATGAGCGACGCCCCGTGGAGGTCCGCGCTGGGCTCGGCCGCGCTGATGAATACGAGCGACTCGGGTGAGTGAATTGGGGCAGGCCGTGTCATCCGGAACTCCGCCTGGAACACGTAATTGACGGTAGCGCAGGGACTTTAGCGTACGCGGCCGGGCAATTCAACGCGGTCGCCCCTCGGCACGCCGGCGTGTGGGGAAGGGGGCGGCCCCTTGATTTGACTGCCGATTCTGATACCAATATGGGGTTCACAGGTTCCTTCCGGGATCCGGAACGTGTCCCTCCGTGTGGTACGGGAATGAGGCTTTTCTAGAGGAGGTGTTGTTTGGCGTCGGAGTTGGTACGGGAACTGATTGACTCTGGAATCCATTTCGGCCATCGCGTGAGCCGTTGGAATCCGAAGATGGCGCCGTACATTTTCGGGAAGCGGAATATGATCCATGTGATCGACATCCGCGAGACGGTCAAAGGCCTGATCCGGGCGAAGAAGTTTATCGCGCGTACCGTGGCCGAAAATGGAGACGTGCTGTTTGTGGGAACGAAGCGGCAGGCTCGCCACGCGGTGGAGTCGTTCGCGCGGCAGGCGGGTATGCCGTTCGTGGCGGAGCGATGGCTGGGCGGAACGCTGACGAATTTCGAGACGATCCGGTCGCGTCTGGCCCGCCTGGAGCTTCTGGAACGGGAAGAGGCGGACGGCACGCTTCTTCAGTACAGCAAAAAGCGGATCGCCCGGGACAACCGGGAACGTCACAAAATCAAGCGTAACCTCGACGGCATCCGGACCATGACGCGCCTGCCCAAAGCCCTTGTGGTCATTGACGTGCATCGGGAGCACATCGCGGTCAGGGAAGCCAAGAAGCTGGGAATTCCGACGATCTGTCTGATCGACACGGATTCGGATCCGGATTTCGCGGACATCCCGATTCCCGGAAATGACGATTCCATGCGGTCGATCGAAGTCGTGCTGAGGCACATGGCCGCGGCTGTCGAAAGCGGCAAGCGCGGGCGAGCCGAAGAAGCCCCCTCGGAAGAGGGATCGGAGGTCTCGCGACGCCGGCGCGTACGACGGGTCGTAACGGCGCGGGCGGACGCGGACGCGGAGCCGACCGGCGTGGGCGCCGAGGCGGCGTCGGCCGACTGGCCGGAACAGCCCGCAGCACCGACCCGTTCGACGGAGCCCGGCGAGGCGGCACCGCCCGCCTAGATTTCTCGGGAGTCGGTGACAGACTGCGACGCCGCCCGTCCGGCGGGCGGACTCATCCGAGACTGGTAATCAGGTGACCAATGTCCGACCGGGCTGAAAACCGGTCGACAGATCTGCAACGAGCCGGGCGGCCCAGCGGTGCGGCCGCCTGACAGCCTGGAGGATTGAGCGAATGACAACGATTTCCGCGGCACAGGTTCGCGCCCTGCGGGACCGGACGGACCTTCCCATGATGGAATGCAAACAGGCCCTCACCGAATGCAACGGCGATGAGGCTGCCGCCATTGAATGGCTCCGCAAGAAGCACAAGGGCAAGATGGAGGAACGGGCGGATCGGCAGACGGGCGAAGGCCGCATTCACATACACATCGGCGACGACAAAAAGACGGGCGCCATCATCGACCTGCGCTGCGAAACGGCTCCGGTGGCCAAAAACTCGGAGTTCGTCGCGCTGGCGGATGCGATCGCCCGCACGGTCGCCGCGCAGGCCGACAAAGCCCCGGACCCGCAGACCATCCTGAAGTCCTCCGCGGCCACCGCCGCCGGTCGCACCGTCGAAGACCTGCTCACCGAGGTGTACGGCAAGATCCGGGAGAACATGAAACTGACGGCCTGCCGAAAGGTGGCCGGAGGCTATCTCTGCGGCTACGTGCATCATGACGGCAAGAAGGGCGTGCTGATTGCGCTGGATGCCGCGCCGTCCAACGAGGCGGTGGCGGTGGATTTGTGCCACCATGTGACCTTCGCGCAGCCGCTGGCGATCACCCGCGATCAGATTCCGGCCGATCGGCTGGAAGCCGTGCGTCGCACGGCCCGCGACGTGGCGGAGTCGGAGGGCAAACCGGCCCAGATCATCGACAAGATCGTCCAGGGCAAAGTGAACGCGTTCTGCGCGGAAAACGCCCTGATGGATCAGGAGCACGTCAAGCCCGACTACGAGAAAAAGAAAGTGGGTGACGTGCTGAAGGGCGCGGGAGTGAAGGCCGTGCAGGACATGGCCTACCTGAGCATCGGCGGATGAGAGCGCCGGCGGTTCCCGGCGCCGCAAGACCCTTGTCTCATTCCGCCTGGAGCGGGCCATGCGCCGCGGCGGCGGGAGGGGGGCAGCGCGATCATGGCGAAGCCGAAGTACAACCGGGTGCTGCTGAAGGTCAGCGGCGAGGGGCTGTGCGAAAAGGGCGGCAAGGGAATTGACGGGCCCGCCCTCCAGAAGGTCGCCTCCGAGATCCGACAGGTCGCCGAACTGGGCGTGCAGCTCTGCCTGGTGGTCGGCGGCGGGAACATCGTGCGCGGCACGGAACTGGCCCGCGACACGCACATCGTGGAAGCGACCGGCCATTACATGGGCATGCTCGGCACGGTCATCAACGCATTGGCCATCCAGGACACCCTGGAAGGGATCGGCATCGACACCCGCGTGCAGAGCGCCGTGGCGGTTGATCGCGTCTGCGAAAAGTTCATCCGCCGCCGCGCGATTCGGCACCTGGAGAAGGGCCGCGTTGTGATCTTCGCCGGCGGAACGGGCAACCCGTTTGTCACGACCGACACGTGCGCCGCCCTGCGGGCGACGGAAGTCGGAGCGGAGGTCGTCCTGAAGGCCACCAAGGTGGACGGCGTGTACGACAGCGATCCCATGCAGAACCCGGCGGCCCGACGGTTCACGCACCTGACGTACAACCAGGTGATCGATCAGCGACTGAGAGTCATGGATGTCAGCGCGGTCGACATGTGCCAGCGGAACCACGTTCCGCTCATTGTTTTTGATCTGAGCGTGACCGGCAACATGCGGCGAGCCGTCCTCGGCGAGTCGATCGGCACCCTCATCGACGCCGGCCCGGCCTGAATCCCTCCGCGATGCGTCTTACCCCCCCGGCGCGCGGACGCTCCGGCCGTGCGGCCGCTGCAATCAACGGCAGCCGACCAGCCCGAACGGCCACAGAAACCAGCTCGTCAACGCCGGGTTGAAGAAGCCGAAGCTGAACGGCCCGACCGAAAACGCCAGGACGGCGTTGGCCGCCAGATGGATGGCCATCAGCATCACCGCCAGCCGGACAAAGCGCGACTTCATGGGTACCGGTTCCTTTCCTGTTCCGCCGTTGCCCGCCCGCCGTTGACCGGTCGGGCGCTTCGCCGCGCCCGTTTCCGAAGCGGCGCCGGGTAACGCCGCCCGCATTGTATCCCGCGCTTCCGACCGTGCCACCATCCGGAACGAAACGACGCACGCGGATCATCGCTCAATTCACGCGGGTTCATTGACAGTGTCGGCGGAGCTGCTTATCGTAAAGTCACTGCGGAATTTCATGCGGGCCGAACGGAATGCCGGGAGCGAAACCATGAGCGGAATGCTTGACAACGTGCTGCACACGATCGGACGGACTCCGCTGGTCCGTATCAACCGGATCATCGATGCGTCCGCCGCCGTGTATGCCAAGCTGGAGTTCTTCAATCCGCTGTCCAGCGTGAAGGACCGGATCGGCGCGGCCATGATCGAGGCGGCGGAAGCGGAAGGGCGAATCGACCGGAAATCCACGATCATTGAGCCCACATCGGGCAACACGGGCATCGCCCTGGCGTTCGTCTGTGCGGCCAAGGGATACAAGCTCACCCTGACCATGCCCGAAACCATGTCCGTGGAGCGGCGGACCCTGCTGCGCGCGCTTGGCGCCCAGCTCGTGCTGACTCCGGGAGACCAGGGGATGAAAGGGGCCATCGCGATGGCCACGAAGCTGGCGGCGGATACGCCAAACGCCTACGTTCCGCAGCAGTTCAGCAACCCCGCCAACGTGGAGATCCATCGCCGGACGACGGCTGAAGAAATCTGGGCGGACACGCAGGGGAAGGCGGACGTGGTGGTGGCGGGCGTGGGGACCGGTGGGACCATCACCGGCGTGGGCGAAGTGTTGAAGAGTCGCAAGCCGGGCGTCCGGTGCTATGCGGTGGAACCGACCACATCGCCGGTTATCCAGCAGGTCCGCCAGGGCAAAGCGCCCCAGCCCGGCAAGCACGGCATTCAGGGGATCGGGGCCGGCTTCATTCCGGAGGTTCTCAACCTCGACGTGATTGACGACGTGGTCTGCGTGGATACGCCCGAAGCCTACACCTGGGCCCGACGGGCGGCATTGGAGGAAGGTATTCTGTGTGGTATCTCGTCCGGAGCCGCCCTGTGTGCCGCCAACACCGTGGCCCATATGCCCGATAACAAGGGCAAGACCATCATCGTGGTTCTCCCCAGCGCGGGAGAACGATACCTCTCCACGCCGTTGTACGAAGGTTTGTGAGGGCAACGGCTTGCCCGATATCATCGGCGGGCGATACTCCCGACGCCTCCAGCATCCGACCGGTAAGGAGCGTGGACCCGCCGGCCAGGCGTCATGCCGGTCCGATCATCCCGCGATTTGCGCTGCTTCCTTGCTAAGGTCGGGATCGTATTCTAGAGTTCGTTCGGGCAGGCAGGGGAGGATTCACTCCCCAGCCCCCCGGGTCGAGGGGCGACCCGAGCGCGAGGGGAAACGGCAGTGTTCAACGGCTCGGTACAACTGCGGTCTCACGACATTCCGATCGCCAACCTTCCCGGCGACGCGGATGGGTTGCGGATCGTCCACATCAGCGACCTGCACCTGCGTTCTCTCGATCATCGCGCTTTGGAAGCCCAAGCGCTCATTCTGAAACTGGACTACCATCTGCTCGTCTGCACGGGCGACATCGCCTGCGCCGGGCAGAGTGCCGACGAGGCAGCGGATCTCTGCCGCCGCTTTTTCGAACCTCTGGCGGAGCGAACCCGGTGTCTGTGCGTGTTGGGCAATCACGATCCGGAGGCCCTTGCCCATGCCACGGGCCTTCCGGTGTCGTTTCTGTGCGATGAGGCCGTGACGATACGCGTGGGCCAATCGACACTGGCGGTGGCCGGTGTCAATCAGTCCGGCGGTCAGCCCGGCATGATCGACCGGGCGATGGACTCGGTCGGCCCGGAACAGGCGGCGATTCTTCTGGCCCACTATCCGTCAACGGTGTATCGAATTCGAGACGATCGTGTGCGGCTGGTGCTTGCGGGCCATACGCATGGAGGCCAGATTCGGCTGCCCCTGTTGGGCTGCCTGTGGGCCCAGGACCGGATCCCCCTGGGGCTGGTGCGCGGCCTGCATACGGTACAGGGGCGCTGTCTGAATGTCAGTGCCGGCTTGGGTGTATCCACGCCATTACGGTTTCGATTCCTTTGCCCGCCGGAGCTGTCGATCCTGACGCTTCGGCGGATAGAGGCGCCTGGCCGGGGGTGTTTCGGCCAGCATGAGGATGAAATAGACGAAGTGGGTGTTCGGGAACCGAGCACGGTTTGACTGACAGTCCCACCGGACCTATACTTCGGGGTACGTGGCAGGATAGGTTGTGCGACTTCATTCTTCTGCCGCTTGACGGCACCAGAATCGCCATCATCCTCTTGTCCCCTGCGACCTGTCCGGTGCCACTTCATCGATAGATTCGGTGCGGCCAGTGCATTGTGGACGAACGCGTCCCGGGATGTGAAAGGCCGCGTGGTGGAACCTGAAACCCCTTTCTCCGGGAAAAATTACGTGTTGACGTGCGTCCTCCGGTAGGGCCTTGGCACCCGGGGGCGTACGCGGAATCATCCGCCTCGCGCGGTTGTTCCGCCATCGAATCATCCCGGAGGGTGTTGCACGAAGTGGGGTACCCGACTGCGCCGCCGGGCGTGCGCGTCTGGTGCGGGATGGAGATCCACGGGATGAGCATCGACATTCCCAATTACCGGATTCTGGCCAAACTGGGGAACGGAGCAGCCAGCACGCTGTTCAAGGTCCGCTGCACGCGGACCGGCGCGCTGTACACGGTCAAGAACGTCAAGATTCACACCCCGGAGGACCAGAAGTTTATCGAGCAGCTCAAGGCGGAGTACGCGACGGGAAGCCAGCTCGACCACCCCGCCATCCGCAAGGTCCATGAACTGCGGTACGTCCGGCGCCGACTGCGGATCAAAGCGGCCATGCTGTTTATGGAGTACGTGGACGGCACGCCCATGAACGATCCGGAGTTCTTCCGGCCCATGACGCAACTGCTGCGGCTGTTCATTCTGGCCGCCGAGGGGCTGGACGCCATGCACCAGGCCGGTTTCGTCCATGCCGATCTGAAACCGGGCAACATTCTGGTGACGTCCGATGAAAAAGTGAAGCTGATCGATTTCGGTCAGAGCTGCCCGATCTATACCTCCAAGTCCCGTGTCCAGGGCACGATGGACTATATGGCGCCGGAACAAGTGGCACTGAACGTGCTGGACCGGCGGACTGACGTGTTCGCCTTGGCGGCCTCGCTGCACCGGATCATCACCGGCCGCCCGA
>JBPOIK010000088.1:0-2728 GCA_052034525.1 Planctomycetota bacterium
CTCCGCGTCCTGACATGCCGGTATTAACTACTATCATACGCCTTGACGATGAGACGCCTGTCGGGTGGATTGACCTATTCAATATAGACCATGTGAACATGAAGGCAGAAGCCGGTATAGCGATACCTGATGAGCGAGGCAAAGGGCTTGCGGGAGTAGCGGGAAAGCAATTTCTTGCAATGGTCTTTGAGGCATGGGGATTCAACCGTATAACTTGCCGTATATTGGCGTCGAATGAGTATGCTATTAAGTGCGCTGAGTTATTCGGATTCATACGGGAAGGGGTAGAGCGACAGGCTCTATGCAGAGATGGGAAGTTTGAGGATGTTATTGTATTTGCGATGTTAAAGGACGACTTCAGAAAGAAGGTGATGGGACATGGCAGAAGCTCTACCGTTCATCCAAGGAGCGCTGGGACTTGCACAACTGGCACAGACAGTATCGGGGCCTCCTGCTCCGCCTCCTGCTCCTAAGGCGCCGCCAACACTGGGCTGGGACGAGGCGATGAGGCAGGCGACAGAGACGCTGAACCCGATCTACGATGAGAGAATGCAGCAGACCCTTGGTAATGTGGACAAGGAACTGATTCAAAGGGGCTTCTTCGGTCAACTGCCAGGGGCTGCTTTGGCAGGCTCAAGGGCTGCTGACGTGGAACGCGCGAAGGCTGCTGCAATAGCAAGCCTCGGCGGTCAGATGCAAACTCAGAGCCAAGAGCAGGCGTTAGCGCAACAGAGGCTGGCTGCTGAGTGGGCGATGAATCAAAGCAATATGTGGAACCAGATGCAGCAACAGAAGATACAAGGCTTGGGCAACCTGCTGAATACGAGCTTGAACTATCCATTGCAGCACTATGATACAACATGGGATTGGCCGTGGGATACGTGGCGCAAGGCCGGGAAAAATAAACTGACGCCGAAAGCTGAATACGCGCTCGCGCAGAGGGGCACACAGTATTTTAACCCGGCTGAAGCAGTGTCTATACCAAATCAAGTGGCTAGTGTATTTGGTAGTCCGCTACGGCTTAACCAGTATACAAATCCCTGGAGTTACTAACAGGAGGTGAGTAAAGATGGCAATGAATAACCCGTATGTAAATGAAGACCTCAAGAACATCTCTCAAATGATGATGCAAGCTATTCAGAATGTTATAACCGGCAATATCTTTGGCCCGCGTTCTCAGCCTACTCCGAAGTTTGCAGCCGGAATTCTCGATATTGCACCCGGTATTTACGACTTGTATGGCAAACAGTTGGGAGAAAAGTGGCTTGAGCAGTACATGCCTGCTGCCGGAAGCATGGTAGACTACCCGATGAGACAAGCCATGCAGAAGTATGAGGAAGCAATGGCACCTAAGAGGGGAGTCATGATACCTGGGCAAGAGCTGTATTCCCGTTATGCTGCTCCTCAAGGACAAAAGACATTACCGACACAGATGCAAGAAGCCTCACATGCTGCATGGAAGCTAGGACAGACTGGGCAATGGTGGAACCCAATGGAGGGCAAAACTGAAATGATGCCAAGCACAATGCGAGGTCTTGCCGGAATGGGATCTCAATACTTTGGCAGTGCTGAAGCAGCGCAAGCATTAAGCGACATATTGTCAGGTGCAAGCGACTGGTCTCAGTTAATAGAAATGCTCCCCGAAGACGACCCGTCACGAGTGGCATTTGAATCCCAATACAGCGCAAAAACACAGCCGACGATGAAAGCCGTAACGGATGTTGTATCAAGCGTGTTAAGACAACATGCAAGCCAGAAGCCGGAGACAGTGGAATTAAAGAACGCACTTGCAGGACTGGCTCCAGCATATCACACCAGGGAGGACTACCTTGCAGACCTGCAAAAACATGCTTCTGAAATTATAACCTTAATAGGGCTTGATGAGTACAGAAAACTAGAACTTGAAGCTGTCCGGTATGTGCAAGGAGGCCCTGCGCCTGCGGGTGCAGACATAGCTGGGATACCACAACAAGCACTACGAACAGTGACTGAACTATACGGCAAGAAACCACCGCAAACAGAACCAGGGATAGACCATATCGAAAATCTCCTTACAAAAATAAGGGGCACGACAAGATAAGTGGTGGTATGAATGAAAATACCCGTTGACGTATTCTATAGCGTCATAGACGATGCCAATAAGGCAAAGCAAAAACATCAAGAAGAGCTAAGGCAATACGAAGCGGAGCTACAAAAATTCTGGCAGCAGTATCAACAAGAATGGAAGGCCAAGGGTATCCATCCAGAATTTGCAGCAAGAGCACCTGGTGTTGCCAATGTTCTGGCCGCCATAAACCAGGCCCTTGCTCCGACAGCCGGTATGCTGAGTCCTGAGCGCATGGCTACATTTGCGCAACCTGCCGAACCACAGGCTCCGATTACTCCGTTCCGGGAAGTCACCCAAGCGCCAATGGGCTATGCGCCTAGATCAGCCATGCCTGACCTTGGCGCTATCGCGCCTCCTGTTAAGCCTATTGTTCCTGAGTCAGTACCCGGCAAAGCAGCAGCGCGGGTTGTAGAATCATTTCTGCAACAACTGCCGGGCGGCAAGGATATCGCTGTAACCTCCACAGGTAGCCCGGGCGTAGATGTCGCAACAGGACTCATCGGCGGGACTGGAAGCCATATAGCGCAGCTTATAGCAGCACAGCAACTCGCAGCCTTAGCAGCAGGTGCGCTAGTCTTCGGACAAGCACGAAAGGCATTGCCTCCGCTGGCTACAGCATTA
>JBPOIK010000129.1:0-16430 GCA_052034525.1 Planctomycetota bacterium
TGTGGCCCGGCGTCGCGAAAAATGGGCGCGTTCGCGCAGAAACGGCCGGGCCGGCCGCGGGCCGAACCGGTCTGTCAGGTGCGTCAGGCGGCTCGGGGCGGGATGGTACGCCAGTTGCCGCGGGAGAAGGCCAGGAGAACGGTGCGTGTTCTTTGAGAGTCTGATCAACCGGGGTTCGATGCCGGCGCTGGTGAGCATGGCGGCGTTCACCGAGGAGCGGCACCGCATGATCGCCGAGAACGTCGCGAACATCGGCGTGCCCGGCTACAAGACGCGCCAACTGGATGTGAAGGCGTTTCAAAGCGCGCTGGGGCGGGCGCTGGACCGCCGGGGAAACGACCCGCGCAATCCGTTTGTTCTGGAGGGCAACCGGCAGGCGCGCACGAACGCGCGGGGCGAACTGGTCGTCACGCCGACCCTCCGGCCGGTGGAGAACCTGCTGTTTCACGACGGCACGAATCTGTCGATCGAGCGTCAGATGTCGGACCTGGCGGAGAACGCCATGATGCACGAGCTGACGAATACGCTGTTGCGGACGAAGTATGACGAGCTTCACAAGGCGATCCGCGGTCGGTCGTAGGGTCTGAGGACCTGAGAGGAGAAATGGCGGAGTGTTCGGCGCTCTGGACATCAGCACGTCGGCCCTGGTCGCGCAGCGGCGGCAACTGGACACGATTTCCGGCAATATCGCGAACATGCACGCGACGCGCGACGCGAACGGCCGGCCCAACCCGTACCGCCGTCGCGTGGCCCTGTTCGCCACCGGCGATCCGTCACGGGGCCGCGGCGCGCCCGGCGTGCACGTGGCGCGCATCGTGAACGACCCGTCACCGTTTCACCTGAGGTTCGACCCTCACCATCCCGACGCGGTGGCCTCCGGACCCCAGAAAGGGTACGTCCGGCTCCCCAACGTGGATCTGAGCACGGAGATGGTCAATGCCCTGTTCGCCGTGCGGGCCTATGAGGCGAACGTGACGGTTATGGAAATCACCAAGTCAATGGCCGCATCGGACCTGCGGCTGTTGGCCTAGAACACGGTCTGCGGAGATGCATGAACGATGACCACACCCATTCAGGGCCCCGGCGGATCGGTCCCGATTCTTCCGTTGCCGCCGGCGGGCCGTGCCCCGACGGTCGGCGAGACCGGCGGCAAGGGGTTCCGGCAGATTCTGATGGACAACCTCAACGAGGTGAACCGCCTGCAGCAGGAGGCGGACCAGAAGGTTCAGGCGTTGTACCGGGGTGATACGAACAACGTGGCGGAGGTCTTTGCCGCCGTGAACAAGGCCGGCGTGGCGTTCGATCTGCTGATGGAGATCCGCAACAAGCTGTCGGAAGCGTATCAGGAAATCCAGCAGATGCGGGTGTAGTCGCGGGGACGGCACACGGCGGACCGGTTGACCAACGAAGTCTTCTTCTCGGAGCGAGGGTGGTATGGAGACGATTCGTCGCTTGCTGGTGCAGATCAGCGCTCAGCTCAAGCTGCTGAGCCTTTCCCAACGGGTGGCGATCGGGCTGTGCGCGGTGATCGTGGCCGGCTCACTGGCCTGGCTGGTGACCTGGTCGTCCCAACCGGACCGCGTGCAGGTGCTCTCGCAGGACTTGACGTATGAGGAGCTGGACAAGGCTGAGGACGCTTTGGCCGGGGCCCGGATCGATTACGAGATTCGCGGCGCCCGCGTGTATGTGCCCGTGGCGGATCGGGCCAATGCGCTGCGGTTGCTCAACAAGGCGGAGGCCCTTCCGCAGGATACGCATATCGGGTTCCGTGAACTGATTGAGGACGAGTCGCCCTTCCGGCCTTCCGAGGAGAACGAGCGCCGATTTCAGATTGCCCTGGGCACCGAACTGGCCAAGGTCATCGCGTCCGGCTCCGACGTGGCCAGCGCCCGGGTATTCATCCAGTCGGAGACCAAGCGTCATCTGACCGGGCCGGCCACCGTTCCGACCGCGTCGGTGTACGTGACGATGGCCCGCGGCAAACAGGTGACGCAAGCCGACGCGGACGGGTTCGCCCGGCTGATTTCCGGCGCCGTGCCGGGGCTGGACGCTCATCGGGTGGAGGTGATCGACGGCGTTACACGCCGGCGCTACACACCGCCGGATCCGGAGAACGCCTGGGCCACCGACATGCTGGAGCGGGTGGTCAAGACAGAGCAGCACCTGCTCAAGAAAATCCACGAGCATTTCGCGTACATTCCGGGTATTCTGGCCGCGGTCACCGTGGATCTGGACCACTCCAAAAGGCACCAGCAGTCCTACAAATACGAAGACCCGCGTCCGGAACTGGAGGAATCGCGCAAGTCCTCCAGCCGGACGAGCCAGGCCCCCGCGGAGCCGGGCACGAATCCGAACGTGGGCATTGGCCTGGGCGGCGCCGCCTCGGGCGAAGGCAGCGAGGAGAGTGAAGACAAGACCAAATTCTTTCCGGGCGCGCCCACGGAGATCGTGGATTCCAACGTGATTCCCGGCGCCATTGTGCGTGCTACGGCCTCCATCAACGTGCCCCGCAGTTTTTTCGTCAGCATATTCCGGAATCAGCCGGGCAATTCGGACAAGGATCCGGCCGACGGCGAGCCGGTTTTTGAGACTCTGAAAAAGAAGGAGCTGGACCTCATCCGCGATGCCGTGAGGAACATCATCCAGGCGGAGACCGACGAAGACGTGCGGGTGGCCAGTTACTACGACTTCGATCCGGCCACGGGCGAACTGGCACGGCTGGGAGGCGGCCTGGCCGGGCTGGCCGGAGCGGGGGACGAGGGGAATTACGTTCAACTGGCCAGGAACTACGGGCCGGAAGCCGGTCTGGTCGCGCTGGCGGTCTTCGCGCTGCTGGGGCTGATTCTGATGGTCCGCAAGAGCACGCGGATGGCGGCGGCGATACCCTCGCCGACCTATGTGCCCATGGAGGATGAGGAGCTGATGACCGGTCCGGACGGCGTGCTTCGTGTCGGAGGCAGCGTCGTCGGCGACGCGGACATGCCGGAGGGCCTGCTGCTGGGTCACGAAGTGGATGAGGACACGCTGCGGTTCAAGCAGCTCGGCGAGCAGGTATCCCGGATGGTGGACGACGCGCCGCAGGTGGCGGCCGATCTTCTGAAACGCTGGGTGGAGCAGGAATAGGCGGTACGGCGGGGTCCCTGGGACGCCCGGCCGCGTCCGCCGGTGTCCGGAGAACGCGATGGCGATCAAGAGCAAGAGCGCCCCGGTGACTTCCGACACCGAGGAGAAAATCCCCGGTCCGCAGAGGGCGGCCATTCTGCTGCTGGCCCTGGAGCCGGATTCGGCGGCGGCGGTGCTCAAGCATCTCCATGAGGATGTCGTGGAGGTGATTACCCGGGAGATCGCGTCGCTGGACCTGGTGGATCAGAAGCAGCGGGGCAAGGTGGTGGAGGAGTTCTACCACATTGCCCTGGCCCGCAAGTATGCCGAAACCGGCGGTCTGGGGTACGCCAAGGTGCTGCTGGAGAAGGCGCTGCCCCGCGACGACGCGGCCCGCATTCTTCAGCAGATCGAACACCAGGTCTACCAGCAGCCGTTCGCGTTTCTTCAGAAGGCCGACGGAGAGAACCTGCTCACGTTCATCCAGGATGAGCATCCGCAGACCATCGCACTGATCGTCGCGCATCTGCCGCCGGCCAAAGCCAGTGAGATTCTGGTGGGCCTTCCGCAGGCCAAGCAACTCGAGGTGGTCAGCCGCGTGGCAAACATGGACCAGACCAATCCGGAGATGATCAAGGAGGTGGAGCGCGGTCTGGAGATGCGGCTGCAGGGCCTGGTGTCCCAGACCTTCGAGAAAGCCGGCGGCGTGGAGGCCGTGGCCGAGATGCTGAACCTGGCCGACCGCTCCACGGAGAAGGGCATTCTGGAGGCCCTGGAGGCGGAAGACCCGGACCTGGTGGAGCAGATCCGCCGGCTGATGTTCGTGTTTGAGGACATCATGCTTATCAACGACAAGGGCGTGCAGGCGGTGCTGAAGGAGATCGACAACGACGAGCTCTCGCTGGCGCTGCGGACGGCCAACGCGGAGCTGAAGGAGAAGATTTTCAAGAACATGTCGGAGCGGGCGGCCCAGCTCATTCAGGAGGACATGGAGTACATGGGGCCGGTGCGGCTCTCCGACGTGGAGGCGGCCCAGCAGCGGATTGTGGACGTGGTGCGTCGTCTGGAGGACGCGGGCGAGATCATCATTTCGGGCCGGGGCGGTGAGAAAGACCTGATCGTGTAGGACCGGGCGACCGGCGGAACGCAAGACATGGGCACGGTGATCAAAGCGGGGCAGTCCGACGCGCAGGCGCTTCGACGACTGGAGACGATCGACCTGGCCGACCACGTGGTGGAGGCGGCCCGCATCGTGAATGCCGCCCGCCGCCGGGCGGAGCAGATGATCGCCCAGGCCACGTCCACGGCCGAACGCATCCGGCAGAACGCCGAGACGCTCGGTCACGCGTCCGGCTACGCCAAAGGCGAGGCGGAGGGTCGGCAGGCCGGGCACGCACAAGCCCTTCAGGAGTCTACGGAGCGGTACCGCAAGGAGCAGGCGCTTCTGCGGCAGGCCCTGCAGAACGTGGTGAACGAACTGGAGGATCGCAGGGAGAACCTCCTGATCGAAGCGGAGCACGATCTGCTTGTCTTTGCCGTGCGCATGGCGGAAAAGGTGACCCGCTGCGCTGTGCAGATGCATCCGGAGGCGGCGGCCGCGAATGTGCGCGAGGTCTTGCGGCTGATCGGAACCAAGACGGACCTGCGGGTCCATCTGCATCCGTCCGACCTGGACACTCTGAATCGTTTCGCCGCCGAGTACGCGCGCGAACTGGGTCAGCCAGTGCATGTGCGCCTCGTGGAGGATTCCTCGATCACCCCCGGCGGCTGCCTTGTGCAGACGGACGAGACGGACGTGGACGCCACCATTGACACGCAAATGGAACAGATTGTCCGGCTGATTCTGCCGGGCTGGGAGTCGAGATTCGCCGGTGTTTGAGCACGCGCTGCATCTGATGGATCAATGCACGCCGATGACGGTCCGCGGCCGCGTGCGCGAGGTCGTCGGGCTGACCGTGCTGGCGGAGGGGCTGCCGGCACCGGTGGGCGCGATCGCCCGCATTCAGCCGTACGGCGTGGCGCCCATCGACGCGCAGGTGGTGGGGTTCCGCGATTCCCGCACGGTGCTCATGCCGCTGCGGGAGCCGCGGGGAGTCTCGCCGGGCGACGGCGTCAGCAGTTCGGCGGCCATGCAGACGGTGCTGGTGGGGCGTCAGATGCTCGGATGCGTGCTGGACGGCATGGGGCGTCCCATCGACGAGGGACCGAACCGGGATTTCATCGTGGAGGCTCAGTACCCGGTGTACGCGCTGCCGCCGGCGGCCCTGGCGCGGCGGCCCATTGATCATGCCGTGGGCACCGGTGTACGGGTGATTGACGCGCTGCACACCCTGGGAGGCGGGCAGCGGATGGGCATTTTCGCGGGGACGGGGGTGGGCAAGAGCGTATTGATGGGAATGATCGCCCGCAACACGGCCGCCGACGTCATTGTGGTGGCGCTGGTCGGCGAACGGGGGCGTGAGGTGGGCGACTTTCTCCGCAAGGATCTCGGTGAGGAGGGACGCCGCCGGGCGGTGATGGTGGTCAGCACGTCGGACGAGTCGCCCGTGCTGCGGGTACGGGCGTGCTTCGTGGCCACGGCGGTGGCGGAGTATTTCCGGGATCAGGGTCGGCACGTGCTGCTGATGATGGATTCCGTGACGCGCATGGCGATGGCGCAGCGGGAGATCGGGCTGGCCGCCGGCGAGCCGCCGGCCACCAAGGGCTACACCCCCAGCGTGTTCAGCCTTCTGCCGCGGCTGCTGGAGCGGGCGGGCAACACGAAGCGCGGTTCCATCACCGGGTTGTATACCGTGCTGGTGGAAGGAGACGACATCAACGAACCCATCTCCGACGCGGTCCGGGGCATTCTGGACGGGCACGTGTGGCTGTCACGGCGCCTGGCCAACCGCGGGCAATACCCGGCCGTCTCTCCGCTGGACAGCATCAGCCGGGTGATGGTGGACGTGGCGGACGCCGACCACATGGCGGCGGCCCGATCGATCCGGTCCGTGCTGGCGGTCTGGTCCGAGATCGAAGACCTGGTGAACATCGGCGCTTATGCGGAGGGTCATAACGCCGATTACGACGTTGCCGTGAAGATGAAACCGCGGATTGATGAGTTTCTGGCCCAGGGGATTCGCGAGAAGGCCGTGCTGGCGGAATCTCGTGCGGGCCTGGTGACGCTGGCCGGTGAGATCGAGGCCCTGCGTACCCGCTTGAGCGCCAGGGGCGGGGTCGCCCGCTCCGGCACGGCGGCTTAAGGACGAAGAGCATGGCGAAGCGGTTCGTATTCCGGTTGGAGGCGGTGCTCAAGGTGCGGCAGCGGAAGCTGGACGAGGCCCGGCGGGTGGTGGCCCGGCGGCTTCGCGGCATCAGCCGCATTCGTGCCCGGATCGCGGCCTGCCATGCCGGGATCGCCGAGGCCGTGGAGCAATCGCGGGACGCCCAGAACCAGGGGGCGCCGGACGTGGAAATGCTGCGGCGCTATCGCGTGTACATCGGCTCGATGAACCGGGCGATCGCGGAGGGAGAGGACGAGGTGGTTCGCGAGCGGGAAGCCCTGCGGATCGAGCAGGAGGCGCTGACCTGTGCCCATCGCGAGTTGAAAGCCCTGGAGAAACTGCGGGAACGGCAGTGGGAGCGGCACCAGCAGGAGATCGCGCGGGCGGAGCGCCTGGAGAATGACGAGATGGCGCTGCAGAGGTTCCGGCACAGTGGAGTGAGTGCGTAGACAGGTCGAATCATGTTGCGGACTGCTGCTGTCATTGTGGCCGTGCTGGCGATTCTGCACATCCTCGTTCTGCTCGGGGCGGGCGGTTATCTGGCGGCCACGGGGCGGCTGAAGGCGGACAACCTGCGGGCCGCGGCGGAGGGTCTGCTTCACGGTTCGGGACAGGCGGATGATGAGGGCGCGGAGGCGGCCGCGCCCGTGGAGGAGGCGTTCCGATCGGAAGAGGCGATCGCCAAGGAGCAGGATCGCGAGGAAATGGAACGCCGAACCGCCCAGCGCAAGGCGAGTGAGCTGTACCAGAAACAGGTGGCGGTTGGACTGCTGATGCAGCAGACGCTGGAGCAGATGCAGAAGCTGGAGGCGGACCGTCATTTCTTCGAGGAGCAGACGCGCGAACGCGTGCGCCAGGAGCAGGAAGAGGGATTCAAAAAGCTGGTGCAGATGCTGGGGAGTGCCAGCCCCGAGGCCGCCAAGGACCTTCTGTTCCAGGGGTTCACCAGCGACGAGGTCGCCCGCATTCTCTTGCAGCTCAATGCCCGCAACGGAGTCAAAATCATCACGGCCGCCCTGGAGGATCCCGCCCTGCGCGGCAAGGCCCTGCAGGCGTTCCGGCAGATTCAGGAGACGGCCCCGGAAGGCAGTGACTGGTCCAAGGTGGCAAAGCCGACCGAGGAGAAGGAATGAACGGCGCGATCCGGGCAGACATTCCGGCTTCCTATCGTCCGCCCGGCCGACAATCGGCCGACGAGCCCGCGGTGAGCCTGCACATGGACGCCGGTCCATCGCCCTGGTTCGCCGAAGTGCTGGGAGCGACGCAAGCCCGGCTCGGCACGCGGATCGAAGCCATGGTGCAATCCATCGTGCCGGACGGACGGGGCCTAGGCGAAACGAAACCCAGCGCCACGCAGCAACGGCTTGGTGAACAGGCACACGCTGCCGAGCAGGCCCGTCGCCACAAGCGCGATGCCCTGCGCGACGCGGAGAGCGGCGACCCGGTTCGCCCGCGGCGACTCCAGGACCGCCGGGGAGACGAGGGCGCGACGATTCGTGACGGCACGAAACCGCAGCTGGATCTCAGGTTGACGCCCTCCGGGCCATCGGCCGAATGCGAGCCTCCGCCGCTCCCGCGATCGGACGACGGTGCGCCGGCGCCGGCAACGCCGTCCCGGGCCCCGGCGTCAATGGTACAGCCGGCGCCGGTGAATCCGGTCGTATCCCGGATGCCGTCCGTCGCCTCGGCTTTGGAGAATCCCGCGGCACCGCTTCCAGAGACATTGACGTCCGCGCCCGCGATCGAGTTTGCGGCGGCCGGGCCTACGGACGGCGGCCTGCTGGCCGAACAGATCGGTGATCTGCTTGGCGCCCGGTCCACCCTGCAGGGTGCGGGCCGGACAGAGAGCGTCCACGCGACGCAGCCTGTCGGCCCGGCGGAATCGGCGCGCCGGGAGGCGTCTGGTTCATCGCGTCCGATGCATACCCCCAAGCCGCCGCCCAGCCGGTCGCCGGTTGCGCACGAGACAACGACCGTCAAGCGCGGAACCTTTGCTCGGCTGGTTCGATCCATCCGAACGCAGGTCGGGCCGCAGGTGTCCACGGCCCGGCTGCAGCTCCTGCCGCCGGAGCTGGGGCGTGTCCGCATCGACGTGCGAGTGGTCCAGCAGCGGATGGAGTTGTCCATTCAAGCCCAGACTCCCGAAGCGCGTGACGTGCTTGCTTCGCGCCTGACCGAGCTGCGATCGGCATTGGCGGAGCAGGGATTGACCCTGGACCGGTGTGAAATCGCTGTTCCGCCGACGGAGGATGCCCTGTCCCGAGGCGGTCCGCGAGAGGATTTCGAGCGTCGGGAGAACCGGCACGTGGACGCGGCGGCGGCCGTTCGCTCGGACGCCGGCGGGGAACCTTCGGAGGGAGAAGACACGGATTCGGCCTCTGTGGAGGCCAGGGAATGGGAGGGACTCGGGGCCGCGTCGGAGATGCGGCTGGACATTCGCGTGTGAGCGCGTCGCCGCGTCCGCTCGTCGCGGCCTGTGGCGATGTGGCACACGCACGGGCGGAGCCCCGGCGGTGTCAGGAAACCGGCAGACAAGGGAGACCCAACGATGGAAACGACCGGTGTGCAGCTCAACTCCGCCCAATGCACGAGCGGCTGTCGGGGATTTCAAGACCTCAGCGGCGAGGATTTTTTCAAGGTGTTGATCGCTCAGCTTGTCAATCAGGATCCTCTGGAACCCACCAGCAACCAGGAATTGCTGGCCCAGATGGCCTCCATCCGGGAAATCGAGCTGAACACGTCGCTCACAGCTTCACTGAAGAACCTGACCAGTCAGCAGCAGTTCGGGTCGGCGTCGTCACTCATCGGGCGGTCAGTGACCGGGCGGGTCGGCGAGGATGGAACGGCGATCCACGGGCAGGTTCTGTCAGTCCGGTTCGAGCCGGATGGCCGGGTCTATCTGCTTCTGGATTCCGGCCAGGAGTTGAGCCTGTCGGACGTGGTGCACGTGGCGGATGGACAGCAGGTGGCCAATGACCTGATCGGTCTGTTCGTTCAGGGAATGGATACGCGAGATCCCAGCGCCGTGCGCGAAGTGGAGGGTCTGGTGACATCCGTGCAGACCCGGGACGGCGTGCTGGTGCTGGAGCTGGACTCCGGCGACTCCATCCGGTTCAGCGATGTGACCGCGGTTCGGCGCGCCGATGCCGCGGCCGATCCCGCCTGGAAGCCGTTGCGGGCCCTGAAGGAGCTGTTGATATGGGATTGACACAAGCGATGCTCACCGGGTTCACCGGGATCAAAAGCAATCAGTCCATGATGGATACGATCGGCGACAACGTCGCCAACGTGAACACCACGGCGTTCAAAAACCAGCGTACGCTTTTCGAGACCCTGTACTACCAGACACTTCGGGGCGGTACGGCGCCGAGCGACACCAGCGGCGGCACCAACCCCATGCAGACCGGCTACGGCTCCACCGTCGCCAGCATCCAGCGGAGCTTCAATCAGGGAAACATCCAGGACACGGGGGTGAAATCGGACCTGGCTATCGACGGGCGCGGGTTTTTCATTCTGGATGCTCCGAATACGGACCGCGTCTTCACACGCGACGGTTCGTTCCGGCTGGACGAGACGCACACGCTGGTGACGGCTCATGGGGCACGCGTCCAGGGATTCGCGGCGGACGAGAGCGGCGACATCATTCCCGGCGTTCTTTCCGATCTGGTCATTCCGCTGGGCATGGTGCGTGAGGCCGTGGCGACCACCGAGGTCGTGCTGGACGGCAACCTGGACGCCAACGCGACGCGGGCCGGCTCGGCGGGCGTGAGCATTTCGGATCCCCTGATGATCGCCGGCGGCACGCCGGCCGGCGCCACCACCGCGCTGACCGCCCTGGTGGACGAGGACGACAATCCTCTGTTCGCCACGGGAGACGTGATCGTCCTTCGCGGCGCGCAGAAAGGTCAGATCGACCTGCCGGAAGCCCGGTTCGTGGTGGGCACCGACGGAACCACCCTGCGCGATTTCGCCGCGTTCCTCGAGAACGCCCTGGCCATCAACACCGATCCGGCGACGGGCGGCTCGCCGGGCGTGACGATCGCTGAGGGTCCGGATCCGGCCGCCGGCAGCCTGGTGATCACGTCGAACCTGGGGGAGCCCAACGCGATCACCCTGGACGCCGCGGACATCCGCAACAGTACCTCCGGCGTGCTGCCGTTCCAATTCACGAACACACCTGCCACAGGGCAGGGCGTGAGCACGGGCATGATCGTGTACGATTCGCTGGGCAACCCTGTGGAAGTGCGCATCCGGGCGGTGATGGAATCGCAGGACAGCACGGGCACCACCTGGCGCTTCTATGTGGAATCGCCCCATGACACGGACGCCTCGGCGGTCCTGGGCAGCGGCACGATCACCTTTGACCAGAACGGCCAGTTTGTCTCCGCGACCGAAACGAGCATCCGGATTGATCGGGCCGGCACCGGAGCGGTCAGTCCGCTGCAGATTCACCTGGATTTCACAGCGCTGACCGGGCTGGCCCGGGGCACGTCCCAGCCTACGCTGGTCATGACTCGCCAGGACGGGTATCCGGCCGGGGAGCTGATCGACTATTCGATTGACGAGGACGGCGTGATCACCGGGACGTTCAGCAACGCCCAGACGCGGGTGTTCGGGCAGCTCGCGGTGGCGACGTTTGCCAACCCGGAAGGGTTGGTTGCGCTGAGCAAGAACACGTTTGTGCCGGGTGCCAATTCGGGCGAACCGATGGTGCTGGCGCCGAACACGCTGGGAGCCGGCAGCGTCGAATCCGGCTCTCTGGAGCTGAGCAACGTGGAACTGGCCCGGGAGTTTATCGGACTGGTGACGGCGGCGACAGGGTTCTCCGCGGCCAGCCGGGTGGTTCGGTCGGCGGACGACATGCTGCAGGAGCTGCTGATGCTGGTCCGATAACGCGGCCCGGCGCGACCAGCGCCGCCCGCCCGACCCGTCCGGAGCCATGGCGTGCGCCGGCCGCCGGCGTGAGAGAGAGCCGATGATCCTGCTGACGCGTCTGAACAAGCAGCCGGTGGTGGTGAACGCGGAGCTGATCAAGTTCATCGAGCGCACGCCGGACACCCTGATTACGCTGGTGAGCGGCGACCGTCTGATGGTGCTGGAATCGCTGGAAGACGTGGTGGATCGAGCGATTGAGTATGCCCGGCAGATTCGAGGGTTCCGGGTCATCTGAAAAAGAGGAGATGCCTAATACGGAACTCCGCGGCCGTCGATATCGATAGGAAGCGCCGCTGCGCGAGTACGCAGGGAATCGAAAGAGCATGGACCTCGCCACAATTATAGGACTGATCGCCGCTTTCAGCCTGGTCGCCTGGTCAATCGCCGGTGGCGGCGACATCATGGCTTTCGTGGACGTGCCGTCGATCCTCATCGTGTTCGGCGGCGGCACCGCTTCCGTACTGACCAGTTTTCCCCTGGCCAGCATTCTGACCGCGGCGGCTGTCTTGAAAAAAACTCTGCTGACCAAGGCCCGCGACCCCGCGGATCTCATCAAGGAGCTGGTCGGATACGCGGAAGTCGCCCGCCGGGACGGCATTCTGTCGCTGGAAAACCTGACCAAGGACATCGATGACAACTTCATCGTGTCCGGAATCCAGATGGCGGTGGACGGAACGGATCCCGAGCTGATCGAACAGATCATGAACAGCGAGCTGGATTCGATTGCGGAGCGGCACGAATCCGGCAAGGCCATCTTCGACGCCGCGGGCAAGTATTACCCGGCATTCGGCATGATCGGCACGCTGATCGGTCTGATCGCCATGCTCAAGAGCATGGATGATCCGACGAAGATCGGAGCCGGCATGGCGGTAGCGCTCATCACCACGCTCTACGGCGCCTGCGCTGCGAACATGGTGTTTCTGCCGCTGGCCGACAAGCTGGGCAAGCGCAGCGCCGAGGAATTGATGCTCAAAAGCATTGTGATCCGCGGCGTGATGGCGATTCAGGCGGGCGACAACCCGCGCGTCGTGGAGCAGCGGCTGACCACATTCATTCCGTACCGCAAGCGGCGGAAGGAAGAAGAGTCGTCCGGCCGCAAGGCGGCGTAATCCGAACGGATGAAGAGACGATGGCCCGACGCCAGAAGAAGGCCTCGGAAGGAGCGCCGGAATGGCTCCTGACGTACGGCGACATGATGTCGCTGCTGCTGTGTTTCTTCGTTCTGATCGCGTCCATGAGCGAGCTCAAGTCCAATGATGAGCTCAAGCGGGTTCTGGCGGCGATCCAGGCCGCTTTCGGATTTGAAGGCGCGGTGGGGACCGTGCCCACGGAAATCCTCGGTCAGAACACGCTGGTGCAGCAGCTTGTGCATCTTGTCATCCCGCAGTACCGCCAGCACGAGGGGGATTCGGATGAGATCAGCATCCGGGCCAAGCAGGTTCGCGTGACCAACATCCGCGAAGGCACTCATATCGAAATCGGAGGCCGCATCGCGTTTGATCGGTTCAGCGCCGTGCTGAAGCCCGGCGCGGAGGCCCAGATCGGCCAACTGGCGGCGAAAATCGAAGGTTACAACACCATCATCGAGGTGACCGGTCACGCGACGCTGGAACCGCTTCCCACGGATTCCCTGTACGGGGATGCGTGGGGATTGTCCTATGCCCGGGCCCGCGCGGTGGGCGACGCTCTGGAAATGCACGGGGTGCGGCCGGAGCGGCTGCGCCTGATCGCCGCGGGAAGCGCTGCGCCGCTGGAGGCGCAGGCTTACGACGAGGATACCCTGGCCGCCAACCGCCGGGTCGAGATCGTGGTGACCGAGGCGCTTGTCCAGGAATACGCGGGCCGGCTCTACACCGGGGAAGAACGGGAGTAATCACCATGCCGGAACAGGAAATCGACGCCAATGTCGGGCCGCCGAGCCGGCGGGCCAAGCTGATTCCCTACGCGATCGTGGTCGGTCTGATGCTGGTGGAGGGCGTGGGGATCTTCGTTGCGATGAAGACGCTGGGAAGCGATCCGGAACCGGTGGAAGCGCAGGCGCCGGGGGAGGGCATCGTGATCGACGGGCAGAACGAAGCCAGTCTGCCCACGGAATACGTCATATGTGAGCTGGACGCGTTCAACAAACAGACGGGAAAACTGCTGCTGTATCGGGTCGAGGTGGCCGCTACGGTTGCCCGGGATCAGGAGGCACGATTCAAGAAGCTGCTGGAATTGCGCAAATCGACGATCCAGGACCGCGTCACCACCGTCATTCGCTCTGCCGACCCGAAATACCTTCAGGAGCCGGGTCTGGAGACCATCCGGCGCCAGATTAAACACGAACTGGACAAAGTGTTGGGGGATGACAAGATCATCGTGGAGCTGCTGATCCCCAAACTTCTTCAGTCGTCGAGTTGACGTTTCATTGCGGACCCGCCCGAGGGCGGGCCGATAAATGCGTATCCGAGTGGACCTCCGAGTATGGCCGATCCGGGCACGGACAGAATCGAAGACGCTTCCGACATCAGTCAGTCGGATATCGACGCGCTGCTGGAAGCGGCCGGCGTGGCCGATCCGGCCGGGGGCTCGTCTCCCGCCGAAAGCGACGGGTTGAGTCAGGCGGACATCGACGCGGCTCTCCAGGCCGCCGCGGATGCCTCATCCGCTCCCGCCCCGGTGGACACCCGTGTGGATTCCGAGGGCCGTCCATTTGACGCGGCCGCCGCGGCGATGGTCGCGGCCATTGAGGAGGAACGGGCGGCAAAACCGGCTTCGGCCGATGCCTCTCTCCAGAACGTCGAGTTACCGGACTTCGGCGCGGACGATGGCGCGTCGACGACGGCGTTGCAGAGCATCGACCTGCTCAACGACGTCAGCTTGCGCGTGCGGATCGAGCTGGGCCGGACGCGAATGTACGTGGAGGACGTGTTGCGCCTGGGAGAAGGCAGCGTTGTGGAGCTGGACAAGCTGGCGGGTGACCCCGTGGACGTATTCGTCAACGATCGGCTGGTCGCGCGCGGTGAGGTGCTTGTGCTGAATGATAATTTCTGCGTCCGCGTCAGTGAAATCATCGCGGATGAGAATGAGCGGATAGCGTATTAGCGTCTGAACAATTCTGTCGCGGTGGATAACGCGATGTGCAGGGAACGCGGGAACACGGAGGTTCGACGGGTTGGCGTTCTGCTCATGGCCCTGGCCCTGAGCGGGCCGGCGCTCTCGGCGGCCGAATGCCCGGACCTCCAGACCGCCACGCCCGCTTCCGGCCGGGTTGTTCTGGCGCAGCCGGAGTCGGCGAACCCCGATCCCCCGCCGTCGCCCGACCCGCCTGCGGGCGAAGCCACCTCCAGCGCTGCCGTCGTGGATCCGAACAACGAGAACGAGCCCACGGCCTCGTCCGCAACGCGCGGCGACGCGCCGATTTCCCTGCCGCCGCGTGTCGGGCCCGAGGGATCATCCACGCTTGGCGGCCGGAGCCTTCCCCCGGGCCCACGTCTTGTGCCGTGGTATCGACATGGCCTTGTGGCTCTTTCGGTGGTGCTGGGGGTCATTTTTGGTCTGTTGTGGCTCCTGCGACGATACGTTCCGAGTGTTCGCAAGGCGCCGGCCGGGCCCTTGCGGGTGGTGGCCCGGACGGCCATCTCCCCCAAGCAGAGCGTGGCCCTGCTGGAGGTCGGACGTCGTTACGTGTTGGTGGGGATCACGGCCGATCACCTGACGAATCTGGGACACATCCAGGATCCGGATGAGTCATTCCATCTGCGGGCGAAGGCTCTCGAACCGCGGCCGGCGGGGCGGCAGAATCGCTTCGACGAACTGCTCAGCCAGGAGGCGGCCGAATACGCGGAGGTGGAGTCGGCGGTCCCGGCGGCCGGTCCGCCCAGCCGGGAGCAGTTGCAGGATACGATGGGTCAGTTGCGGACTCTGCTTGGCCGGCTGCGTTCCCTGCAGGAGCCGCCGGCGCGGTGAGGTTAGAGACAATCGAAGCGCGAAGGAGTCGCGCGTGCGCATGGAGCACGGACGCTCTCACATCTGTCGCCTGTGTCTGGCGGCGGCTTTGATTCCGCTGTCGGCGAGCTTGCCGGCGCTTGCCCAGGGCGCGCCGCCCATCGACAATCCGCTGGGTATCCCCGACGCCCGGCAGATTCTTCCCGCCGCCCGCGACGCGGAGGGCGTCAGCGCGACGCTCCAGATTCTGGTTCTGCTGACCGTTCTGACGCTGGTTCCCTCCGCGCTGATTCTGACGACCAGCTTCACCCGCATCCTGGTGGTGCTGGCGTTGCTGCGTCAGGCGATGGGAACCGCTCAGTTGCCGCCGGGCCAGGTGATGCTGGGACTGGCGCTGCTCATAACGCTGCTGGTCATGGGCCCCACGCTTCAGGGGATACGCACGGACGCCCTGACGCCGTATCTGAACAACGAGATATCACAGGAGGCGGCGCTCGATCGCGCCATGGGGCATCTGCGCACCTTCATGTACCGCCAGATCGAATCCGCGGAGAATCACGAAGACGTTTACCTGTTCCTGGAGTATCAGCGCGGCGCGCCCATCCCCCTGGACGAGAAGGTCACGCTGGATGACGTGAGCTCTACGGTGTTGATTCCGGCGTTTGTGCTCAGTGAATTGAAGGTGGCGTTCGTCATGGGGTTCCGCATTTACCTGCCGTTCCTGGTGATCGACATGGTGATTGCGTCCATCCTGATCTCCATGGGCATGATGATGCTGCCGCCCGTGCTGGTGTCGCTGCCGTTCAAACTTCTGTTGTTCGTTCTGGCGGATGGGTGGCACCTGGTGACCCGGACGCTGCTGATGAGCTTCGCCTGAGCGGCAACCGGCGGCAGGTGGCTTTTGGCGGAGTGGACCGACGATGGATTTCGGCGTGGCGCTGGACATGGGCCGCGAGGCGTTTTTCCTGGCCATCAAGACCTCGGCGCCCATTCTGCTGGCCGGGATGGTGGTCGGGTTGATTCTCTCTCTGATCCAGTCGGTGACCCAGTTGCAGGAGCAGACGCTGACCTTCGTGCCGAAGATCGTGACGATGGTCCTGGCGGCTTCGTACTTCATTCCCTGGATCGCCAGCCGGATGCTGGATTACGCCCAGCAGATGTTCGGCACGCTGCCCAGCCTGTGATGACGCGGGAGTGTGCCTG
>JBPOIK010000003.1:0-4386 GCA_052034525.1 Planctomycetota bacterium
ACCGTCTCGAAGCCGCGCTCCGAAACCCCGCATCCGCCTATCCGACCCACGGGCCGGCCGCGGAGGCCGCGCCTGTCCACGCTCTTCGACGCGACATGCCCCCTCCAAAGCCATCCGCCGACTGCGAAAACCCGGCCCCGACCCACCTACCGACCCGAGCCTCCGCCGCCGGTCTCCGCGTCCACGCCAACACCGCAACCGGCTTGAGTCTGGCGGCCCCGTGGACGAAGCGGGCGGCGGCGGAGTCTCTGCATGGTGCGTATCGCACCGCGATTGGCCCACCGCCGCCCGCGGGCTCGATCGTGGTCCCAGCGCGGCGCTTACGGGGTCAAGGCATCGATTCCGCGTTCGAGCACCAGGTCCCGATCGCCGGCATAGCTTCTGTTCGTGCCCTGGCCCGGTGGAATCGCATACCCGGGCGTGGGCGAGACACCCACGTCTTCGATCTTCGTGGTTCGGTCCGCCCGATACGCCTCCCAGCTCGGGATGTAGTACGTCAGGCCGTTATCCAGGAAGAACGGCTGGGGCGATCCAGAGCTGCCACGGGTCGTGTCGCCGATGAGCGTGATGCCGAGCGGATTCTCGCGCATCATCAGCACGAACCACTCGGCGGAGCTCATGTTCGTCTGGCCGATCAGGCAAACGACGGGGCCGGTATACACGTGTTCCAGGGCCGGTTCGAGGCCGTGCTCCACCCAGTTGCCGAAATCCGCGTGATTGGATCCCGGATTGCGCAGGCGGTGGTATCCGTAGACATAGGAAGTCTCGGTCAGGTAGCCGGCCAGCGCCTTGGCGATCAGCTCACTGCCGCCGTTGTTGCGTCGCACGTCAATCACCATTCCGGCGGCGCTGCCATAGGCGGAGAAAACGCCGTTGAGGTGGCTGGTGCGCAGCCCCTCCCACTCGCTGTCGGAGAACGTGTCTACGGCGATGTAAGCGAGGTTGTTCTCCAGCCAGCCGTGGAACAGGGGGAAGGATTCCAACTGGTTGAGCCCTTGCGGGAAATAGGACGGGGTGTTGTCGTCGGGAAAGTTTTGTTCGGCGGATCGCATGTACGGGGCGGAGATGTTGCCCTGCGCGTCTTCGATCCAGACGTGCAGGTCCCGCAGTTCCGCCAGAAGATCGGACAGGCGAGTCAGAAACGCGCTTTCGGTCATGGCGGTCTGGAACCAACCGGCGTATTCGTTCCGCACGGCGTTCCAGTCCACGTTTTTGTCCGCGAAGTGTGAGTAGTTCTGATCGAAATCTCTCCAGACCTGGTCAAACCAGGCCTGGACCTGGGCCGCGGTATAATCCGCGCTATCGTCGCCGCCCCCGCCGCCGCCTCCACCTCCGTCCGCGTTGTCGTTCGCGTTGTCGTTCAGGTTATCGTTGTCGGAGTTGTCATTGGCGTTGTCGTCGTCGCTGCTGTCGAGGCTGTCGTCGCCGAGCATCACGTCCAGCAGGAACTCGGTGATCCGATCGATTTCCTCGTCGGTGAGGTCGCCGAACCCGCCACCCGGATGGGGTTTGTTTCCCAGCAGCGTGTCGAGAATGCTATCGACCGTGCTGTTTGTGAAATTGTTGGATGTGCGGGTATGGCACGCCGCACACCCCTTAGACGCAAACAGCGCGTAGCCAGGCGACGGGCCGCCAGAATTGTCGTTGTTGTCATTGAGCACGGTGTTGTCGTTGTTGTTGGTCGCGCCGCCCCCGCCTCCTCCTCCACCGCCACTTCCGGAGGCCGCGCACCCGGTCCATCCCAGCAACCCACCTGCCAGCAGCACGAATGCCCAGCACTGTACGGTTCGACGCATGGCCAGCTCTCCATAATGATGCGATGTGCGCGCGTGTCCGACTCCCGCCTTCCTTCAGCGCGGAACCGGTGAGCCGCGTCTCTTGCGACTCTGGAATGCGCACCAGTGTCCGCAGAGCCCATAGCCTCAACGTGCGGCCATCGGACCGTCCGCGACGTTCAGGCTCCCCGACGGCGCACGTGGAACGTCTCGCGAAGCCGCGTGGACAGGTCATCCTGCAAAGTCTGCATCCGGGCGTACACCGCGGTGGCCGCCGCGACGGGTTCGCAGCGCGTTTGCGGGTCCAGATGAATCCAGGCGTCCGTCACATCGGCGATGCGGGCGCTCGCGTCCTGCCGGCGGCGCACAGCCCAGCAAGCCTGGGCTGCCGCTCCCAGGGCCGCGCCTTCTGGCTCGACCGTGCAGATCACCGGCGTGGCAAACACGTCGGCGACGATTTGCCGCCAGAGCGGACTTCTGGAGCCGCCGCCGGTCAGGCGAATCTCCCTGGGTTCGATGCCAAGCGCGCGCATCCGCCGCAGGCCGTAGTTCATTCCGAGAACCGCCCCTTCCATGGCGGCCCGGCAGAAGTGAGCGGGGGTGTGCGTCGTACGGTTGGCGCCGAACCAGACGCCGGTGCCGTCGGGGACATTCGGACAACGCTCGCCCGAAAAATAGGGGAGCAGGAGCAATCCGTCGCAGCCGGGCTTTATTCCCGCGGCCAGATTGTTCAGTTGTGCTGTATCAATCCCAAACAGATCTTTTGTCAATTCCGTGGCGACGGTCACATTCATGGTGCACAGCAGGGGCAGCCACTGGCCTGTGGAGTCGCAGAAGGCGGCGATTTCGCCCTGGGGATCGACGATGGGTCGCTCGCTGCACGCGAAAATGGTGCCGGACGTGCCGAGGCTGGCGGTCACCACGCCGGGAGCCACGTTTCCGGTGCCGATGGCTGCCATCATGTTGTCACCGCCGCCGGCGGACACGAGAACGCCGGGCGGCAGGCCCAGGGTCTGCGCGGCGGACGGAGTGAGTTGACCACAGGGCACAGCCGAGTCGCGAAGCGGGGGCAGCTTATCGTGGAGGTCTGGATCAATGGCCCCAAGAATCTCGGCGGACCAGCGTCGGTGCCGCACGTCCATCAGCGCGGTTCCCGACGCGTCGCCCCATTCCATGACGCGCTCGCCGGTGAGCCAGAAGTTCAGAAAATCATGAGGCAGCAGAACCGTGTGAAGGCGGCGGAAGTGGTCCGGCTCGTTTTGTTTGAGCCAGAGGATTTTGGACGCAGTGAAGCCGGGGAGCACCAGGTTGCCCAGGAGTCGGAAACACTCCCGGGGTCCGCCCACGGCCTCCATGATGCGATCGCATTCCGCGGCGGTGGAGGTATCGCACCAAAGCTTGGCGGGTCGGATGGGGCGGCCGTCCCGATCCAACGGAACGAAGCCATGCTGCTGCCCGGATACTCCGATGCCCCGGACGGCGGTCGGGTCGATTCCGGCCTGCCGGATCGCGGTGCGAACCGTGCCAACCATCGCCTCTATCCAGGTTTGTGGGTGTTGTTCACAGTGCCCGGAGGGCAAACCCGGAATGAGGTCGTAAGGAATGACTCCGCGTCCGAGCACCTGGCCGGTGTCGCCGGCCACGACGAGGGCCTTGGTGGATTGGGTTCCGCTGTCGATTCCGATGTAGCAGTCAGACATTCAAGTACCTCAGGCTGATTCAGGCCGGCGGCATCATACATCTTCGCGTCGCTGCGTTTCAATCGCGTCGGTTGCCTGGCGGATGACCTCTTCCACGCTGTCGGCGATGCTGAGCTGCCCGGATTGTTGATAAGGCGCAAAGAGCGGAGAGTTTGGGAAACCGAACAGGATTACGCGTTTGCCGTTCTTGAGCGCGAGGGCCACTTCCGAGGCTGTTCCCGGTCCGCCAGGCATGGCCACTACCACCGTGCTGGACAGGACGTTGACCAGGTTTCGAGCGTCGCTCAGGCCGGTGACAATCGCGATGTCGAGGTCGGGCGCGGCGTCATCGGTGTTCGGGCCGGGCAGAATCCCGATGGTCGTTCCGCGGGCCGCCCGGGCGCCGCGGGCGGAGGCCGCCCTCACGCCGCAGTTGCGTCCGCCGTTCAGCAGAATCCAGCCGTTGTCGGCGATAGCGCGGCCGAGGGACTCCGCCTGGTGCTCGACCGCAGGGCTCACCCGGGCTCCACCCATGACTCCGATGATGGCCTGCCGCATCTGATGGGCTCCCTGGGGCGTTGGGGACGACGGTCCGCTCCTTTCAGGATGATGGAACCGGCGCGGGTCCGCAAGAGGCTGGGCTTGGCGCCTTGAAGCCGTGCTTTTCGGTGTTACAATACAGGGGTTCCCGGCACCCAGCCCCGCCGTGGTTTCCGGGGGGCACCGGGAGGGAACCGGGCCGACCGAACCGTGGACCGGCCTGTTCGATTCAAACCCCAGAAACGCGGACGTTAACGCATCGATCCGGGGGGATCGGTGTCCCGCACGCCGAAAAACAGAGGGTCAATCACGTGAACGAGCCAGCATTGAATGAGCCGGCCGCCGGGCAGCCCGGCGGAAACGCCGCGCCCCATATCACCGACGAGCCGGTG
>JBPOIK010000102.1:0-2593 GCA_052034525.1 Planctomycetota bacterium
CCCAGCGCAGGGCCTTGCGCCGTGCCCGCTACGCGCACGGGCATGTTGAGTACATCGGCATATATCTGCATCATCATGGCATTCTTCTGGCTGATGCCGCCGGAAGCCACAAACGAATCCACCTGGATGCCGTTCTGGCGGAAATTCTCCACGATCATGCGCGTGCCGTAGGCCGTGGCCTCTATCAGCGCGCGGTATATCTCCCACGGTTGGGTTTGCAGCGTCATGCCCAGCATCATGCCGGTCAAGTCCACATCCACCAGCACGCTGCGGTTACCGTTCCACCAGTCCAGCGCCAGCAGGCCGCTTTGGCCGGGGCGCAGTTCATCCGCCTTTTGGGTCAGATAGTCGTGTATCGACAGGCCCTGCCGGGCGGCCTCGTCCTCATGCTGTTTGCTGATATAGTTGTTGGTCAGCCAGGCAAAATGATCGCCTACGCAGCTTTGCCCGGCCTCATAGCCTGCAAAGCCCGGCAGAATGCCATCCTCCACCACGCCGCACATGCCGGGTACCTGTACTTCCCTGGTGTCCAGCACCATGTGGCAGGTGGATGTGCCTACAATGGCCAGCATTTTGCCCGTTGCATCAATGCCCACAGCAGGCACGCACACATGTGCGTCCACATTGCCCACCGCCACCGGCGTGCCGGGCTGCAAGCCTAAGCGCTCGGCCATGGCCGGGGTCAGGCCGCCTGCCACGCTGCCGATGGGCGAGATATCGCCTGCCAGTTTTTCTGCCACCACGTTTTCCAGCCGCGGATCAAGCGCCGCAAAGAAGGCAGGTTCTGGATACCCCGTGCGCTTGCTGTACAGCGCCTTGTAGCCCGCGGCGCAGGAGTTGTGCGTCTGCTGGCCCGTCAATTGCCATACAATCCAGTCCCCGGCCTCCACCCAGGCGTCCATGGCCTGATAGATATCCGGCGCTTCGTTGAGCACCTGCCACAGCTTGGGGAACAGCCACTCCGACGATACCTTGCCGCCGTAGTTGTTCAGCCATTTTTCGCCCCGCGCCTCTGCAATGGCGTTCAAACGGTTGGCCTCATCCTGCGCGGCGTGGTGCTTCCACAGCTTGACCCAGGCATGCGGGTTGCCCGCATATTGCGGCAGCATGCACAGCGGCGTACCATCCGCCCGCACGGGCAGCACGGTGCAGGCCGTAAAATCCGTGCCGATGCCGATAATGTCGCGTGCATCCACGCCGGATGTGCGCAGCAGCGCCGGGATGGTATGGTCGAGCACATCCAAATAATCCTGCGGATGCTGCAGCGCCCAGTCGATGCCCAGCGGCGTGCCATCCGGCAGCGCACGCTCCATCACGCCATGCGGATAGGCATACTCCTGCGCGGCCACCTCGTGGCCATCTTTCGTGCTGACCAGCACGGCGCGCCCCGACAGTGTTCCATAATCAATTCCGATGGTATACTTCATATCATCCTCCTGCGGTTGCATGCTTCTTTTTTACATGTAAACAGGATAACACCCCAGCGCACAGCGGTCAATTGCGGGCTTAGGTATAATACGTTTCAGGCGCATTTTTCTTAATCAACGCACTTTTCACTATGTGCAGGAAAACAAAGGCGAAACTCATGGTCATTTGGTAACATGGTGCCCGGCAATGGGGTTCCAACTTGTTATATTGTAAGGGTATAATAGCAGGGGGTGTTTACATATGGTCATTGACATCGGCAGGCGCAGAGAGTTTGTATGGGATGATTTTTTGATAGATGCAAGCCAGACAACCGCTGCCCGGCGCGTACACCAGCCCACACGCAGGGAAATCCGCATGGTGCTGGACAAGCCCTGGGAGGGAGACGGCTGCAACTATTTTTGCGTTGTCTATGACGATGTAAAAAGGTCTACCGCATGTACTACAACGGCTGGGAGATGATGAGCCCTGACCGGAAAGAGCACACCATTATCGTGAAGATATGCTGCATCGAAAGCGCGGACGGCCTGCACTGGGAGCGCCCCAGCCTTGGCCTGGTGGAGTTTGACGGTTCAAAGGACAACAACATCATCATAGCAGCCAGCACGTTTCCGGGGCTTGTAAGCATCGACAACTTCTTCGTCACGGTGGACACCAACCCCAACCCAGCTGTGCCCGGCACATATAAGGCCGTAATGGCCTTCCCGGAGAAAAGAGAAGACGGAACGACCGAGCACAAGCTGATGGGGCTGGCCAGCAACGATGGCTACACCTTTCATAAGGTAGGCGTCGTATCCTATGAAGGCGCGTTTGACACGCTCAACACCGTTATGTGGCATGAGGCAACCCGGCAGTATATCTGCTTTGTCCGCGGTTTCCACGAGGCTGGCACATGGGCTGAATATTCCGGCGGTGAATTAAACAAGCTGGTTCGGGACATCCGGGTGCTATTCTCCAAGGATTTCATCCACTGGAGCCGCCCCAAGCACCTTAACTTCAAGGATTGTTAAGACTTCCCGCTATATACCAACTGCATCTCGCCCTATCCTGGTGCAGAGCATCTCCTGGTGGGCTTCCCTACCCGCTATGTAGAACGCCCGGAGTGGACGGCCAACTTCGACCGCCTGTGCGGTGCCGAAAAACGCAGGGAACGCCATGCCGTGCACCC
>JBPOIK010000095.1:0-6115 GCA_052034525.1 Planctomycetota bacterium
TGACGGACCGGGACAACGCGCTGCTTTCCGCGCGGCAGTTCCTTCCGTCCACCGGCGAAATGCGCGAGATGCTCGTCCTCTTTCGCAACGAGAAGGGCGACATTTCGCAGGTGATCGAAGCGGAGCAGGCGACCTGGGAGCCCCAGTCCGGGCTGCCCCGGGGGGGGCGCTGGAAGCTGGCGCGGGGGTTGCGCCGGACGCAGGTCAGCCGAGGCCCCGGCGCCATCGGCCCGCAGGCGGAGCTTGCCGAGACGTTCGTCAACTACTACCAGAGCGACCTGACGCCGCGCGACATCCAGATGCGCCAATCGTCGCAGTGGCTGCGATACCTGAGTTCCGCCCAACTGGCCGACCTGGCCGGCCTGGGCCTGCCGGACGCCCATCACATCGCGCAGATCCGTCATGAGCGATTCGCCACGCCGGTGGTCAACGTGCTGATGCTGCTGCTGGGCATTCCTTTCCTCCTGCGCCGGGTTGCGGGCAACCTGATCAGCGATGCCGGCAAGTGTCTGCTGGCCTGCGGATTGTGCTTCGTCATCTCCGTCGTCGGGCAGAACATCAGCCCCGCCGGCCTGCCGGCCCTGCCGGGCTGGATCCCCATCATCCTGTTCGCTCCCGTGGCCGTCGTGCTGCTCGACCGCGTCCGGACATAGGGTGCCGGAGGACTCACCAACGCAGCAGCCCCGCGGCGCGGGTGAAGACATCGTCCGGCAGGCCGACGGCACGCTTGAGGAGCACGTCCCGGTCAATCCAGTTGTGTTCGGCCGCGACACGGCGATACCGCGGCCCGAGTCGGTCGCGAAATGCCGCGGGCACGCAGGGGATGGGAAAATCGCTGCCGTACACCAGCTTCGGCCAGAGCGCGGGCGTTCGCAGAATCGTGCGAAAGCCGTGGATCTTGGAAGGGGCCGCCAGGGCCGCAATGTCCGCGTACAAGGGGGCGTCGGCGAACTCGCCGCGAAGCGCGGTCAGCAGCGAGCGAAACGCGCGGTCGTCCGTAAGGGGCCCCAGCAGCGGCGTGGCCACGTGGGCCACGATGACCGTGGGCATGCACTCCTGCGCCCGCAGCCGGCGCAGGGTCTGGAACATCGGCCTCGGGTCTTCGGCCTGTCGGTTGTGCGTGGTCAGGGTGAATTCCGGCCCGTAGTGCACCAGCAGGGGCAGGCGATGGGCATGGCACCGGCGCAGAAACGCCACCGCTCGCGCGTCGAAGGCGTCGATGTTCTGGACGGGCGGCAGCCATTTCATCAGCGCGGCGCCGGCCCGTACGACGGCATCCAGCCGATCCAGCGCGTCCGGGCGGTACGGATGCACCGAGGCGCCGAACAGGAACCGATCCGGGCACCGCCGACACATCTCCAGCACAAGCCCGTTGGACACGTACATGTCCGTGCCGAAATCGCGTCGACCGCCGGCCGGCCCGCAGCTTCGGCCCGCATCGTCGTGGACCTCGTCCAACGCCAGCAGCACCACGCGGTCCACATGCCGGAACGTGGTCAGGTGTCGCTGCAGAAGTGTTTCCAGCCGGGCGTCCAGGGCGTCTCCCTCCAGACGCCGCCCCCGACCGATCCACCGCCGGGCCAGCCGCTGCCCGATCCGGTTCAGGTGCCGTGGCGAGCTGTATGCGGCGAACGACGTGCTCGTTCCTCTCTCGAACGGAAACGGCGAGTCTTCCTTCCAGCGCCGGGCCGTCAGCGTGAAATGACAATGCACGTCAACGACCCACGGCCGGCCGTCCGCCGCGCGCGGGGCTGAGCTGTCATCATCCGGCGTCCGCGGCATCGGATCACCCCACCCGTTCGAGCGACAGGTCCAGGGCGGGCGCGGAATGGGTGATCGCGCCTACGGAGATACGTTCCACGCCCGTCTGGGCCACGGCCCGCACCGTTTCCAGCGTGATGCCGCCGGACACCTCGAACTGCACGGCGCCGGTCAGGCCGTGTCGATCCCGCAGATCCACCGCCTGCCGCAGCTCGTCGGGCGTCAGGTTGTCCAGCAGGATCACGTCGATGCCGCGGACGTGCAGAAGCACTTCCACCTGCTCGAGCCGATCCGCTTCCACCTCGATGAAGGCGGGCGGCGGCCGAAGCTGGCGCAGCCGCTCCAGCATGCCGTCCACCTCTTGCGCCAGCCGTTCTGTCGGAATGCCGGCCAGATGGTTGTCCTTGAGCAACACGGCGTCATGCAGACCCAGGCGGTGGTTCTGCCCGCCGCCGCAGCGGACGGCGTACTTATCCAGGCATCGCCAGCCGGGAACGGTCTTGCGCGTATCCAGGATCGCCGCGCGTGTGTCGGCGACGGCGTCCACGAAGCGGCGCGTGGCCGTCGCCACGCCGCAGAGCCGCTGCAGGAAGTTCAAAAAGGTCCGCTCGGCGGAGAGAATGGCCCGCAGCGGCCCGGTCAGCGTGGCCAGGTGAGCGGGCGGCTGGGCGATTCGATTGCCGTCGCGCCCGGGCTCCATCCAGCGCAGGCGGATGCGGCTTTCGAAGACGCTGAGCACGTCGGCGGCCACCTGCCGGCCGGCGAACACACCATCCGCCTTGCACAGCAGATGGAAGCTGGCGGGCTCCACGTCCGCGATCAATTCGCTGGTGATGTCACCGCGCGAGCCGAGGTCCTCGTCGCGCGCCATCTTCGCCAGGCGCACCGCCTGCTGTCGAACGGCCTGTATCGCCGGATCGTCCTGGTCGTGCGTCCGCATCGTCGCTCAGCGCCTCCTTCGCGGCAGCGGCCGACCGCCCTTGCGTCCGCGTCCGGGTTTTTCGGGCTCTGCGACCGCACGGACGGGGACGAGCTCCGGCGCGGCCTGCAGTTCCCGGATGCGGTCCCGCAGCCGGGCCGCCTTCTCGAAATCCAGCTCCTCGGCGGCCCGCAGCATCTCTTCCTGCAATTGGGCCATCAGCTCCGTCCGGTCCAACTGCTCCTGCGACTCGCGAATCGCCTGGGCCGCCACGCGGCGGGCGCTCAGCTCGGATTCCAGCCCGGACCGAATGGCTTTGATGATGGTCTGCGGCGTGATGCCGTGCTCACGGTTGTAAGCAAGCTGAATCTCGCGACGGCGATTCGTCTCGTCGATCGCCCGCTGCATGCTGGGCGTCGTCTTGTCCGCGTAGAGCACCACCTGGGCGTTCACGTTGCGGGCCGACCGGCCGATGGTCTGAATCAGCGAAGTCTCGCTGCGGAGAAAACCCTCTTTGTCCGCGTCCATGATGGCCACCAGCGAGACCTCCGGCAGGTCCAGACCTTCGCGCAGCAGATTCACGCCCACCAGCACGTCAAAATCGCCCGTGCGCAGAGACTTGAGAATGTCCACCCGCTCCAGCGTGTCAATCTCGCTGTGCAGATAGCGGCAGCGATAGCCCTCCTGCCGGATGTACTGCGAGAGGTCTTCGGCCAGCCGTTTGGTCAGCGTGGTCACGAGCACGCGCTCGCCCGCCGACACGCGCTCGTGGATGCGGTGCAGCAGGTCGGCCACCTGCCCGCGGGCGCCGGCCACGGCGATGGCCGGATCCACCAGGCCCGTGGGCCGGATGATCTGCTCTACCACCTCGCCGCCGCAGACCTCCAGCTCGTACGGCCCGGGCGTGGCGGACACGAACAGCGTCTGGTGCCACATGCCCTGGAATTCCTCGAACCGCATGGGCCGGTTGTCCAGGCACGAGGGCAGCCGGAATCCGTGCTCCACCAGCACCTCTTTGCGGCTGCGATCGCCGGCGTACATGGCCCGAAGCTGAGGGATGGTCACGTGCGACTCGTCGAGAATCAGCAGAAAATCCTTCGGGAAGTAATCCACCAGCGTGTACGGCTTGGCTCCTGCCGGCGTGCCCGCCAGGTGCCGGGAGTAATTCTCGATGCCGGAGCAGTAGCCCACCTCGGCCAGCATCTCCATGTCGTAGCGGGTGCGGGCGGCCAGGCGTTGCGCCTCGAGCAGCTTGCCGTGCCGGCGGAACTCGGACAGTCGCTGCTCCAGCTCCTCGCCGATGGATTTCAGGGCCGCCTCCAGCCGGTCTTCCGGCATGACGTAGTGCACGGCCGGGAAGATGAAAAGCTTCTGTTCGCGGGCCAGCGTCTCGCCGGTGAGCGGGTTGATCAGCTCGATCCGCTCGATTTCGTCGCCGAACATCTCGATGCGGTAGGCGATCTCGTCGTAGGCCGGATAGACTTCGACCACATCGCCGCGGACGCGGAACTTGCCGCGATCCAGGTCAAGCGTGCTTCGGGAGTATTGCAGGTCCACCAGGCGCCGCAGCAGCGCATCGCGCTCCACGGTCTGACCCACCTGCACGGCGATGATGCTGGCCTTGTAATCCTCCGGCGAACCGAGGCCGAAAATGCACGACACGCTGGCCACAATCACCACGTCGCGCCGCGACACCAGGGAGGACGTGGCGCTGAGGCGCAGGCGGTCCAGATCGTTATTGCGGGAAGCGTCTTTCTCGATGTAGATGTCCCGCTGGGGAATATACGCCTCCGGCTGGTAGTAGTCGTAGTAGCTGACGAAGTATTCGACCGCGTTCTCCGGAAAGAGGACCCGGAACTCCTCATAGAGCTGGGCGGCCAGCGTCTTGTTGTGCGAGATGACCAGCGTCGGCCGGTTCAGCCGGGCGATAAGATGGGCCATGGTGAACGTCTTGCCCGAACCCGTTACGCCCAGCAAGCACTGCTGGGGCGCACCGCCCGCAAACGCGGCGGCCAGCGTTTCGATGGCCCGCGGCTGATCGCCCTGCGGTTCGTACTCGCTGACCAGGTGAAACCGATCCACACCCGCCTCCCGCGTTTGAGCCCCCGGCCGGCCCGCCATGTGCCCCGGCACCTGCCGGATTCCGTGCAGTATAGGCCTGTCCGGACCGCCCGACAACGCGGATCGCCCGCCGGCACGCTCGGATCGGTTTCTGGTGCGGGCCGGGCCTCTTCCGCAGGAACGGCTTCTTGTGTGGGAGCGGCTTTTTCGCTACGGCGGGTCGCCCGCGGAGACAGCTGGCTTCACCAGAATCCGCAGGGTTCCGTCAGGCTTTGTTGCCGGTGGCCGCCAAGGCGATCCCGCCGGCCAGCACGTCGTATACGGCTTGCCGAGCGAGGCGCTGCCGTATAGTCTGTCGATATGGCCGACCTGCGATTCATCGACGAAGCGGGGCATTTGTGCGTGGTCCGGCTCGCCGGAGAGCCCGTGCTGATCGGGCGCACGAACACGTGCCAGATCATGTTCGCGGACGACCTGATTTCGCGGGAGCACGCTCGGTTTGAGTCCGATGCGGAGGGTCGCTGTCGCGTTCGGGATCTGGGCAGTCGGAACAAAACGTACGTCAACGGTCAGCAGGTGACGGAGGTGGTCCTGACCCACGGGGACGTGATCCGTGTGGGCGGACACGTGGTGGAGTTCCTGGACGAGGGCTCCCCTCGCGAACGTCTGAACCTGGAGTTCCTGACGCCGGATCGGAGCGAGCCGGCGGGCAGCGAATGGGTCAAGATCAAGGCACCGGTCACCCTGTCGCTGGAGCAGGTTGCCAAGCTGGCCGGCTGCGGGTCGTTTCTGGGCGCCACCGCGCGAATCGAAGAGATCGCCGAACTGGCGCTGGGGCGGCTGCTGCTGGATCTCCAGGCCGATCGCGGCTTCATCGCCCGCCGCGGCGACAAGAAGGGCGACATCGTGCCGATCGCGCATCGCGGCCTGACGCTTTCGCCGGGCGGATCGCGAATGCCGGTAAGCCAGGCATTCGTGTCCGCGGCCGTGCTGCAGAGCGTGGCCGGTCGGTATCCGCGTGAGGCGTCACAGATCAACGCCAAAACCGGGTACGCGGCCACCGGGATGGTCGCACCGTTGTTGCACCGCAACGAGATCATCGGTGTGCTGTACGTAGATCGCCCGGTGGCGAGTCAGCCGTTCAGCGCAATGGCGCTGCAGCACGTTGCGGCGGCCGGGTCGGCGGTAGGCGGGATCATGGCCGAGGCCACGAAGCGGCTGAGCGAGACGATCGGCCCGGCCGAGGCGGCGTGGTTGTCCGCGGCGCGGCGCATTCAGGTCGGTGCCACGGCGGCGCCGCAGCCGCCCTCGCCCTTCGCGGTCGCGTTCAAGCAGCAGAGGGGTTCGCTGCGATGCGGCGATCTGCACGACGTG
>JBPOIK010000122.1:0-4779 GCA_052034525.1 Planctomycetota bacterium
CGGCGACCTTGCCGTCGCGGCGCACCGAGATGATGGTGGTGGCGTGGAATACGTTCGGGTTCTGGCTGGGGTCCATGCGGCCTCCGGAAGCTGTGTTTCCGAAGTGGGGACGTCCCCGCCCCCGTTCAAGCGCCCGTGCCGGGGCGCCCCTTGCGCCTGGCCCGCGGGTGGGCGGCGTCGTAGACCTTGGCCAGGTGTTGGCAGTCGAGGTGGGTATAGACCTGGGTCGAGGCGATGCTGGCATGGCCCAGCATTTCCTGCACCGCCCGCAGGTCGCCCGAGGACTGCAGGACGTGGGAGGCGAAGGAGTGGCGCAGCATGTGGGGATGGACGTGGCGCGGCAGGGCGGCCGGCCGGGGGGGGGGGTGGCGGCGGGCCGCGCCCCCCCCCGGAGGGGTGGGGCGGCCCCGCCGGCCCCCCCCGCGGCCAGACCCTCTTCATCGACGCGCGCCAGATGGGCGCGATGGTCGACCGCACGCACCGCGAGCTGACGGATGAGGACATCGCCCGCATCGCCGGCGCCTACCACGCCTGGCGCGGCGAGCAAGGCGCCGGCGACTACGAGGACGTCCCCGGCTTCTGCAAGAACGCGACGACCGAGCAGATCGCCGAGCACGGCTTCGTGCTCACGCCCGGCCGCTACGTTGGCGCCGCCGCCAGCGACGAGGACGACGAGCCCTTCGACGAGAAGATGAAGCGCCTGATGGCGGAGCTCGCCGAGCAGTTCGCGGAGAGGCGCAGGCTGGAGGAGGATATTAGGGCAGGACTCGACTCGCTGGGCTATGACCTTTGAACTCACCTCACATCGTCTCGGCGACCTGCTTGAGTTGGTCATCGACCACCGGGGTCGCACGCCCAAGAAGCTGGGTGGCGACTTCACGACGTCCGGAGTTCGTGTCATTTCGGCGAAGAACGTCAAGGATGGGTGCATCAGGAAGCTGAGCGACTGCCGGTACGTAAGCGAACAGATGCACGCGGCGTGGATGCCGAACCCGCTAAGGCGCGGAGATGTCCTCCTCACCTCTGAGGCGCCGTTGGGCGAGGTCGTGTACCTCCGCGACGATGCTGACTTCTGTCTTGGCCAACGTTTGTTTGCGCTCCGCGCCAATCCTGAGGTGCTCGACAGTCGCTATCTGAGCTTCTTGCTGCGATCACCCGAGCTCCAGAACCGGTTGTTGGCACGCGCCTCTGGTACAACGGCTCAAGGCATTCGGCAAGCCGAACTTGTTCGCGTCGAGGTAGACATCCCGCCGCTGTCCCAGCAGCGGCGGATTGCTGCAGTATTAGGCTCCCTCGACGACAAGATCGAGCTCAACCGCCGCATAAGCCGAACCCTCGAGTCGATCGTCCGCGTCATCTTCAAGTCGTGGTTCGTCGACTTTCACCCCGTTCGGAACAAGATGGAGGGCAAGACAGGCAGCGAGCTGGGGCTGCCGCCCTCCCTCGCTGCATTGTTCCCGGACACACTCAGCGACTCACCTATTGGACCGGCCCCGCGGGGCTGGCCGATCGTGCCACTGTCAGATCTCGTCGATGTGAACCCGAGGTATGCACTGTCGCAGGGATCCGAGACGAAGTACGTTGACATGGCGAGCCTACCGACTGATGCGCCTCGAGTTGCTCACTGGAGGCTTCGACCATTTCAATCGGGCAGTCGCTTCCGGAACGGGGACGTCTTGGTTGCCCGTATCACGCCGTGCCTCGAGAACGGCAAGACGGCACTCGTCGATTTCCTCTCCCCCGGCGAAACTGGATGGGGGTCGACGGAGTTCCTGGTGTTGCGCGCACATCCACCGCTATCGGCCGAGTACGTCTATTTCCTGGCACGGTCGGATGCATTTCGCGACCATGCCGTTGGCAGCATGAGTGGCTCGTCCGGACGTCAGCGGGTTCCTGCGGAAGCGCTGAACCGGTTCCCCACGGTGCAGCCACCCCATCGTCTGCTGAAGGCCTTCGGTGAATTCGCCGGCCGGGTGGTAGCGCTCATGAGAACGAATGACCGGAGCAGTCAAGTACTAGCGGAAATCCGGGACGCGCTGCTGCCGAGACTGCTCGGCGGCGCACTGTGAAAGCGAACTGGCTGGGGACCGCGGACCGTGATTGACAAGATCATTAAGCTGCAGGGGGTTGGGCTCCTGCACGACCCGCTGCCTCATGGGGCTGTGTCATTGTCAAGAACGGTTACCGTGTACTCAGACAACGGGCGCGGCAAGTCAACGCTCGCAGCGGTCCTCCGCGCCGCCGCTGCGGGCGAGACAAAGGAGCTGAGCGCACGCACTACCTTGGGAGGCACGAAGGATGTCGCAATCGAGCTTCTGGTCGACGGCTCCGTGTGTGCGTGTGATGGAACGACATGGACGAGGTCCGCTGATTCGGTATTGGTATTCGACACGGTCTTTGTTGAAAGGAACGTCCACGCAGCAAGCATCGTGGGTGCGGAGCAGCGCAGGGGGCTCCTTGACTTCGCGTTGGGTGACGAAGACGTAGTGCTCACCCGCTCGATTGAGGCTGTCGCCAAACGAGCATCAGGGCTGGATGCGCCGATTCGCGCGTTGAAGAAGCTGATCCATGCACAGGCGGGGATTCTCAGTGTGGATGAATTCGTTGCACTGCCTCTCTAGAAGCCGACCGATGAAGCCCTAGCAGCAGCGAAGCAGGCCGTTGACGATGTGGCCAACCAGAAGCAGCTATCTCAGCGCGCGATGCCTTCGCTGCTGACGCTTCCCGATCTACCATTCGATGACCTCGAGTCGACCCTTGCCGAGTCAGTCGAAACCATCAGCAAAGAGGCCGAGGCATTGGTTCTGGGCCACATCAGGAATCACATTGGCTCAGATGGTGCGGAGGAGTGGCTAGAACAGGGCCTCGGATTCGTAGACGCTGTGTGTCCCTTCTGTGGTCAGGCGTCGGACGGCATCCCGCTTATCGATGCCTACCGCCACTACTTCGACAAGGCATATGCGAGCCTGAAGGCGCGGGTTCTCTCCGAGGCGGCGAGTTGGGACGAGGCGCTGGGGGATAAATTTGTGGAGGCCATCGCTGCCCGAGTCACTGAGAACGCTGGAGTGGCTCTGGCGTGGGCCGATCACGCCGAAATCGCGTTTCCCGAAGCGCCGGATGTGGTCGGCATCTGTCACCGCGTGCGGGCTTCCGTTGCGACCGCCTATCAAGCGAAGGCCGGATCTCTTGTCGACGAGTTCGCTCCGTCTCGAGATCTGAAGGAGGCTCGTGCCGAGTGGGACGACCTCGCGACCACAGTCAGCAGGTACAACGAGTCGATCACAGAGATCAATCAGACGCTGGTGTCTATTCAGGCCGCTGCGGCTCAAGCCGACATCAAGGCCTTGAGGGACTCGCTCGGGCGGCTGGAAGCTCGGCAGCATAGGAGCGGGCTGAATGCAGAATGCAGTAAGTACCAGAAGCTGACTCAGGAGAAGTCCCGCCTGGCTCAGAAGAAGCAGCGCCTTCAGGATCAACTGAGCGCGTCCTCGAAGGCGTTTCTGCTCAGATACGGCGACGCAGTCAACAAGAGACTCAAGGCGTTCAGGGCGGGGTTTCGTCTGGCGGACTTCGCGCGATCGTACGCTGGCGATGGAGTAGCTCGAGCCGCCTACGGACTTGTGGTGCAAGGGCATCCTGTTCCCCTGACGGCGAAGACGGGCAAGGCTGACTTCGCCACTACCCTCAGCGACGGCGACAAGCGCTTGCTTGCGCTTGCCCTCTTCCTCGCCCGGCTCGATGTCGACCAGGGGATGCGGGAGCATACCGTCGTCTTCGATGACCCAGTCTGCAGCTTTGACATCTACCGACGAGAGACTGCCGCCCAAGTGCTAGCGGAGCTTGTGCCCTCGTTGGGGCAAGTCATTGTCTTGTCGCATGACCCCGAACTCGTGCACTTGTTGGACCAGTGTGGGTTTGAACAGACGCTCCAGATTCGTGCCACCGGGCAAGGCTGCGTTCTGGAACAATGCGACATCGGAGAGGTCTGCAAGGACCCGTACGTCACCCACTACTCAGTCCTTACCGCCTTCAAGGCAGACGGTGCTCCGGCTGAACGATTGCGTTCGATCTCCGAAAGCATTCGCCCTTATCTCGAAGCCAATCTCCGACATCGATTTCCGTTGGAGCTGGAGAAGTGCCGCAATCTGGGCGAGATGATTCACCGCATTCGGGAGTGCTCCGAAGACAATCCCTTGTCCGTGCTCAAGGGGGAGCTGGATGACCTGCAGCAGGTGAGTGATTTCGCGGCAGCTCCGCACCATGCTGATCCGGACGCCGAGCGGATTGACGAGAGGGAACTCCAGACGACGGTCTCGCAAGCCCTGAAGATCGGGTGGAACTAGAGGTGACCGGCAAGACCATCCGTATCTTCCTTGCCGACGGCGAGCCCGCTGGCATCCTCTTCGCCGAGATCAGCAATTGGACCCGCAAGGTGCTGGTCGCGCCGCGCCCCCAGCTCGACCAGCTCAGCAAGAGGGAGGAGTCCCGGCGCACCGGCGTCTGCCTGCGCGTCGGACCCGACCCGGACGACCTGTCGCGAACATCTGCTCACATAGGCGAGGGCGACAACGTCCTCGGTTCTTGCTCAGCCATGTAGCGATTGTCACTCTGCCCACAGGCGGTAGTGGGCGCTACCATCGGCGGCGTGAAGTACCTCTTCCTCGACGAGTCCGGCAGCCACAACCTTCACGTCGTCGACCCAGACTACCCGGTGTTCGTGCTCGGCGGAGTCATCATCGACGGCGATGCACGGCTGGCGACCGTTGATGCTGCCGTGCG
>JBPOIK010000005.1:0-50815 GCA_052034525.1 Planctomycetota bacterium
GCGAGACCATCGATGAACTGATGGAGGAGGTTCATGCGTATCTCATCGCTCGCAATCGAAGAGCCGCCGCCCGGCGCCGCCGAAAAGCGGCATAGAATGGCCTCACTTTGAGGCAATCTGATTTAGGTGATGCGTAAGTGTGACTCCGGAACAATCGGTCTCACCGGTATGACGCAGGATGATTGTGAATTGACGGTAGTCACCATTGGGTGTTGAGGTGCCCATTTTACTGGCTCTAACGTAATTCTGGAGCACCTGGCGTGATACTACAAGGAACCGCCATCTATCGCTTGCCCGCATGACGAAAACGAAGTGAAGGTCGGGTGTAGCGCATTTGGAGATAGCACTAGCCTTCACACGGAAGCTGTACTGTGTTGAAGTCTTCTGATGTCTTCGGACGAGGCTAGTCTTAACCTGAACGCGCCACATAGCACCGGTCGTATCGTTGACGACAAAAAGGTCATCGCCAATGTCAATCTCAGGCATGGCGACGTTGTAGCCTCGAAGGGCCAGTTCACCCATGACAGCAAGATGTCCAGCTTTTCCAGTGTAACTCGTGCCTCCCATAGCCTGCTCCCCTATGCCGCGTACAGCATCGTCTGCAATAGCCGGACTGCTTCCACCAGCTTCTCTTCGCCGCCGAAGTGCCCGGCTATCTCAATCACGTTTCCGTGCCGGTTAATCGGCGGCAGTTCCAGCACGTCGGGCACCACGAATTGGGCGGTACCGTGTTCGGCGTATTTCTCCAGCAGTTCGTCCAGGATGGCCCGGGCCTCGGGGCCGTACTGGTCAAAAAAGTCTTTCCGCTCGGTCCGCAGCCGCTGGGCGCGTTCGCGGCGGGTGCGGATGGGGGCGTTGAACGCCACGTGGCAGAGCAGGTCGAACGGGTCGGCCTCCGGGTGGTTTGCGGCGGCGGCCAGCTCGTCGAAGTCGATGCCGCGCTCGGCCAGTCGGGCGATGATGTCCGCCCGGGCCCGCGGGTCGGACCACGCCTGCCGCATTTCGGCGGCGTTGGGGAACAGGGTGCGGACCTTCTCCGCAGTATAGTCCGTGAAGCGGACGGTGCGAAGCTGCCGGCCGTCCGGGTCCAGCTCGTACACGATGTGCGCGGCGATCTCCACCTGCCCGCCGTCGAAGTAGAACTTGCGCCGCTCGCCCTCGCCGTCATCGGGGGGCAGCGGCTCGCCCTCGTCCGGCTCCGGCGGCTCCGGTTCCACGGCAGCCTCGGGCTCCGGCTCCTCTTGAATATCCTGCTTCTGGATGGCGATGGGCTCGCCGTCGAACTCCGGATCGGCGAACAGCCGGGTGGCCGAGCCGGTGTAGTCCAGGATGGAGAACCAGAGCTTGCCGTAGTCGTCGCGGACGCGGGTGCCCCGGCCGATGATCTGCTTGAACTCCGTCATGGACCGGATGACGCGGACCAGCACGATGTTCCGGCACGTCGGCACGTCCACGCCGGTGGTCAGCAGCCGGGACGTGGTGACGATGACGGGCGTGGCCTGCTCCACGTCCATGAAGCGGCCCAGGTGGCCGCCGCCGATCTTGCCCTCGTCGGCCGTGACGCGGACCACGTAGTCCGGGTGCTGCCGGGCGAGGTCGGCATTCAGGTTGTTCAGGGCGCGGCGCAGGTCGTCGGCGTGCTCCTGGTCCACGCAGAAGACGATGGTCTTGGCGAACCGGTCGGTTTTTTTGAGAAACTCCGTGAGGTGCCGGGCGACGGCGTCCGTCCGGGCCTTCAGCGCGATGATCCGCTCGAAGTCGGCCGTTTCGTAGACCTCGTCGGGGATTTCGCGGCCGTAGCGGTCCAGGTCGCCCTGGCTGGGGCGCCAGCCGGCCGCGTCCCACTCGGTGATGATGCGATGCACGCGGTACGGGGCGAGGAACCTGTCCTCGATGCCCTGGCGCAGGCTGTCGGTGTAGATCGGGTTGCCGAAGTAGCGGTAGGTATCGCGGTTGTCGTCGCGGAGGGGCGTGGCGGTCATGCCGACCTGGAAGGCCGGCTCGAAGTATTCGAGGATTTCGCGCCAGTTGCTCTCGTCGCGGGCGCTGCCGCGGTGGCACTCGTCGACGATGACCAGGTCAAAGAAGTCCGGCGGGTATTCGCGGTACAGGCCGGGGCGGCGCTCGTCTCTGGCGATGCCCTGGTAGAGTGCGAAGTACATTTCGCGGCTCTTGTTGGCCACGCCGCTTTCTATTTTGCAGCGGGCATCGCCGAAGGGGGCGAACGTCTTGGCCATCGGGTCGTCGACCAGGATGCTGCGGTCGGCCAGGAACAGGATGCGGGGGTGTCGGCGCTCGCCGGCGCGGTTCCAGCGGGCTGACCAGAGCTTCCAGCAGATTTGGAACGCCACGACGGTCTTGCCCGTGCCGGTGGCCATGGTGAGCAGCACGCGGCGGTTGCCCTGGAGAATCGCCTGAACGGTGCGGTTGATGGCGATCTCCTGGTAGTACCTCATCGTCCGGTTGGGCTCGACGTGTGACGGCTCCAGGAGCTTTTCGGCCGCGTCCGGGCCGAGCGTTTGACCGATTGCTAGCCGGCGCCAGAGTTCGTCGGGCGTCGGGAACGTGTCTGTTTCCCGTTCCTGGCCGGTGGTGTAGTCGAATTCGACGATGCCGTGGCCGTTGGTGCTGTAGGCGAACTTCAGGCCGAGGATTTCGGCGTAGTCTTTGGCCTGCTGCAGACCGTTGCCGGGGGTGCGGTGCGTGGGCTTGGCCTCGACCACGGCGATCGGGAAGTCCGGGCGATAACGCAGGATGTAGTCGGCTCGTTTGCCCGGCCGGCGCCGGCTCCGGCCACCTGTTACCACGATCCGGCCGTCGGTGAAGGTGACCTGCTCGTTGAGCCTGTGAGGTTCAGTGTCCCAACCCGCGGCCTGGAGCTTCGGGACGACGAATTGCCGGCATGTGTCCGCTTCGTTTGCCATGTCCACTCCCCGATGTGCGGTCAGGGCGCGAGCACCGCGCCCGGCCGTCGGGAGCAACCTCTGTGGAGTAGTCTAACAGGAACGCAAAACCCGGCAAAACTAAGCTTCAAGGTTCACAGTCGATGGGTCGTCCGAAACCGCCAAGCCTGCCACTCATCCTGTCACCCCCTCCATCTCTCCGCCCCTCGATCCCTCGGCCCCTCGATCCCTTGATCCCTCGGTCCCTTGATCCCTCGGTCCCTTCATCCGCCAGCCAGACACTCATCCAGCGCCTGGCCGGCGAAGTCAACCAGAGCACGCGAGTTGCGTTATTCGATGTCTTTGTATTGTCCCATCTTCTTCGCACGGCCCGCTTCAGCGCCGCGCGATTGTGGGCAACCATTCAGATGTTGTAGTCGGGCAATGGTTCCGCGAATCCTTCGCCGGCTCCGATTTTCAGCGAACGATCCCGGATGCGCAGCTCCGGCGGCGTGAAGGTGACGGTCGCGCCGGCCGGCACGCTGCTGGTGATGAACACGCCGCCGCCGATCACCGCGCCCTTGCCGATCACCGTGGCGCCGCCCAGGATGATGGCGTTGGCGTAGATCGTGACGTCGTCCTCCACCGTCGGATGCCGTTTGGTTCCCCGGATCAGCCGGCCGCGTTCGTCTTTGGCGAAGGACAACGCGCCCAGGGTGACGCCCTGGTACACTTTCACGTTGTCGCCGATGAGCGTTGTCTCGCCGATCACCACGCCGGTGGCGTGGTCAATGAAGAAATTTCTGCCGATGCGGGCGCCCGGATGAATGTCCACGCCGGTGTGGGCGTGCGCCCATTCCGACATGATGCGAGGCATGAGCGGCACATCGAGCTTGTACAGCTCGTGGGCCATGCGATGGATGGTGACGGCCAGCATGCCGGGATACGCCAGGATGACCTCGTCGGTGTTCAGGGCCGCGGGGTCGCCGTCGTACGCGGCCTGGGCGTCGCCGCTGAGTTGCGCTCGGATGGCGGGCAGACACGAGAGGAAATGCATGGTCAGCCCGCGCGCTTTCTGCCGGCACCCGTCGTGTCCGCCGCCAGGGTTCCGCTCTTCCGCCTGGTAACACAGGCAGCGGAGAATCTGCTTGTAGGCCAGGTGCCCGATCCGCGGGAGCAATTCGCCCACACGATACGAGACGTTGTGGGCCGTGAGATCCTGCCGGCCGTGCAGCCCGGGATACATGAGCTCCACCAGCCGTTCGATCAGCTCGACGATTTTGCCGCGATCGGGCAGGAACACCTGATCGATACGATGAATCCGGGGCTCACGGTGATAGCTGGCCACCAGGCCGTCGACCAGCGCCGGCAGTTTCGAGCCGATGGTGAACTCGTGACTCATTCGTGGCTCCTGCGCGGGGCGAGACCGCCGCCTCCGCAGTTCTTGTTTTTCAGGCAGAGCAGTTGTCCAGTGCGTCCAGCACCTCTCGGTGCTCGGGAAAGCGACCGGTGTCGGCCTTGCTGTAAATAAGCCTGCCGTCAACCCGTACGTCGAAAACCCCTCCGTTCCCTTCAATCAGTCTCGGCCTGATGCCGCAGTGTTTCTGAATCGCATCCGCCAGACCGGCGGCTTTCGGGCGGTACTCTCACTGCACGCAATACTTGATCGACACGTCCATCTCGGTGCTCCGTGAACCTGTAAAGTATCGGCTGAATCAGGGCCTTCGCGATGAGCGGTTTGTCTGGCCCAGCTCCACGGGACGGCCCCGCAAGGAATCCCCGGCCAGCCGGAAAACCGATCCCACAGTCGGGTGCGGTCCAATAGTCAGGCCCGGTTCCACAACGCAGGTCTACTTGCTCTCCAGCCAGTTGGCACCCCAGTTTAGGTCCACGGTGATGGGAACATCAAGCGGCAGTGCCCCGGTCATTCGGGTGCGGATCATTTCGGCCTCCGCCTCGACAGCCTCCCGGGGGGTTTCGAAAACCAGTTCGTCATGGACCTGCAGAAGCATGCGCGAGCGATGTCGGCCGGCGAGCAGCTCCCGGTGAATGTCCACCATGGCCCGTTTGATCAGATCGGCCGCTGAGCCCTGGATCACTGTGTTGACCGCGATGCGCTCGCCCAAGGCACGCTGCTGGGGGTTTGCGGAAGCCAGTTCCGGCACCGGGCGCCGCCGGCCCAGGAGAGTCTTCACGTAGCCCCGCCGCCGCGCTTCGGCGATTGTCCCGTCGATGAACAATCGGATGCCGGGGTATCGCATAAAATACATGTCGATGAAGGTTCGGGCATCGCTCAGCGGGATGCCCAGGGTTTTGGACAGGCCGAACGGCGTCTGGCCGTAAACGATCCCGAAGTTCACCGCTTTGGCCGCTCCGCGCTGCTGCCGGTTGACCTGGTCCACCGGTACGCCGTGGATCTGGGCGGCGACGAACGCGTGAATGTCCTGGCCGGTGCGGAACGCCTCCAGCAAGGCCTGATCCCGGCAGAAATGGGCGAGCACCCGCAGTTCAATCTGTGAGTAGTCGGCCGTCAGCAGCACGTGATCGGGGCGTCCGGCCACGAACGCCTCGCGAATCCGTCGGCCGATCTCCGTACGGATCGGGATGTTCTGGAGGTTCGGGTCGCTGGAGGACAATCGTCCCGTGATGGCGCCCGTCTGGTGGAAGCTGGCGTGCAGCCGGCCGGTTTTCGGCACGATCATGCCGGGCAGCGGGTCCACGTAGGTGCCCTTCAGCTTGGCCAGCTCACGGTATTCCAGCACAAGCGCGGGGATGGGGTTGTCGTACTGCTCGCGAAGGGCTTCCAGCGTGGCCGCGTCGGTGCTGCGTCCGGTTTTCGTGCGGCGCTGGGGTTTGAGCCCCTGTTCGTCAAACAGAACCTCGGCCAGTTGTTTTGTCGAGTCGACGTTGAACGGGTGTCCGGCCGCGTCTTCGATCCGGTGCGCCAGTTCCGTCATCCGGGCGGCCAGCGTCCGGCTCATGTCGGCCAGGATGGCGGTGTCCAGCGCGATGCCGTTGCATTCCATCTCTGCCAGCACTTCGACCAGCGGCATTTCCGTGTCGCGGAAAAGGGATCGCACCGTGTCGGACTCGATTCGCGGCTCCAGTATCTGCTTGATCCGCCAGGTGTAGTCCGCGTCCTCGCAGGCGTACTCGCAGACGCGCCGCGTATCCACCTGGTCCATCGTGATTTCGTTTCTGCCCGAGCCCAGCAGTTCTCGCGTGGCGATCTTGCGATGGCCGCACAGATCCAGGGCCAGTGCGTCCAGCCCGTGCGAACTGCGTTGAGGGTCCAGCAGGGCGGATGCGATCATCGTGTCGAAGTCCGCGCCGCGAACCTCGACGCCCGCCTGCCGAAGCACGACCAGGTCGTATTTCATGTTCTGGCCGCACTTGCGGATTTCCGGATTGCGCAGCAGCGGACCGAGAACCTCTACGGCCCGCGGCAGCGGAATCGTATCTCCGGAAGCGGCCCGGACGGGAACGTACCACGCCTCCCCGGATCGCCAGGAGAACGACAGACCCACGAGCTTCGATCCGACCGGATTCAGTCCGGTCGTTTCCGTGTCGAACGCGAAGCACGGCTGCCGGCGCAGCGCGTCCGCCAGAGTCAGCAGCTTCGCTTCATCGTCCACGAGGTGATACGCCCGATCCCCTCCCGCCGTGCTTGGTGTGACCGCGGCCGGCAGGGTGGTCTCCGCGCCGGCGCCCAGCTCGTTGAGTTGATCCATCAGTCGATGGAAACCCAGTTCCTCGAAAATCGGGCGCACGGCCTGAACGGGCACCGCGGTGAAGCGGCAGTCGTCCAACGCGAAATCCAACGGCACGTCCCGCCGCAGGGTCACCAGTTGCCGGGTGACGGGCATCTGTTCCGCAAACGCCAGGATGTTTTCGCGCTGCTTTGCCGTCAGCTCCGCCGCATGATCCAGGACGGCCTGGGCCGATCCGTATTGCCCGATCAGTTTCGCCGCGGTCTTGGGGCCGATGCCCGCCACGCCCGGCACGTTGTCTGTGGGGTCGCCGGTGAGAGTCTGTATGTCCACGGCCTGCTCGGGCGCGTAGCCTTTGGTCTGCATCAGTTTCCCGCGGTCCACCACCTCGCCTTTCATGGGGTCGAAGAGAAAGACGCGGTCCGAGATGAGCTGGTCCAGATCCTTGTCGCGGCTGACGAGAAACAATTCCACGTCTTCGTTCGCCAGGCGCCGGGCGATCGTCGCCAGCAGGTCGTCCGCCTCGAAGCCCTCCTGACGATAGATCGGGATGCCCATCGTGCGCACGATCTGAATAATCCGTTCGGCCTGCGACGGCAGGTCTTCTGGCGGCGGCTCCCGGTTGGCCTTGTACGGCGGATAGAGCTCGGATCGGAAGACGGTCCGATCGCTCACGTCCAGAACCATCGCCAGGTAGTCCGGCCGCCGGGTGCGAATGAGGTTGAACAGGGATTGGCAGAACGTGTGTACCGCCTTTGTCGGCTCGCCGGACGGGCTGTTGAGCGGTCGAAACGGCGCGTAGTACGAGCGGTAAATCTGGGCGTGCCCGTCGATGATGTAGAACGATTCTGGCATCGACCGCAGATCCCCACACGGCTGGCGAACCGGGGCGGACTGTAGAACTCGCGGCCGGAGCCGTCAAGCAGAGGACGGTCCGTCGCTCGTTTTGCGAATCTGGCGAATGCAGAGAAGAGCAACGGACAACAAAGTTGGCAGTCTGGTGCGATGATCGCGGCGTGATGTGAGGCAAATACCGTACGTCTATTGGAAATCAAGCGCAGTCGTAATTTCTTATTATGACTGATGTTATCCATGCTTTTCGAGCCATTTTCACTTCCACGATCGCGGTTCTTGAGGTACAATTCCTTCGTACCGGCGAGCGGTCGCGTCGGATTGACGGCATGGGTATGGGAGAGCCAGCCGTGTTCTCTGCCCACACATCGCTTCGAGCTCCCTGTGAAAACTCGGCGGGGGAGCCGCGTTCCAGCCGGTCAGCGCGAGATGAGTGTCCGCACTGCGCAACCGACGCCAGGTCAGCCGATCGGGTGGAGGGGCTTGCGCGACGCTGCCGAATTTGCGGATTCATCTTTCCTCAACCTGGAGGCCCGGTCGCGGATCATCATTTGCCTGCCTCGCCCTCCGCGGTCGACACCGTGATCGGCTCGGTCGGCGCGCTGCGACTGGACCGCTACGAGCTTCTCCGACCCGTTGGCGTTGGCGCGCAGGGCCGGTTGGTTGTCGCCCGCGACCGGCATCTGAGCCATCTGTGTGTCCTGAAAATCCTCAAACCGATGGACGAGTCCACGCTGGATGTGGCCGTCGCCCGTCTCCGGAACGAAGCTCGCGCCGGCGCACGCGTGAATCACCCGAACGTGGCCCGCGTCTTTGACTGCGATTGTGCGCAGGGCCACTGGTACTTCGTCATGGAGTACGTGGAAGGGCGGAACCTGCGTGACATTGTGCACGCGGCGGGCCGTCTGACCTGGGCGCAGGTCGTGGAAATCGGCATCCAGGTCGCCGCCGGCCTGACCGCCATTCATGACGCCGGGCTGATCCATCGTGACATCAAACCGAGCAACTTGATGCTTTGTCCGGACGGCATGGTCAAGATCATGGACCTGGGGCTGGTCAAGGCTCCGGACCTGGAGTCGGACTTGGGCGTGACCCGTGTCGGCCAGGTGCTCGGCACCCCCAATTTCATGGCTCCGGAACAGTTTGACGGCGCGCCCGATCTCACGCCGCACGCCGACATCTACGCTTTGGGCGGCACCCTCTACTTCCTCCTGGTCGGCCGCCCGCCGTTCGAGGGCACCGGCGTGCTGGACGTGGCCCAGAAACACCGTCGCGCGCCGGTGTCCTGGCCGGAGGAGGTGGCCCACACCATCCCGCCCTGGTTGCGCCATGTGACGGAAACCTGCCTGGCAAAACGTCCCGATCATCGACATGCCTCGGCCGGGGTTCTGGCAGAGGCTCTCCGGGCGGGGGAGGATCAGGCCCGGCTGAAGCACCCGCTCCGCGAACGGCCCGCCGGTGTGACGATCCAGCCGTTTCGGAACCTGACGGCCCGCGAGCAGGACGACTGGATCGGCGAAGCGATCGCGGAATGCCTGGCGAATCGGCTGGCCCAGGTCGAGGGCCTCCATCTGGCCGACCGGAACACGTTCGCCCGGATGCTGGCCGCTGAGGCCTCATCGGGCACGGAAAACAGGACCATTCTCGAGGTGGCCCGTAAGGTGGGCGCGGGGTCCGTCGTGCTGGGTACGGTGCAGCGGATCGGGCAGACGCTGCGTATCAGCGCCGGCCTTCTGTCGGCGGAGGCGGAAGGGCCGCGGCACGTGGGCACCGTCTCGGGCCCGCTGGAGGATCTGTTCGCCCTGGAGGACCAGCTCGGCGACAAGCTGATCGAGCTGATCGGGCGGACGCTGTCGCCGGGTCGCCGCCGGACGATCACCGGCGGAACGGAAAGCCTGGAAGCGATGGAGAAGCTGATCCGGGCCCGCCGGGCGTTCGCCGACGCGAAGTACCAGGAGGCGATCGGTCGGGCACAAGAGGCGCTGACCATCGACCCGACCTACCTGGAGCCAATCAGCGTGATCGGCGCCTGCTACGCCCGGCTCGGCGAGTATGACCGGGCCGTCGAGCATCACCAGCGGCTGGAACGCCTGGCGCGCGAGCTGGACGACCTGCCGCACCTGGCCGAGGCACTCAGCAATACCGGCGTGATGTACTACTACAAGGGCGAGTACTCCCAGGCGTACGAGTTTCTCCATCGGGCCCGACAGATTTTGCAGGATCTGAACCTTGGCGGCGAGGTGGCCAAGATCCTGGGCAATCTGGGCTTCGCCCTGATGCGGCTGGATCGGCTGGAGGAAGCGGAGGCGGTTTTCGCAGAGTCCATCGCCATCAACAAGCAGTTCGCGGACCTCGTTTCATTGCAGTGGCCGTACAACGGCATGGGCACCGTGCTGCTGCGGCTCGAACGCTACGCGGAAGCCTCCGAATACTACCGCCGGGCGCTCGCCCTGGCCGAGGAGATCGGTGACCGGGTGAATGTGGGCGTGTCGCAGATGAATCTCGGGCGCTGTGCGTGCCTGGTGGGGGACTACACCCAGGCGTCCGAGCGCTTTGACGCCGCGCTGGACGCGCTTGGAGGCACCGGTTTCTGGAACGGGCTGACCTTGGTCTACGAGTATATGGCCGAGATGCACCTGCTGACCGGCCGGCCGGAGGCGGCGCTGGCGGCCATCGACCAGCGCATCGACCTGGCCTGCCGCCATGACAACCACCGCATGGAGGCCGAGGCCTGGGAGCAGAAGGCCCGCGCGTTTGAGTTGCTCGGTCAGACGGACAAGGCGCTGACGGCCTTGAAGCGATCGGTCGAAATCTCGCAGCGTCCGTCCCCGCACGAAAGCCTGCATGTTTATCTTGCCGAAGTGTGCAGACGTCCGGCGTTTCGCTGATCCCGGCGGCTGACCGCGGCTTTGCAGGCCTTCGCTTCGTTCGCTCATCCACTCCCGTGCGTTTTCCAAAGCGTGTGTGGCCGTGCGAGGCGCGTGGGTCGTTCTTCGTCGTGGGCTCTCGAAGCGTCCCAATGATCACGATGCCGGTAGGCGTGGTTTCCGCGTTCCGGCGGCCGGTGTGGCCGGAGCGCGGCCCTCACACGGCAACGCCGTCCACCGCGCGGCGGCCGAACTCCAGGGCGCGCAGATTCAGATCGACGACCTTGGGGCCCTTGGCCGAGAAAGCGTCGCGGAGCACGTCGGCCACCGTTTCGGGGCGGACGATCGATTTGACGGCGCAGTAAGCGCCCACCATGGCCACGTTGGCCGCACGGTCGCTGCCGGCCTCACGGGCCAGGTCGTTCACGGGCACTTCCACGAGCTTCACGTCCGCTCGGGGCCGCTCGACCTGAATGAGAGAGGAATTGATCATCAGGAGCCCGCCGGGCCGCACCATCGGCCCGAATTTCTCCAGCGACGGCAGATTCATGATCAGCGCGGTGTCATACGCATTGAAGATCGGCGAGCCGATCTCGTCGTCGGAGCACGCAACCAGGCAGTTGCACGTGCCGCCGCGCATTTCCGGGCCGTACGAGGGGAACCAGGTCGCCCACAGTCCGTCCTTCATCGCCGCCTGCGCGATCAGGCTGCCACCCAGCAGGATGCCCTGCCCGCCGAACCCCGCGAAGATGATTTCTTCGATCATCGCTTTTCCTGCCGCTCCGTTTCCGTTCGCGTGGCGCCACCGTCCGCGCCGCTGTGCGAATCTCCGTCGAGCCGGTCCACGAACACGCCCGGCTCAAAGACCTTTGTGACGTTTTCGTCCACGTGGCGCAGGGCGGCGATCGGCGTCATACGCCACTGCACCGGACAGGTTGCCAGCACTTCCACCAGGGAGAAGCCCTTTTTCTGCAACTGGGCCGAAATCGCTTTGCGCATGTACTTGCGCGCGGTTTTCAGATGCTTGGGGGCACTGAGGGGCACGCGCGCCAGGAACGCCACGCCGGGCAGCGACTGCAGAAGCTTGCACACATCCACGGGATGCCCCATGACCGCGACCTCGCGGCCGCCCGGGGAGGTGGTCGTTTTCTGTCCGGGAAGAGTGGTCGGCGCCATCTGTCCGCCGGTCATGCCGTAGATGCCGTTGTTCACGAAAAACACGGTGATGTTCTCGCCCCGCGCCGCGGCGTGAACCGTCTCGCTCATGCCGATGGAGGCCAGGTCTCCGTCGCCCTGGTACGTGAAGACGAAGGCGTCGGGCAGGGCCCGTTTGACGCCGGTGGCGACCGCCGGGGCCCGCCCGTGGCTGGCCTCGATCATGTCCACCGCGAAGTAGTCATACGCCAGCACGGAGCAGCCGACCGGACAGATTCCCACCGCCCGGTTCAGCAGCCCGAACTCGTCGATCATCTCGGCCACGAGCCGGTGGTAGATGCCGTGGCTGCAGCCGGGGCAGTAATGATGGGAGCGGTCGACGAGGGCCTCGGGCCGCTCAAACACGCACTCGACGTCTGCGCTGGTCAGGGATTCAGCCATGGAGCCCCTCCACGAATTTGCGGATTTCGTCCGCGACCTGGGCCGGCGTCGGCAGCACGCCGCCCATTTTTCCGAAAAACGCTACCGGGTGTCCGCCCGGCGCCGCCAATCGCGCGTCCTCCACCATCTGCCCCGCACTCAACTCGAATACAAGCGTGCCCTTGGTCCGCGACATGAGGTCTCGCAGGGCTTGCGAGGGGTACGGCCAACAGGTCACCGGCCGGAACAGCCCGACACGGATGCCCTGGGTCCGGGCCAGCTTGGCGGCGGAATAGGCCACCCGGGCACTGATGCCGTAGGCCACCACCAGGTATTCCGCGTCCTCTGTCAGGCGGGTGTCAAAGCGCTGCTCCTGGGCCGCGATCTTGCGGTAACAGGCCTGGAGTTTCTCGTTGTGATTGCTGAGAACCTCCGGCTCGAGGTAGAGCGAGTTCACGATGTTGTGCTTGGACCGGCCGTTGAGGCCGGTGGCGGCCCACGGCTTGTCCGGCGGCGAGACGGTCGGCAGTTGCTCGGGAATGTCCGCCGGCTCCATCATGGAGCCGAGCACGGCATCGGCCAGCACGAACACGGGCACCCGGTATCGGTCGGCCAAGTCGAACGCGAGTCGGGTGTGCTCGTACATTTCCTGCACGTTCCAGGGCGCCAGGCAGATGCAGCGGTAGTCTCCGTGCCCGCCGCCCTTGACCGCCTGGAAGTAGTCGCTCTGGGAGGCGGCGATGTTGCCCAGGCCCGGCCCGCCCCGCATGACGTTGATCAGTACGCAGGGCAGTTCCGCACCGGCGATGTACGACAGCCCCTCCATCATCAGGCTGATGCCCGGGCTGGAGCTGGACGACATCGCCCGCTTTCCGGCCGCGGCCGCACCGTAGATCATGTTGATGGATGCGACCTCACTCTCGGCCTGAAGGAAGACCCGCCCGTGCGCCGGCATCAGGCTCGACAGCAGTTCCGGTACCTCGTTCTGGGGCGTGATGGGGTACCCGAAAAAGCATTCACAGCCCCCGTGCAGGGCGCCGATCGCCAGTGCTTCGTTTCCCTTGACGAGTCGTCGTGTGTCAGACATGGCTCTTCACTTTTTTGCTTTTGCGAAAGACGCGGATGATCGTATCCGGGCACATATCCGCGCAGATCCCGCAGCCCGTACACTTCTCCGGATTCACCAGCTTCGCGTAGCGGTAGCCGATGGCATTCAACTCGTCGCTCATGCCCAGGCAACCCCGCGCGCAAAATTCCACACACAGTTCGCAGCCCTTGCAGCGATCCTTCTGAAACTGGACCAGATCCATGGGATATTCCTCTCTGCGACGAACCACGGAGGTGTGTCGGGCTCCCGGCAATGCCGGATGGCAATTCGCGTGCCTCGCTAACCTGGACGGGCATACGGTGAGACCGTGGTGTCGTCGTGCGTCCCGCGAGACTCTCGCACAAACCGGCCCGGGGCCGGATGCGCCTGGTGGTCGGGCCCGGCCGGCCACCGTTATGGGACATTCTATCATCTGGCGTCCAGGGTGCAAACCCTCCAGATTCTCGCGGCGACCGGTGGCGGCCGCCGCCCCCGACCGCCTACAATGAAGATGAGGGCAGCCCTGCACTTCCCCGGGGGCCGTCGCGGGAGCGGGCGCAGGGCGTCAAGTCAACACGTATTCACAGGTCGCGACAGGGAAAGGCGGTGCCATCGTGGATCGGTCTCGATTTCGCAACGAAGGGACCGCTCGTGTGACCGAGCGGCGTCTGCGGCAGTGGGAGATACTCAGCGGTCAGGAGCCCGCATCGGACCAACCGCAAGCCGTATCGGTTCAGCCGTACGTCGCCATCTCGCGAACCGTGGGGAGCGGCGGTCGGGCCGTCGCGGACTTGCTCAGCCAGAGACTGGGCTGGGACGTCTATGACAAGGAGATCGTGGACCACATGGCCGCCGACGACGGCGTGCGACGACGTCTCTATCATCTGATGGACGAGCGGCGCGACAACTGGCTCGACGCGATCCTCCGGCCGATCACGCTGGGCCCCGGCGCCCTGCGCAACGACTATTTCCGGCGGCTGCGGCTGGCCATCGCCACGATCGCCTCGCAGACGAATGCGATTTTCCTGGGGCGCGGGGCCGGGCGGCTCCTGCCGTCCGAGGGCGGGATTTACGTCCGGCTCGTCGCCGACCGCGAAAGGCGGATCGCCGCGTACGCGGCCCGACAGAACCTGGATCCGCAGAAAGCGGCCATCGAGGTGGACCGCATCGACGGTGAACGCGGGCAGTTTCTGACCGAGCATTTCGGCTGCGTTCAGGAGGAAGCGGAGAGTTATGATCTGGTGCTGAACATGACCGGCTTCTCGCCGGCCCAGGCCGTCGATCTGATCGTGACGGCGCTTCAGCAGCGCGTTTCCCTGGAGTAAGCAGCACGAACGCGGACGCCACACCCGCCGGTCCGGCCGGCGGATGCCGCGGATCGCGTCGGGTCACTTATCGGGAATGGCATCGCGACCGACCTCCACCCCCGCACGGCTACCGCACGATGTGGAAACCCGTCCACTGACCCGTGGCGGGCGATTCGGTTGTCTGCGTGTTGCGGATGAGTCCGGACATCTCGTCCTGGATGGCCCCAACGAAGCGCTCCAGATCGCCCGGATCGCCCTCGGCGACAATCTCGACCCGCCCGTCGGAGAGGTTACGCACGGTCCCGACCACGTCGAAGGCCCGAGCCACGCCCGCCGCCGTATAGCGAAACCCCACTCCCTGCACTTGGCCGCTGAAGTGAATGGTGCGCCGTATGGTCATCACAGCACCCTTCGCGAAATGTCCCTCCGACCGGAATGCCCTTGCGGCCGACTCCAGACCCACTAGGCCCGAGCGGCCAGCGCCGCATCCACCGTATCGTACACCGTCAGCAGATGGGTCAGCCGGGTCAGCTCCAGCATCTCGCGAATGGCCGGCGCGGGCCTCGAAACCACGACCCGGCCTCCGTGCTTCATGGCCCGGAGATATACTGCCACGATGCTTCCCAGGCCCAGGGAGCAGATGAAGTCCAGATCCCCCAGATCCAGCACCATCAGCGCCGGCTGGCCCTGTGCCGCGTCGGCCAGCCGGGCCGTCAACTCGTCACAGCGTTCCATGGTGGCCGACCCGTGCAGGGATACCAGGACACCCGTCGGGTGAGGGGCCACCTCGACGGACAGCGGCCGGTCCGAGGGTTCCCATTGAAACGGGCGGGTCGTCATCCGGACGGCTCCTTCCGCTTCATCATGTACACTTCGGTTCCGTTGCGGCGATAGTCCACCTGGTCCATGTATGCCCGCATCAGCATGATCCCCCGGCCATTCGGGAGAGGCAGCCGATCCGGGGTCGTCGGGTCGGGCACGTTGTCCGGTGCGAAGCCGCCGCCTTCGTCCGTGACGAAGACCTCGATTTTTTCGTGCGTCACCAGGTATCGAACGGTGACGTGCTTGTTGGGATCGCAACTGTTGCCGTGCTTGACGGCGTTGGTCATCGCCTCTTCGAGCGCCAGCTTGACCGCGAACAGGGTCTCCTCGGAATAGCCCAGGGCCTCCGCCTCCCGCAGGATCACGTCCTCCGGCTCGCGGGCGGCCCGCAGCGTGCTGGGAATCACCATCACGCGAAACGAGGCTTCATGTTCTGAATTGAACGACACCATCGTGGAACGACAACCGGCTGGCCCCGCCGCCCACCGGCCAGGCGTTGCGGCGCGCTCACAGGGCGGCCAGGGCCTCCGCCACCGTGCCGCGAATCTCGAACCGCTTGCGCAGGTTCGTGATTTCAAAGACATCCATGATCCGCGGACTGATGCCCGTCAGAATCATCCGCCCGCCTTTGTTGCGAACGAGTTCGAACAGCTTATTCAGAGTACCCAGCGCAGCGCTGGAAAAGTGTCCCACGTTTGTGAAGTTGAGAATCAGCTTGATATTTTGCGTTTTCTCGACCAGGCCGACCAGTTCGGCCTCGATTTCTCGTATCGTCAGCTCCTCCAGTATTTTACGCTCGGAAAAATCCACCACGGTTACCCCGTCCCGAACCTGGACGGTCAAATGGCTCTGCTCCTGGGCCATGCTGACGCTCCTGTTTCGTAAGGTCTTGTCCTGCTAGCAGATACCCGATGGTAGCCTCAACCCCCACTATCCGTCAACCGGGCTCGGGCCGACGTAATTTTACACCATCGGTCGCCAAACGCCGACGTATTTCGCATCGCTTGATCGTACAATTACGCGGGTCGAGGCGAAAGCCTCGAAGAGACATAACACGTATGACCCGAAGATTCTGGCGCGTCGGCCTGTGGGCCGGTGCCGCTTTTTTGTTTCTGGACACGGCTAACGCCCGGGCGTGGGGACCGCTGACGCACGTGCCTCTCGCCGCGCGCCTGCTGGACGATTCCGCGTGGCTGCCGGCCTGTCTGGCCGCCCTTCTGAGCAGGCACGCGTGGTGTTACCTCTACGGAAACATCGCCGCTGACGTCGTGTTTGCCAAACGGTGGAGTCGCGTCAAGCAGATCTGCCACCAGTGGACGACCGGCTTCCACCTGCTTGACAACGCTGCGACCGAACCGGACCGGGCGTTTTCTCTCGGCTATCTTTCGCACCTGGCGGCGGACACCGTGGCCCACGGAAAATACGTGCCCCGGCAGTTGGCGGTCACCCGCACGACCATGAACTTCGGGCATCTCTACTGGGAGATGCGGGCCGACCAATGTGCGCCTGCCTCGGCATTCGAGGGTCTGCGGGAGCTGGAGCGCCACGATTTCAGCGCTCACCACCGGCAGTTGGCCGGCATCCTCACCGAGACATTTCTGCCACACGGCATGAACATACGCGTGTTCCGGCGAATCAATCATCTGGTGGCCGCCCGTTCCTGGCAAAGGTCCATCCGGCTGTGGGGCCGGCACTCGCGCTGGGCGCTGTCCGTGGAGTTGTTGCGCCTGTATCACGACGAGTCGCTGGCGCGGATGCGCTCCGTGCTGGTGGAATTGCACCGCTCCCCCGTACTGCATGAGGACCCCAACGGGACTTCGGCGTTGCTGCACGTCCGACACGACCGTCGGCATATGCGGCGCCTGCGGCGCCGGGGCCTGCCCCTGGCGCACGTCCTGTACGAAGCCGCCGCCACGTACGCGCCGGATCTGCGCTGTCGATCCTCGACCATCCCGGGCCGCCCGGCTCCGGATCGCAGAGGCGTGCTTCCCATCATCGCCGGAACGCGGTTCGCAGGGGCTCCGCAACCGTTCGGAGACGCCCCGGACGGCCGGCGTTGAGGGAATACGTCATGGATGTGTTCTGGCTGGTCGGGCTGGGTGTGGTCTGTCTGCTCGGCCTGACGCTGGCCGTTTTTCAGATGCCTGGAAGCTGGCTCATCCTCCTTGGCGCGGTGGGCTATGCCTGGCATGGCGGATGGTCCAATCTGCCCCGTTGGGTGCTCTACGTGGCGGCCGTGCTGGTCGTGGCAGGCGAGGCCTGGGAGACCGCCTCGTCGGCGTGGCTGGCCAAGCGAGCCGGCGCTTCGCGTCGGGCCGCCTGGTGCGCTCTGGCCGGCGGGTTCGTGGGCATGTTCGTGTTCAGCATTCCGGTTCCCGTCATCGGCACGATTGTCGGCGCCGTGCTGGGGTGCTTCGTCGGGGCCGTTCTGGGCGAGATGAGCCATCGGAACGACTGGACCAGTGCCGCGCGGGTCGGCTTTGGTGCCGCCGTCGGTCGTGTGCTGGGCGTCATCGGCAAGCTGACCTTCGCTCTGCTGACGGTCATTCTTGTCATGGGTGCCGCCACCTGGCATGCCATCCCCCAGCGCTGGCTCCCTGCTTTTCTGCAATCCTGAGCCGGCGGATTCGCGGCGTCGCCGCCTGGCCCTTATACCGCTTGGCCTCTCGGCTGCGCGCTTCCGCGACATCCGTTCGCCCCTGATCGCCGGGGACCGAACGTGGTTATTGCGGCACGCGCAGTCAGAATGTAAACTTGTGCGGGGCAAGGGGTTCTGCGCGTCCTTGCGGATGTCGGGGCGTGCCTTGCCGGTCGTCTGAGGCTGGCCGGAGCGTCGGAGCAAGACAATCATGTCCGGGCAGGGCACCATGCGTATCATCTCGGGCCGATGGCGCTCCCGGCGAATTCTCTGCCCCAATGGCACCCAAACCCGGCCAATGCCCGACCGGGTCAAGGAGGCGGTATTCGACCTGCTCGGCTCCCGCTACGCGACGCCCGGCGGCCTTCCGCCGCTGACGGTCGTTGATCTGTTCAGCGGATCGGGCACGATGGGTCTGGAAGCGCTGTCCCGCGGTGCGGCCGCGTGCTACTTTTTTGAGAAACACCCGCTGGCGCTGAAGGCGCTGCGGACGAATCTGCACGCCCTTGGTGTTGGTCCGTACGGTCGGATCATGCCCGTCGACGCCTGGAAAGACCCGTGGTCGCGCCTGAACGACGCGGATTCGGTCGACCTGCTCCTGCTGGATCCGCCGTATCGCGACTCCCACGATGCGTCGCCGAGGGGCAAGGTGGCCCGGCTTCTGACCGCGGCGGCGGCCAGCGGGCGGATGCACGCGCGAGCTCTGGTCTTGCTGCACCACGAAGCGGGCGTGGAGTATGCGCCCGACGCCGCCCGCGGCTGGGAGCCGGTGGACCGTCGCGCGTACGGTCGGAACCGCGTTGTCCTCTTTCGGCGGCTGGAGACGAACCCGACGGGCTGAGCGGAGGTTGCCCACAGTGCAAGCACCCCTGCGGCAGACGGCTGAGAAAATTGTCAGGACGCTCCGCGACGCGGGGCACGTCGCCTATTTCGCCGGCGGCTGCGTGCGCGATGCGCTGATGGGGGTGGAGCCCAAGGATTTCGACGTGGCCACCGATGCCACGCCCGACCAGGTTGCGCGTCTGTTCCGGCGAACGAAGAAGGTGGGCGCGAAGTTCGGCGTTGTGATGGTTCGCCTGCAAGGGCACGAACTGGAGGTGGCCACCTTCCGCGCCGAGAGCGACTACGTTGACCATCGCCATCCGGAACAGGTGCGGTTCACCGACGCCCGGGCCGATGCCGGCCGCCGCGATTTCACCATCAACGGCATGTTTTTCGACCCGCTGGAAAACCGCGTCATTGACGCGGTGGGCGGGCAGGCGGACCTGCGCGCCCGGGTCATCCGCGCCATCGGGAACCCCGCAGAGCGATTCGCGGAAGACCACCTGCGCATGCTGCGGGCCGTGCGGTTCGCCTCGCGCCTGGGTTTTGCGATCGAGCCGGCCACCTTCGAGGCGATTCGACGTCATGCGGCGGGCATCCGGACGATCAGTGCCGAGCGCATCCGCATGGAACTGGCGCAGATTCTGGCAGATTCCCACCGCGAACGGGGCTGGCGCCTCCTGCACGCGGTCGGGCTTTCCGGGTTGCTTGTGGAGGGCCTCCTGTTCAACGACGCGGAGGTCGAACTGGCGGCGCGGCGCCTGGCGGCCCTGCCGGCCAACGCATCCTTTCCGCTGGCCCTGGCGGCCATTCTGCATGAGCGGCCCGCGCCGCCGGCCCGGACCGTCTGCGTTGCGCTGCGCATGAGCGTGGCGGAGACGGATTGCGTCACCTGGCTTCTGCGGAAGCTGCCGGAGGGTCGAGCGGCGGATCGCCTGGAGCTGGCGGATGTGAAACAGCTTCGCGCGGACCCCCGCTTTGACGCCCTGGTCGCGCTGATGCGGGCCGAGGCCGTCGCGGCTGGGCAGGCCGCCGCCGCCGCGGATACGCTTGTTCGGCGAGCCGAGGCCATCCCGCCGCAGGCCGTCCGTCCGACGCCGTTTCTGAGCGGAGACGACCTGCTGGCCCGCGGCGTGCGCCCGGGGCCTCGACTGGGGCGGATTCTCAACACCGTTCTCCGGGCCCAGCTCAACGAGCAGATCGCGCATCGGGATGAGGCATTGGCCCTGGCCATTCGCCTGATCCGCGACATGGCCGAATCCGCCAGACCACCTGAGAAGACCTGAATCGCCGGAAAAGGGGGGGAGCCGGGGCCTATGCCCCGCCCATCGCGAGGATACGATCCGTCACGTTGCCGATCACCGCCACGCGCAACCCGAAGTTCTCGCCAACCTTGACCGCGTGCCCGAAGCCGATGGGCTTGTTGGCGATCACCAGTCGGAGCTCGGAATCGGCGGGCTTGTCGAACTCGATGATAGACCCGGGGGTCCAACGCAGCACGGAATGAAGACTCAAGTCCCGCTCCGCCAGATTGACCAGCACCGGCACCTGCATCCGCAGAATGCGACGCAACTCGGCCGGAACCGAGATGGGCAACGGGGCCGCGCCACTGGAGTGATCGGGCGCCCGGACCGGGGACTTCACCGGCGCAGGGGGTGGGCGCGAGGCCGCCGGTTCCTTCATCGGCTCATCGTTGCCCAGTTCGCCGGCCGCCGCCAGCAGCGCGTCGATGTCGTCTTGGCTGATGGTCACACAAAACCTCCCCGGGACGCCGGAGGCAGCGACGACCCGCAGGCGCCTGCGCCCGGGATATCGGAGTACCAACAGGGGTAACTTGAGAACTCAGCGATACTTGGAGACGATGATACAGGCGTTATGGCCGCCGAAGCCGAAGGAGTTGTTCATGGCCCTCTCGATCGGCATATCCTGCGCCGAGCCCTTCACGTGGCGAACCTCGCAGCATCCCTCATCAGGATGTTCCAGCGTAATGGTCGCGGGAACCACGGCGTGCCGGATGGCCTGAATGCACGCGATCAACTCGACTGCCCCGCTGGCCCCCAGCAGGTGTCCGATGGAGGCCTTGGTGCTGCTGACGGCCACCGCGTTCTCCCGTGGTCCGAAAACCTTGTGAATCGCGTGGCATTCCGCCACGTCTCCCAGCGGGGTTCCGGTCGCATGGGCGTTGATGTATTGCACGTCCTCCGGATTCAGGCGGGCGTCGGCAAGGGCGACTTCCATGGCCCGTGCGGCCCCCGCGCCATCCTCGTCGGGGGCCGTCAGGTGGCCGGCGTCACAGGTGGACCCGAAGCCCACGATTTCCGCCAGAATCTCCGCGCCACGGCGGCAGGCGGACTCCAACTCTTCCAGGACGAGGATTCCGGCCCCCTCGCTCAGAACGAATCCGTCCCGGCTCCGATCGAACGGCCGCGACGCGGTCGGTGGATCGTCGTTGCGCGTGCTCAGGGCTTTCATCGCCGCGAACGCCGAGAGGCCCAGGGGGGTCAGGGCCGCTTCGGCGCCACCGGAGACCATCACGTCCACCATTCCCCGGCGAATCCAATGAAAGGCATCGCCGAGGGCGTTGGTACCGGAAGCGCACGCGGTGGAGACCGCCTGGCTGGGGCCCCGCGCGCCGACGGCAATCGAGACGTTCCCCGCCGCCGCGTTCACCATGAGCTTGGGGATGGTGAATGCCGAGACCTTGTCCGGGCCTTTTTCCAGAAGCCGGCGATACTGATCTTCCAGCTCTTTGATTCCCCCGATGCCCGAGCCGATGGTGCAGCCCACACGGGACGGATCGACCGTCGATATGTCGAATCCGCTTTGGCGGATGGCCTGGTCCGTCGCGACCAGCGCCATCTGGCTGAAGCGGTCCATCCGGCGGGCCGCTTTGATGTCGATCACTCCGGTGATGTCAAAATCCAGACACTCGCCGCCGAAGTGGACATCAAACCCCGTGCTGTCGAACCGCTCCACGGGCCGGATGCCGGACTGGCCGGAGATCAGGCGGTCCCAGAATGCCTCCACGGAAGATCCCAGTGGAGTCACCACACCCGTGCCCGTCACCACGACGCGTCGGTCGACCATACCCCGCTCTCGGTACTGGTGGATTCTCGGCTGTCTACGCGCTCGAGCCGGCGCTGCCGTTCTTTTTGCTCAACTGCTCGTGGATGTAGTCGACGGTCGCGCCGATCGTGTCGATCTTCTGCGCGTCTTCGTCGGGCACGTTCATGTCGTACGTTTCCTCGAGGTCCATGACGACCTCGACGATATCCAGAGAGTCGGCGTTGAGATCGTTCTGATACGACGTTTCGCGGGTCATTTCAGACGGGTCGCGGGCCAGGTGCTCCGCTACAATCGAGATGACCTTGGCCTGGATTTCTTCTTTTGACGGTATCGACACAAGCACTCCTCCTGCTTTGTACCGTTTGCCGGGGCGGACCTTACAGCAATGGGCCGGGATTCTAGCCGCGGATACGGCCCAATTCAACCGCCCCGGACCCCGGCCCAGCCTACATCCGCAATCCCCCATCCACCTGGATTACCTGTCCGGTGATATACGAGGCGCCCGGACCCGCCAGAAACGCCACCACCCCCGCCACCTCGGCCGCCGTACCGAACCGCTGCAACGGAATGAGCGGCTTGACCGCCTCCTTCACCTGGTCCGGCAGAACGTCCGTCATGTCCGTGGTGATGAAACCCGGGGCCACCGCATTGCACGTGATGCTTCGCTTGCCCAGTTCCTTGGCCGCCGATTTGGTCAGGCCGATCACCCCCGCCTTGCTCGCCGCATAGTTGGCCTGTCCCCGGTTGCCCATGACCCCCGATACGCTCGCGATGTTGATGATCCGGCCCGACCGCGCCCGCAGCATGGCCTTGCCCGCCATCTGCGTGCCCAGGTAGACTCCCCGAAGGTTCACGCGGATCACCAGATCCCACTGATCATCCTCCATCGACAGCAGCAGCGTGTCACGGGTGATACCCGCGTTGTTCACCATGATGTCGATACCGCCGAACTCTCCCACCACGTCCTCGCCCAGTTGGCGCATGGCCGGACCGTCCGTGACATCCACAACCTTCGCTACCGCCTTGACGCCCAGGTCGCTCAGTTCGGAAACGGTGGACGCCAGCGGATCCGCCAGCAGGTCGACCGCTACGATGTTCGCTCCGCGCCCGGCCAGCTCCATGCAGATGGCCCGGCCGATTCCCCGGGCTGCCCCTGTCACCACCGCCGTCTTGGATTGCAGTTCCTTGTTCATCGGTTCTTCCTCACCATGCGGCCCGTCAGCACGCAGGGGCCAGGTTCACCTCCAGCTCCGCAGCCGTTCCTGCGCAGAGCACTTCCGCAGTCCGGTCGATTTTGCGCATCAGGCCCTTGAGCACCCGCCCCGCGCCCACTTCTACGAACCGCTGGATTCCCCGGGCGATCAGGGACTCCATGGACCGCTGCCAGAGCACCGGGTGCGTAAGCTGCTGAACCAGCGCGGCCCGGATCGCCTCCGGCTCCCCGTGCGCCTCCCCGGTCACGTTCGAGATCACCGGAATCGCAGGCGCGCGGATCGGCGTCGAGGTCAGCACCGCCGCCAGGCCATCCGCCGCAGAGGCCATCAGGGCCGAATGAAACGCTCCGGCCACCTTCAGCGGCACCGCCCGGCAGCCGACCTCGCCCGCCAGCTCCAAAGCCCGTCCGCACGCCGCCCGCGAGCCGGAAATCACGATTTGCCCGGGACAGTTGAAGTTCGCCGGCGACAGCACCTCGCCCTGGGCCGCCTTCTCGCACAGCGCCCGTGCCGCGGCCTCATCCGCCCCCACCAGCGACACCATTCCGCTGGGGTTCGCCTCGGCCGCCTCCTGCATCAACCGGCCTCGCTGCTGCACCAGCCGCAGGGCATCTTCAAACGTCAGCGAGCCCGCCACGTGCAGTGCCGTATACTCGCCCAGGCTCAGGCCCGCGGCCGCCTCGAACCACGAGAGGCTTACCCCCTTTTCCCGCAGCGCCTCCCACACGGCCACACTGGTCACAAAAATGGCCGGCTGCTGGATATCCGTACACTCCAGTTTTTCGGCCGGCCCTTCGAAGCAGATCTGCGACAGTTCGTACCCCAGAACGGAGTCCGCCTTGCGGAATGCCTCTGCCGCCGCCGGGCTGGCCGACGCTACGTCGCGTCCCATTCCCGGGGACTGTGAACCCTGACCTGGAAAGAGCAAAGCCTGCCTGGTCATGTCTTCGAGCCCGATCCTTCCGTGACTACAGCCGCATCAGGGTCACGCCCCACGTGAGCCCGCCGCCGAAACCCAGGAACATCACCAAGTCGCCCGCGCGGAGCCGGCCGTCGCGTCGTGCCTCGTCCAGCGCCAGGGGGATGGAGGCCGCCGACGTGTTGCCATAGCGGTCGATGTTCACCGCCAGCTTCTCTGGCGGCAGGCCGATCCGCCTGCGTGCCGCTTCCATGATGCGGAAGTTCGACTGGTGCGGAATCACCATGGCCAGGTCGTCGACCTTCGTCCCGGTTTCTTCCAGGCATCGGACGACCAGTTCTTCCATTTTGCTCACGGCAAACTTGAACAGGTCGCCGCCTCGCATTTTCATGTAATGCAGGCGCTCCGCCACCGTCTTTTCCGACGCCGGCTCGCGGCTGCCTCCGGCCGGAATCCAGACTGCCTGAGCGTCCTCCCCTTTGGCTCCGAGGCTCTGATAGAGGATTCCCCGATTCGGGTCGGTGGAACCCGAGATCACCGCCGCTCCGGCGCCATCTCCGAAGAGAACGGCCGTGGAACGGTCCTCGAAATCGGTGATTCGGGTCAGGGTCTCCGCCGCCACCAGCAACACATTTTTGTACAAACCGGCGGTGATCTGGGCGGCGGAATAAACCAGACCGTAGACGAACCCGCTGCAGGCCGCCACCAGGTCGTACGCCGGAATGTCCGTCATCCCCAGCGCTGCCTGGAGCCAGCAGGCCGTCGCGGGCAACGGCGTTTCCGGTGTGACGGTGGCCACCACGATCACGTCGATGTCCGAGGCGGTCACCCCGGCGTCTTCTATCGCCCGTTCGGCCGCCACCTTGGCCAGGCTCAGCGTGGACTCACCGGCCCCCGCCCGTCGTCGCTGCCGGATGCCCGTGCGCGGCACAATCCACTCGTCCGACGTGTCCAGATAGCTGGCAAAGAACTCGTTGGTCAGCACCTCTGAGGGAACGAAAGATCCGGTCCCCCGAATCATCACCGGTAGAAATAGACCCATGAGTTGTCTCGATTCAGCCGTTCCCGCCGAAGTGCGCGAGCACGACGTCGTTCAGTTTGTGCGCCAGAAACTTGGTTGCCGCGCGGATTGCGTTGCAGATCGCCCGTTCCCCGCTTCGACCGTGGCAGATAATACACACGCCATTGATGCCGAGCAACGGGGCCCCCCCGTACTCGCTGAAGTCGTGCCGTGCCCAGACCCGCCGGATGGCCGACTCAAACCGCGCCTTGGCCTGCGGATCCTCATTCGCGATCTCGCGCTCGATGGTGGGAAACAGACCCTCCGAAAGCCCTTCAATCAGTTTCAGCACGATGTTGCCGACGAAACCGTCACATACGGCAACCTCGCATACGTTGGAAAACAGGTCGCGCCCCTCCACGTTGCCGACGAAGTTGAGCGTCGAATCCCGCAGGAGAAGCTCGTGCGTGTGCTTGACCACTTCCGTGCCCTTGGCGCTTTCCTCTCCCACCGAAAGGAGTCCGACCCGCGGATTCTCCCGCCCGATCACCTTCGCGGCGTAGAGCGTCGCCAGCACGGCATACTCATACAGGTGACGCGGTTTCGCCTGGATGTTCGCCCCCACGTCACAGATGACCACCGGGCCGTAAAACGACGGAATCGCCACCGCGATTCCCGGTCGATTGATGCACCGCAGGGGCCGCAGCTTGAGCTGGGCCGCGCCCGCACAGGCGCCGGTGTTGCCCGCACTGATGATTGCGTCCGCCTCGCCATCCACCGCCAACTGCGTCATGCGGTGTATGGACGAGCCCTTCTTCTGACGCAACGCGTCCATGGGCGGCTCGTCCATGCCGATCACCTGCGGCGCATGGACGATCCGGACCCGGTCCGAACCCTCGAACTCCCCGATCGCATCCAGCTCTGCCCGCACCCGACCTTCGTCCCCCACCAGCAGAAGCTCAAGATCCTGCCCGTTCGCCAGCGCCTGCACGGCGCCGCGAACGATGGCCGTCGGGGCGAAATCGCCGCCCATGGCATCCAGAGCGATCCGGTGGGGCATTACGCCTCTTTCTCCTTCAGCGTCAATGCCACAGACGGGCTGACGTAGCCGCAGTTCTCACACGCGGCGTGAGGCAGTTTCGCCGATCGACACTTCGGACACGATACCACGTTCGGCGGGCGCAACGCGTGGTGAGCACGCTTCGTGCGCGTGCGCGTCCGGGACTTCTTTTTCGCCGGTAACATCAGCCACTCCAAAAAAAACGGGCGCCCACCTGCGATGCAATCCGCGCACCACACGCGCCGCCCGGCTGCTCAGCCTCCAGGCAAGCTTCACAAGCTAATACACTTACGAAAACCTGTCAAGAACGGGAACCTGGGCCCTCGCACCTGCCGACCCCGTCACCAGCCGCCCCCCATCCCGGCAGGGGCCACCCGGCCCGCCCCCGTCCGCCATGCTTCGTGCCCATGCCGGCGAGTTTACGCAAACGTCCCTGCCGACGGACAATACGGCGCTAATTCACACTGCGCACACGCCGGTTTGCGGGCCGTACACACCCTCCGGCCGTGCCAGATCAGTGCGTGGGACGCAAATGTCCAACTGTCCTGCGGCAGCACGATCATCAGATCCTGCTCAATCCGGACCGCGTCTTTGGCATTTCGGGCCGTCCAGGTCAATTCCAACCGTTCGGCCAGCCGCCCGACGTGCGTGTCCACAACCACCCCGACGTTCTTGCCGAACCACGTGCCCAGAACCACGTTGGCCGTCTTGCGGGCCACCCCGGGCAGTTCCAGCAACTCCTCCATCGTATCCGGCACCCGCCCCCCGAACCGCTCCAGGATCATCCGGCAGGCTCCCTGGATGGATTTCGCCTTATTCCGGAAGAACCCCGACGGCCGGATGTCCGCTTCCAGCTCCGCCCGCGGCGCTTCTGCGAACGTCTTGGCATTTGGATACTTACGAAAAAGACCGGGCGTCAGACGGTTGATGGTTTCATCCGTCGACTGGGCCGACAGAATGGTCGCGATGAGCAGATGCAGGGCATTCTCATGCACCAGCGCGGTCGTCGTTTCCTGCCCATATACCCTTCGCAGCGCCGCCAGAATCCTGCCCGCCCGCACCGTCCGCGCTTCAATTCCTTCTTCCGTGAGTTTTGGCTTCCGTTCCGTTCCTTTCGTCTTGTTCCGGCCACGACCCCCCTCGGTGCCCCGATGTCTCTTGGCGGCTCCCCGGGCGGAAGAAGGGGTTGTGCCTTTCTTCTTCCTCATCTTCGTTCCCTTGCCCGCGGGTGCCGGGCGAGTCCGGATCGTCGCGGAGGGCCTTTCCGAACCCTTTCTCCTGACCGCTTTTCGGGCCATGAATCCCCCCTTATTTTTGTTGCAGAGAACCGCGACGTTTGACCTTCGGACCCTCTCCGCTCTGCCGGCCAACGCCAGCCGCGTGCGCCGGCTTACGTACGTCATCCGCTCGGCCCGCGCACAACTCGCCCATCGTGTCCATCCCGTTGTCCATGTCAATCTTACCCATGCGTTTGCCCCGGCCGGTGCTGCGTGTCGTGATCATTCAAGCATCGGCCTGCGTTTGTGGTTCGCCCATTGGGGTATTGATCCACGGGATTCTGTAAGGCGACCGATGCCGCGCCGCGGGTCGGCCATCACGGGTTGCTTGCGGGAGGGACACCCAAACACGTTCTGTCTTTATGGCTCGCGCACAAGAAAGGCGATGTCCCGGCGGCAGGACAGCGCCATGGGTCCCCGTCTTGCACGTGGAAGGCCGGTCCTCTAAGCTGCCGAATTGCAGGCAGCCTGTCGGATGAGCCATCCGTGCCAGCCGGACGGTTTGTGCGGCCCGCCGTGGTCGTTTGCGGAGGAACCCCACCATGAAAGACATTCTGTCCCGATTCGGCATTGAAGACGTGAACGCCGGCGGGTTCGCCGGGCAGTGGTGCGGCAGCGACAAGCCGATCGATTCGGTGTCACCCATCGACGGACAACTGATCGCCCGGGTCAACCAGGTCACGCCGGACGAGTACGAGAAGATCATCGCCCGTGCCCAGGAGGCGTTCCTGAGCTGGCGCAAGGTTCCGGCACCCGTCCGCGGCCAGACCGTTCGGGAGCTGGGCGACGCTCTTCGCGCGGCGAAAAAGGATCTCGGTGCGCTGGTCACGCTCGAAATGGGCAAAATCCGCGCCGAGGGCGAAGGCGAAGTGCAGGAGATGATCGACATCTGCGATTTCGCCGTCGGCCTGTCGCGGCAGCTCTACGGCCTGACCATGCATTCCGAACGACCCGCCCACCGCATGTATGAGCAATGGCACCCGCTGGGCATCGTCGGGCTGATTACGGCGTTCAACTTTCCCGTGGCCGTCTGGAGCTGGAACTGCACGCTGGCTGCGGTGTGCGGTGACGTGACGTTGTGGAAGCCTTCGTCCAAGGCGCCGCTGACCGCCATCGCCTGCACGAAGATCGCCGAACAGGTCTGCCGCAAAAACGGCGTGGACCCGGCGGTCTTCAGCTTGTGCATCGGGCGGGGCTCCACCATCGGCGAGATGCTCATCCAGGACCGGCGGATTCCGCTCGTGTCGGCGACCGGCAGTTGTCGGATGGGGTATCGCATCGGCTCGGTGGTGGGCCAGCGGCTGGGCCGGACCATCCTGGAACTCGGCGGCAACAACGCGATCATCGTCTCCGAGCACGCCAGCCTGGACATGGCGACGCGGGCGATTCTCTTCGGCGCGGTGGGCACGGCCGGCCAGCGCTGCACGTCCACGCGGCGGATCATTGTGCATGAGAGCCGGCGGGCGGCCCTGGTCGAGCGACTGACCGCGGCCTACCGGCAGGTGCGGATCGGCAATCCGCTGGAGCCGTCCACGCTGATGGGTCCGCTGGTGGACACCGGCGCGGTGGACGACATGATGAAAGCGCTCGACCGCGTGAAGAAGGAGGGCGGCCAGATTCTCTGCGGCGGCGAGGCCCTCTCCGGCGAGCAGTATCCCGGCGGCTGCTACGTGTCGCCGTGCATCGTGTCCGTGCCGGGCAACCTGCCCATCGTGAAGGACGAAACCTTCGCTCCGATCCTGTATATCATGCCGTACCGGACGATCGAGCAGGCGATCGAGCTGCACAACGACGTTCCGCAGGGCCTCAGCTCGGCCATTTTCACGCAGAATCTGCTGGAAGCGGAGCGTTTCCTGAGTTGCGAAGGCAGCGACTGCGGCATTGCGAACGTGAACATCGGCACCAGCGGCGCGGAGATCGGCGGGGCGTTCGGCGGGGAGAAGGAGACCGGCGGCGGCCGCGAATCCGGCTCCGATTCCTGGAAGCTGTACATGCGGCGCCAGACGAACACGATCAACTACGGGACCGAACTGCCGCTGGCCCAGGGCATCAAATTCGGCGACTGACGGCCCGTCTCGGCTGGGTATCGGCAGCGGACCGGCAGCGAGCCTTCCTGCTGGGGACGGCGCAGGTACAGTGTCACCTCGTCGAGTGCGGGTGAGAACGCCACGCCGGCAATCCGTGGATGCGGTTGGCCCGTGTCCACGCGGGCCTCCGCTCTTGTCGTTCCGGTGCCCACTTGGACGGCAACGGCGGCCGCTCGCGGGTTTCGACGCCGTCGAATGACAGCCTCGGCAAACCCCTTCGCCGGGATGGGCTGCGGGTCCACTTTCCACCAGACCGGTTCGCCGGCCGCGATCAGGCGACTGCGCTGCGCATCGGCCAGTTCCGAGAAGTGAATGCCTGCCGGCCGAAACCCGCCGCGCTCTCGTTCTTTTGAAAACGCGAAGCCCCGCGTCAGGTTGACTCCGTTCAGCGCCAGTTCAACCAGCACCCACGCCACAAACATCGTAACCCCCCTTCCGCCGGGTTTCGGACGGCACGATTTCTGTACTCTACAGGGCTTCGTCATCCGCCTCGACTCCTCGGTCCCTCGGAGATTTCATCAAGGGTCCCCCCGACTCGTTTCCACCGCGACTCATGCCTGTATGTCTTTCGTGTCTCCGGTAGAATAATCGGTGCCTATCTGCAAGCAGAAGGGAGACACTCATGACGACGCATCGGGTCGGCATTGTGTTGGCGGTCGTTGGCGTCACTTTCGCGGAGGGCCAGTCTTTGGCCGTGGGAACGAAGCCCACGGAGACGCGTCCGGCGACCACAGGGCCCGCGACGCAGCCGGCCGGCCTCTCGCCTGTAACTTTCGTGGTGACCGACCGCGAAACCGGCAGGCCGGTGCCGGAGTTCACGTACAACTACTGGATCGAGACGAAGGAGGGCTATTTCAAGAAATGGGATGACACGTGGATCCCCGTCCAGTCGCCCACGGGAACCATTCTCATCGACGCGCCGCAGTCGTGCTCGATCAGCCTGGGAGTCCGGGCACGCGACTATCTCCAGGGCTGGAGCTACCCTGTCTACAGAACGTATGTGGTTCAAACGGACGACACGCGGCGTCGTTTCGAAGTCGCCCTTCGCCGCGGTGCTGCCGTCCGCGGCGTAATCCGAGCCGAGAACACCGGGAAGCCCGTCGCCGGCGCCAGGATTTCTCCGATCGTCTTCATGCCACCCTCATTCACGAACGATCCCGATCGTTTTGTGACAAGCGACGAGAACGGTCGTTTCGAATTGCACGGAGTGGACTTGGGCCTGGGAATCACGGCGGAACATCCGGAATACCTTGAGACCCGTCTCGACTTTGACCCGGATGCATTTCACGTCGGGGAAGACGGCAGTGCGAGCGTCGAAATCGCGCTGCGGTCCGGCCCGGACCTGCATGGCACGGTGCGCGACCCGCAGGGCAACCCCGTGGAAGGCGTACAGGTGAGCGATGGCGCAGGCAAGAAGGTCAGCACGGATGCTCGCGGCAAGTTCGTCCTGAGGAGCCCCCAGAAGTGATCCACCGACAAGCAGTATCATGTGTCGTTTCGGAAGGAGGGCTACATCGAACAATGGCTTTGCCCGGTGGAGAGTCCTTCGGAGGGGCTCAGCATTGTGCTTACGCCGCAGCCTGAACTGACCGGCCAGGTGCTCGATGAGACAGGCGAACCGGTCCGCCGTTTCGAGGTTTTTGCAGAATCCGGCAAGGATCCTGCGTCGTGGGAGTGTTCTTCCGAAAACGTCGATGACCCCTTGGGGCGGTTTACGATCAGGATTGGCGAAGCGGGACCGGTCTGGGTCGGCGTGAAGGCGCCGGGTTATGCGCTGTCGGAGAAGAGAACCGACACAAATCAGCCGCTCGATCCGCTCGTCTTCACCCTGGACCGAGGTTACATGGTGCGGGCCACGGCAATCCGGCCCAAGAACGTCGGTCAGCCCCTCAAGGCTCGACTCGTGCCCGCATTCACCGCCAGGATTCCCTTTGGGGGTGACCAGATGACGCAGCGGCAGATCGCCGGCGTGATCGACACGACCGTGGGCGACGATGGCAGGCTCGAGCTCAATCATGTTGCCCAGGGATCGTACGTTCTGTTCGTCTACGGACCGGGTGTCACTCCTGTGAAGCAATGGGTGGGCATCCTTGAGGACAACCAGGAGCTGGGCGAGATCAGGCTGCGGGGCACAGGCACGGTATTCGGGCAGGCGTATCGCCCCCGGGAAGAGGGCAGCAATGCGTGGGCGTTCGCGAACGGCGTTATCGGATACGAAGGCTGCAGCAGCACATACCCAGACCCGTGGGAGTTCAGCCCCCTGGGGCCAATCTCGTTCACGGCCGACGAGAATGGTCGGTTCAGAGTGGATGGCGTGCCCGTGGGGCGGGCTTCGGTGTCAATACCGTACTCCATCACGGCAGATATCATCGGTGCATATGTGCGCAACGCGATCGTTCTCGAAAACACGTCAACAGAGGTCCGGTTCTTCGTACCCGACACCGATTGGGGCCTGCCCCTGAACGTCACCGTAGGCGACGGCTCAGAAGCCAATTGGCGCTCCGCCAGCCTCGTCCCTGCCACCGATCCGTCGGACGAATTCTCTGGGGATTGTCTTTGGGCGAAGTTGTACCTCACGCCACTTTCAAGCATGACCGTCTCGTATCCGGCCGCGGAGGAATGCGATCTCGCTCAGAATGCCACGATCATGCTCCCGGACGTGCAGCCGGGCAGATATCGGCTCACAATCGATCTGGGCTGGCGCCGCGGTCCCTGCTGGGCGAGCGAGATCGACGTGAAGTCACGTGCCGAACCTGTGACGATCTCGCTTGGGGCAGGGTCCGTCTGTGGCCGGCTTGAGTGGAGCGGCAAGAGTCGCCATGACGTTCAGTTGTGGCTGACCCGAGGGGAAGACCGCGCGAACATCCGAACCGTTTCCTGCGATGAGAGCGGCCACTTCGCCTTCCGGTTCGTGTCGCCGGGGGCGTACTCGCTCCAGGCTCATGATCACGAGGCGGGCTGGTGCAGGATCGGTCCGATCACGGTCGGAAGTGGGAGGCTCGACGTCGGCGTGCATCGATTGCAGCGCGGCGGTGAAATCTCCGGGACCGTTGTGGGCGTTATGGGCAAGGAGCCGCCGGACAACATTCTGGCGACAGCCTCGAATGGCGTGTCCATCGACGTCAGCTCGTCGTACTTCGTGGGCTACCACGGCGAACCGTTCGTCTTCCGCAACCTGTGGCCCGACGAGTGGACCGTCGAGCTTCGCGTGGGCGACACGGTGCTCGCTTCGGGCAAGGTCACGCTGACGGGAACCGAGAAGGCAACGGTTGATTTCGCACCGGAATGAAGACGGGAAAAGGCTTGGACCCGACTCTCCCCCGCGCCCGGACTCGCACCCGCTTCCAGGTTTTTTGAGTTTTTCCCGCGTTATCCTTCCCGTTCGCCGGGCAGGCGGCGGGCGACGGCCTCCACGTATTCGTACAGGTTGCCGGCGGGCACGGGCCGCTGGGCGATCTCGAACGATTTTCTCATGCAGTCAACGGCCGTGTCCGGCTGGCCCATCTTCTGGTAGGCCCGGGCTTTCTGCTCCCAGCAGGCGGATTCGATTCGCCGGTTCTTGAATCGCTGGGCCAGCGTGGTTCGCTGTTCGATGCACTCCAGCGCTTCGTCCAGGCGGTCGCGGCGCAGGTGCAGTTCGGTCATTTGCTCGTACACCAGGGCCTGGCCGTGCCAGAACGTCGTCGGCAGGAGCCGTTCGAGCGCCGTCTGGAATCGCCGTTCTGCCTCGTCCAGCCTGTCCATCCGGGCCGCACATCGGCCCAGGTTCAGGTGACAGATGCCGACGTTCACCTGGTCTTCCATCTGCGTGGCCAGAGCCAGGGCGGTTTCGTACTGGGCGGCCGCCTCCGCGTGGCGTCCGCGTTGGAACGCCACCTCGCCGCGCCCGTTGTAGGACGAGATGAGCGACACTTTCGTCCCCAGCGAGGTCATGATTTCGATGGCCTGCTGGAACGCGTCGTCCGCCTCCTCCAGCCGCTCCAGCTTGGTCAGAACGAAGCCCAGGTTGTTGTAGTTTTTGCTCAGGATGGGCAGCAGGTTCAGCTTCTGTTCCAGCCGGTTGGCCAGGCAGAGCAGGTCGTAGGCGCTGCCGTAATCGCCCTTGAAATAGTGCATTACTCCCAGGTTGCTGACCGCTTCTGCCAGGCGATACGGATCGTCCGCCTCATCCGCGATCTGTTTGAGGCGATTGTGATGCTGAATCGCCTCGTCATATTGTCCCTGCCTCGCATGGCACACCCCGATGAACCCGATCAGATCGACAAACCCCGGGTCCGCCTCCAGGGCTTCCTGTGCCAATGCGATGGCTTGCTTGTACTCCCCCCGTGCAAAAGCGTGTTGCGCCTGCGCGTACAGCTTCTGAGACTTCGCGTTCGTCGTGCCCTTCGCGAAGGTCCGACCGGCCACTCGCGGCATGTCGTGGAATCCCAACGCGCGGATCACCGCCTCGCCCAGGTCAATCTCAAATCCGAGAATCTGCGACAGAACGCCGGACTGCCGCAGCAACGGTTCCACCGCGCCGTTCAGCACGTTCAGCGCATGGGCCTCCACCTCCGCGGTCGCACCGTCAAGCCGGAAGCGGCCCCGCACCACCGTGGAGGCGCCAACCAGCCCGCACGCCGCGCACACCTGGGCGTCCGTCGCCCGCACGGCGGGGCATCCGTGGAACCGCTCCATCAGCGTGCCCAGCTCGTGCCGGTCGATCAGATGGACGTCTCGAAGTTCTACGATCCGTCGACTGATATGGTCCGCCAGCGCGTCGCCGATCCAGTCGTCGTCGGGCTGTCCACCGGCGTTGGCAAACGGCAGTACGACGATCCGGGGCGAGTCGGTCAGTGGCGCGGCGGCGGGCCGGCGCGGGCGGGTGGGCGGCGCGGCCGGTGGCCGGGCCAGCGCGTCTCGCAGCGTGGCCGCGTCGGGATACCGTCCCTCCGGCTGCTGTGCCAGGCACGTTTCGATTGCCTCACGGAACCAGTCCGGAATCGTGGGCGTGATGTTCGTATCCCACACGATCGGCTCGTACTGCTCCTGCACGAGATAGGCCAGGGGCGATTTGTTCCGCTGCGGTGGCCGCCCGGTGACGGCGTGGTACAGCGTGGCGCCCAGGGAGTAGATGTCGGCACGCGGATCCATCGGCTGTCCGCCGCGGCGTTGTTCGGGCGGCGCGTAGGGCGGAGTGCCCACAAACCCCGCCGTCTGCCCGCCGCCGGCCAACCCTTCCTCGAACGTGCAGGCGAGCCCCAGGTCCGCGATCTTCAGGCTGCCGTCAGGTTGCAGCAGCAGATTGCCCGGCTTGAGGTCGCGGTGGATCAGCCGCGCGGCGTGAATCGCGTGCAGAGCCTCGGCGGTCCGGCGCCCGAGCTCAGCCGCCTGCATCCACACCAGAGGCCCGACACACGTCAGCACCGTGGCCAGGTCCGCGCCGTCGGCATACTCCATCACCACGTACCACGTGTCTTCCTGCTGGTAGACGTCCAGGACGCGCACCACGCCCGGATGGCTGATGCGGAATCCGATTCGCGCCTCCCAGGCCAGCCTCGCGGCGGCCGTCGCGGAGTACCCGGCGTCGCCGGGTCCCAGCACTTTCACGACGCACGGCGAATCCAACACGAGATGGCGCGCCAGATACACCCGTCCGCCCCCTTCCTCCTGCAGCAGCCCCTCCACCCGGTAACGATCGGCCGGCAGAACTCGCAACGCCTGATCGATGACGTGGGGGCCTGTCTCGCGCGGCAGGGTCCGGACGAACCCGCACTGCACGCAACGAACCGCCGGCCCTCGAGCGCTCTCGGGGAGGCGAGCGGACGCGCCACAGTTTCCACAGGTGGACTGCATTGGATCAGGCATGCAACGGCCACATCGCCATCAGGCTGGAACCGTCAAGAAGCTTCGCACGGGGCTCGTGGTCCAACATGTTACGCGCTCAAAGGCCGGCGGTCGACCGCTTTTATGTAATGGGCCAACCCGATGAGCATGCGCGACCCCATGTCGCGTGGAAGGTGGTACCAGAATGGAGCGCTGGCGCCGGCGTTCTCATGGGTTCGCGTCTCGGATCGCCCGTACAACAGCGGCATCACCTCACTCCATGAGGTGCTGGCCGTCTCCACCCACAAATGCGATTGCAGAGGCGAGAAAAACGGAAACGAGTCGGCCAACGCGTATCCCACGACGCGGGACGGATCGGCGTCCATATGCTCGCGCAGCCGTGCGGACCAGCGCAGCGCGTTGCGCAAAGGCTCGGGCAGCGCCTCCGGGGTGCCCTGCAGGATTCCCGACAGCTTATCGGACGTGCCCGTCCAGCGATGCTCAGGGTAGACGTACCGCAGCTTCAGGTCTCGCGTATGGACCAGTTCGGCCAACTGCTCCACCAGAGCGATATTCCGTTCCTCCGGAAATGGCTCGTGCGACAGGCTCCACAACTGAGACGATCGCAGCCAGCCCGCCCGATCCAGATAGTCTATCAGTTGCTGAAATGCAAAAAGGATCAGGCCGGTCGGTTGCGAATCGCGGATGCGCCGTGGGAGCTCCGCCACTTCACGATCCAGATCCGCCGGATCCGCCTTCAGGAGACAGTCCGCGGAGACACCCAGGGCGGTGGCCAGCTTGGCCAGTTCAGCCTCACTGATTCGGGTTCGTCCCGTCTCGACTTCGCTGAGGAATTTGCCTGTTCGGCTGATGACCGCCGCGAGCTGAGATTGGGTCATGCCAGCACGTAACCTGTTTGTTCTTATGGCTTTACCTATCGTGCCCGCGATTTTGCCCTCATCCCTTTTTCCCATCTTGGGCATCTCCATTTGACTCCAGCCTGTCTTAACATTCGCAGAAACCAAGGGTTTTCCGCTTGACGCCACGAGTTATCGGTGCTACGATGCCGCACTGGCAGCCCTGAAAAGCTGGCTTCGCGTCGGCCAACCGGGCAAATCTTCACTGCCGCCCGTCAGATCCGACCGAATGCGTTCCCGCTTGGAATGGGCTATCCAAATGCTGGGGTCCCAAGGCGCGGGACTCGTTCAAGCAGAGTGTGCAAGACATCGGTCTTCCCCGAACTCGGTCCGGGCCCCGTGGCCGCAAAGGATTCGGAGTGATCGGGGTGTCGGAGCCTATTGCGAGGTCAAGCGGCGTCCGACAGCACGGCCTGTCCTCCAGAACCGACTAGGTAACTTACCTATTGTGCGTTCGGTTCGAGGAAGAGGCAAGTACCAAATCGTGGTTGGCGCCGCGAATGGTCCGCATGTGCATCCTTCGCGGCTGGAGTCAAGCGGCACCTTATTTTCAGGAGGAATTCCAGTGGCCCCCATTCTTCCAATCGGAATTGACATCACGGTCTGGTTGGTGAACCTGTTGTTGGCGTATGTCGACGTGATTCCGTGCTGATCGCGAGGTGGAAGATGCACTTTGAAGAGATCGACATCATCAGCGTGATCGAGAACGAACAGGGCCACTAACCAGACGGCCTTGCTCGGACCTGCTTCGCACGCACCCTCTCATGTCCTGCAAGCGGACATGCTGTGGGGAGTGTGACTTGAGGCGGCCCGGTTCAGTTCTCGGCGGAACACGTTGCTGCCAGGCGGTTCCGGGGTATTCGGACGGCGTTGCATCTCCCGCCGTCGGTAGCGCCGTACACTGCACGTCATCCGCGCCGACAGAGCGGGTGACTGCGGCATTTGGGCAGTTCGTGTGCGCGATCGCTATTGGGGAGCTTGCGTCGGAGCCGAGTGAGACGAGTGGCGCTCGGCAAGGCGACAGGCTGCGTCTGGCGGTGCCGGTGGTTGCTGTGAGCCAATTGGCTTGCCTGAGCCGCTATCTGTAGTGCTGCATTCTTGGCCCGAACAAGGGTCAGCGACAGGTCTCGATCTTACCCAATTCACTTCACACCAAAGGGTTGCCAGACAGATCGGCGCGCGGAGTCTCGAGTCGAACGGCCGAACATCCGTATTGGCACGGATGTTGCCGTAGTCTGCATGTGACGTAACGGCGAACGAGCGTGCGTTGGGAGCTTTGGCTGAATCATAGCGCCGTCGCAGAACCGAGAACGCGTGTGCACGCGGCCCTCCGCACCGTGCAGTGATTGCCCGCAAAGCCAGGGGGCGGATGGATTGGGCGGGCGAACCGGGCATGCAGTGTCGATGGTGTGGGCGGTATCCTCTTTGTGGGAGAGGGAAGCGGTTCTCTGACGGCGCCGTTTTGCGCCCCAATCCCCGAGGCGACGTTGTTTTCCGGAGGAAGGCAGGAACGCAAGCACTCGTTCGGGGCGGAGGCCCGGCTTTGAGTACGGTCGGGTCCGCGCTGAACCGGGGCAATCGGCGTGCGACGAAGCCGGCGGCGTGGGCTTGGTTGGTGCCGATGTGATGACAGTGGGGGGAGTTGAAGCTGAACGAACGCCCCACGGCCCGCCCTGACCCCCTTTTCGCGCCGAAACACATATCCCAGACACGCGCACACGCGCCAATGTATCAAGTCGCTTCCGCTGCTGCCGTAACGGTCCTATCATGAGGGTTGCCAGTCGTCCGGGGCCGGCCATGCGTCCGGTCGCGCGGAAAGGTCCGGACGCGGTGGAGCGAGGTCTGGCATGAGCAACGCGGCTCTCCCGGTCGATCCGAACTGCCCTTTCCTGCAGGCCTGCCGGCGACGGCCGACGGACTACACCCCCATATGGATCATGCGGCAGGCAGGCCGGTACCTGCCGGAGTATCGCGAGATCCGTTCGAAGGTCTCGTTCCTGGAGATGTGCAAACGGCCGGATCTGGCCGCGGAGGTTACACTTCAGCCGGTTCGGCGTCTCGGGGTGGATGCCGCGATTCTGTTCGCGGATATTCTGCTGGTGGTCGAACCGATGGGCGCCGGGCTGGAGTTTTCGGCGGGTTCGGGCCCGCGGATCACCCGTCCGGTGCGGGATGCTCACGCCGTGGATGCCCTGCGGGACGTCGACGTATCGGCGAGCCTGGACTACGTTTTTGAGACGGCCCGTCGGGTCCGAGCGGCGCTTCCGCGGCACATTCCATTGATCGGCTTCGCCGGCGCGCCTTTTACCGTGGCGTCATACATGATCGAAGGAGGCGGCTCACGCGATTTCGTCCACACGAAATCGATGATGTATCGGGATGCCGGGGCGTGGCACGCACTGATGGAGCGGATCAGCGTCGTGTTGATCGACTATCTGAACGGCCAGATTGACGCGGGCGCGCAGGCCGTCCAACTGTTTGACAGTTGGGTGGGAGCGCTGGGCCCCGACGACTACCGCACGTTTGTTCAGCCGCACTCCCGGCGGGTCATTGCGGGTCTGCGACCGGGCGTGCCCGTCATTCACTTTGCCACGGGAGCCGCCACGCTCCTGGAACTGCTCCGTGACGCCGGTGGCGACATCATCGGCCTGGACTGGCGGATCGATCTGGCCGAGGGCTGGCGCCGCCTGGGAGACGGTGTGGGCGTGCAGGGCAATCTGGACCCGATCGTGTTGTACGCAGACCCGCCGGAAATCCGCCGCCGCGTCAAACGCATTCTGGAGCAGGCGGACGGCCGCCCGGGCCACATTTTCAACCTGGGGCACGGAATTCTGCCGACGGTTCCGGTGGATCACGCCATCGCGCTGGTGGACGCGGTACACGAGTTCAGTCGCCGTTGACGGGCAACGGCGGAATCCGGCGCCGCAGGGCCTGCCGGGTATTCGGACGCGGCCCGGCGGCCGGCGCTGGCGTCGGTCGTTGTGCCCTCCACGCAATCGCCACAAAGTAAAACGCCGGTGACGTTCGTGTGATTCGCGGGGGGGCGGTGCGCGGCATTCGGACGGCGCGGCAATGTCCGATAAGCGCGGGCGCTTGAGGCGGACGCCGCGGGGAGGACACGATTGCGGTTGACTCGCGAATCAGATCTCCGTGCAAACGAAGCATAAGCGCAGATTCCGCTGCAGATCGCATTGACGTCTGAAACGAGGGTTTTGTGAAGCCCGAGCGGAAATTGATCTAAGCTTATCCCATGCCGTGTACGAAAATAGAGTCATGGGTCCCTGCGCCGTGCGGGCTCCGGGTACACCTCGGCGACCTCCACAGATGGCCGGCCGGCCGCCGGGGGTGCCGATGAGGCTTGGCCCATGTCGACGGTGGAAAGCGTTCAGTCTGAGGGAATCACCGAACCGGCGGCAAAGCCGGTATCGGTTACTTCTTCTCGAGCCGGTTACCTTCCCATCCCTCTGAACCACATTCCGCTGGACACGCTGAATCAGATTTCCGTGTACCTCAAGGCACGCCCGGGCACCGAACCGGCGGAGGAGGGCGAGAAGTACTCGCTTTACTCCAGCGGTGTGGTGCCGTTCACGGAGGCGGATCGGACGCGGCTGCGCCAGAACCGGGTCCGCTTCATCTACGTGCGCACGGCCGACCAGCCCAAGCTGCAGCGACAACTGGAGGCCTGTCTGGCCACCATGGCGGCGGACAAGAAGACGCCATCGGAAGAGGCGGCGGCCCTGGTGTACGAGACCAGCTTTGAGCTCATGAACGAGGTGCTCTCCGATCCGACCTTGAGCTTGTCCTCCGAATCCGTGCGGCATGTCTGCCAGGCCGTCTCCGCATTCGTCATCAACCACCGGGGCGCATTTTCGCACCTGTTCCGGGCGGCGCGTCACGACTTCTACACGGCCACCCATCTGGTCAACGTGGCGACCTGGATGGTGCCGATCGCCCACGAGATGGGTTATCGGGACGATGCGGAGCTGACCCGGATCGGCCAGGCGGGTCTCCTGCACGACATCGGAAAGGTGCGCATTTCGTCGAACGTCATCAACAAGGCCGGCAAGCTCAACGACGAAGAGATGGCCGAGATGCGGCAACACGCCCAACTCGGATACGAAATCATCAAATCGGCGGGTTGGACCGACGAACTCGTCTGTGCGGTGGCTCAGCAGCACCACGAACGACTGGATGGCAGCGGGTATCCCGCGGGCCTCACGGGAGACCAGATTCACGTGATCAGCCGAATCTGTGCCGTCGCCGACTCGTTCGATGCGATGACCGCCCTGCGCCCCTACAAGGATCGGGCGCTGACGGTGCCCGAGGCGATGGCCATTCTGCAGAGCGAAACGCCGGAAAGGTACGATCCACACGTCGTGAGCGCGCTGGTGCGGCTGGTCGATCCGGCGGCGACGGACGAGAAGGAAAGAGGCGCAGAGGTGGAGCGCCGCGCCCAGCCACGATTCGCCTTCCGGGTCCCAGCCCGCGTGTTCCTGCTGGCGCCCTCGCCCCGGGGGCCGCAGGAGCATTCCGGATTCGTGGCCGTCACGCGAGACCTCTCGCGCGTCGGACTCGGGCTCCAGACGCCGCGCCCCCTGGATCAGGGACAGCATATCCGCATTTATCTTCAAGTTCGTGCACCGGGACGGGAATACCTGGACGGCGTGGTGGCGCGCTGCCGCAACCTGGAAGACGGATCGTTTGTTGTCGGCATACAGTTCGTGGCCGAAAGCGCAGAGTTGACCAAGGCCCGGGCCGGGGAGAACGACAAGTAGCACGACACGAGAGGCCGCGGGCGGAGGACGGGCGGTTCCCACCCCTCTCACGGCTCGGGCTGACGAGCCGAGCTTCGGCCGCTTGCCGGCAGCCCGTCAGACGGTCTGGAGTGCCGCGCGAGTCATGTCCTGTTCCTCCCGCAATACGATCTGAGACAGAGCCTCCAGCACCTCCCGTTCGGGGCCGGGAGAGGCGTCCTGGCGCAGCTTTTCGATGGCCTGGGCGGGGGAGATTCCCTTCCGCACGCCGTCTCCGTGCGTGAGCGTGTCGTACGTCTGCGCGAAGCGAATCACGTGGCTTCCCAGGGGGACGGCGGGGGGGTCGGCGTCGTCATGGAGGGCCAGGGCGTCATGCACGACGGAATCTCGATTGTCCAGCAGGGGAGCGGCCCCCCGCAGGACCGAGCCCAGCGAGTGGATGAGATCCATGCCCAGGAACGTGTGCTTCCGCATGACCCGGGGATTCTCCTCCAGCGTGTTCATGGCCTTGCTGACGAGTCTGGACGTCACTTCGATGTTTTCGAGGTCCAGCAGCAGTGTGGCGACGCGGACGTCGTCGACCTCCTTGCGCGACAGGCGCAATTGCACGGCCAGACGCCGGCTCAGATTCGCCAGGCGTTCGCTGCGTGCCTCCACCTGGTTTGATCCGGTCTGCAGATACTTGGAGAGCACCTCCACCACGCCGACGTACGCCTCGTGCAGTTCGTCCAGCTTCTGGGCCCGCTCGTCGCACAGCGTGCCGACCAGCAGGGCGGTCAGCCCCAGGGTGGCTCCCCAGATTGTCAGGGCCAGGTAAGTCAGAATGGGCGTGGTGAACCGGGCCAGTTCGGTGGAATCCAGCGACGTGACGAGCCCGACCGCCAGCACGCAGAAGAAGGCCAGCACGCCGGCCGTCGCGCGGCCCAGGTAATACCCGCCGAGGACGATGGGGAGGAAGAACAGATTCAGAATCACCATCTTGTATCCGCCCGTTCGCCAGAACAGGCAGGTCAGCCCCAACGTGACCACGATGAGCATGATCTCGAACGTCAGTCGTTCCCGTGTGAGTTTTCCACTCATGGTCTGTGCTCCTCCCGTGGAGTCAGCGGCGCCCCTGTCCGCTCAGGGTTCGGCTCCGATCAGGCAGGTCGTCGGCGTCTCCGGTCCGGCGCTGTGCGATTCGTCCGGCGGGCGCACCGTGTCGCGCGGATCGGAATCCGCGGCGTGGGATGCCGAGTATTGATCCGCAATCGCGCGGAACTTGTGTTCAATTCCCAGCCACACCTCCACGATGACCGGATCGAACTGCTTTCCGGCGAGCTCGCGAATGATTTTCACGCACTGGTCGTGTGGAACGGCCTCTTTGTAGACCCGCTTCGTGCGGACCGCGTCGTACACGTCCGCGATGGCGACGATGCGCGCCGCCAGCGGAATCTCCTCGCCTGCCAGCTTGTACGGATATCCCTGACCGTTCCACCATTCGTGGTGCCCGTACGCGATCTGTCGGGCCATCTGTAGAAAGTTGGTGCTGCCCAGCCGCCGCTCCAGTTGTTGCAGGCAGGTTCCACCGATAACGGTGTGTTCCTGCATCGCCCGGCGCTCGCTTGCCGTCAGCGGTCCCGGCTTGCGCAAAATCCGGTCTTCAATGCCAACCTTGCCGATGTCGTGCAGTGCCGCGCTGAGGCCGATCAGCCGGACAAACGCGGAACTGATCTGATCGCGGAATTGCGGATGCTCCCGCAGCGCGGCGGCCAGAGTGGTGGAGTATCCCGCGATCCGTTCCAGATGGTCGCCCGTTTCCGGATCCCGCGAGTCGGCGAGCTTGGCCAGCCCGAAGATCACGGCGTCCCGAGTCCGGATCAATGCCTGTGCCTGCTCCCGGGCCGTCTGGGCGGCCTTCTCACGGGCTTTTTCTTGCTTCTCCTGAAAACGGGTGAGAACCATGTACAATGCGATTCCGGAGAGCACGCCGATCCACAGAAGCGTGACGCCGGCCACCAGGGCCAGTGAACGCGACAGGCCCGCCAGGCGGATCGCCGCCGACGCCACCGGCTGGTGAAATACGATGTAGCCGCCGTCCTGGCCGATCGGTTGGGCCACGGCGGTGTGACGCCCGTCCGGCAGATCGACCCACCCGCGCAACACGCCCATCGACGATTCCGCCACGTCTGGCACGGGCGTCCAGGCCACCTCGGACCCGGCGGAGTACGGCGTACTCCACTCCGTTTCCAGAGCAGGATCCGTCCGGACGTGCCAGGCTCCGTCGACAACCAGGACGCGTCCGCACGCCGTTCCAGAAGTCTTGATCGCATCGGCCAGACGAGCGAGGCCGTGCGCATCCGTTGCCGTGAGGGGTCCACCCGTGGATACCAGGACCGTCTCCAGACTCCGGGCTTGCTCTTGAAGTGAGGACCATGCGGCCGTCGTGGCTTCATGCGCGGAGGATCGGACAATGTACTGGTACTGCATCCAGAGTCCGACGGCCACGCACCCCGCCTGAACCACGACTATTGTTGCAAACTGCTTGAGACGCGATTTCACACCGATGCCCCGCCACCGGGTCGGCCCTGTCGGCGCCTCCTGGTCCGATTGACTGGAGAGCAAGGACTGGCGCGGTTTCCAAACCGGCTACGAGATAACTCGGAAAATCCGGGCTCGGAGTTGAAAGCTTCAGGCGAGGCTTGGCCCGGCCAGAACGATTCCTTCTGCTTCAGTGCTACTGAACTGGGCAGCTTGGGCGCAGGTCCTCTAACCGGAGCCGGCGGAGCGGTCCGTCGGGTTGGCCATCACCCGGGTTGCTCCGCACAGGCTTCGCGGCAGATGGACGCGAGCCTTTCGTTGCTGGGTGCGTGCTTTCGGCGTCTGCTCGGCGTTTCTGACCCTGCTTACGGCAAATCATGCCCGAAGGTGTGCGTTGCAGATCGTCCGATAGTCTGTGGAAGCCAGTGGGGTGAACCCTGCCGCGGCTCGGGGCGGCGGAACGCAGCATGTGTCAGGCCAGAAAAGCCGTACTTCAACGGCCATCTTTTGTAAAGCCGATTCATTCGTGTGGCGGAATCGTACGATGCAAGAGTGGGGGATTTCGCGACCTTGATCTATCCAGGGGATAAGTGCATGCCTGGAGAGGGACGAATGCGCCGGGTTTGCACGCAGGCCGTACGGGGCGTGGGTCATGCCATCGGCGAAACTCGAGAACAACGCACCGTCCGCGGCGCCCGATGGCGCCGGATCCGAGTTGCCCTCGGTTCGCGCCGGTTTCCTTCCTGTGCCGTTGCAGCACATGCCGTTGTCCGTCCTGAACACGATTCCGGTGTACGTGAAAACACGCCCGACCATGGATCGCAGCGAGGTCTTCGACGGCGCGTATTCCCTCTACACGGCGGGCGTGGTGCCGTTTACGGAGGCCGACCGGGAACGTCTGGCCGACCACGGAGTCCGGTTCGTTTATGTCCGGATTACGGACCAGCGGCGGCTGCAGCGGGCGCTGGAGTCGTGTCTGACCTCCATCGCCGGCGATCCGCAGGTTCCGGTGAGCGAGGCCTCCGCTCTCGTCTACGAAACCAGCTTCGGCCTGATAAATGAGGTGCTGTCCGATCCGACGCTGCGTACGGCCGCCGATCCGCTCCGACATGTGTGTGAAGCCATTTCCACGCTGGTGGTCTGTCACCAGAACGCGTTTTCTCACCTGTTTGCGGCGGCGCGGCACGACTTTTTCACGGCCACACACCTGGTGAACGTGGCGACCTGGATCGTGCCGCTGGCCTATCAGCTCGGGTGCAGGGATGAGGCGGAGTTGATCCAGATTGGCCAGGCCGGCTTGCTGCACGACCTGGGAAAGGTGTACGTATCCGCCGAGATCCTCAACAAACAAGACGATCTGACGGACGAGGAGCGCGCGGAAATCCGCCGGCATCCCGAGATCGGCCACGATCTACTGGCCGCAGCGGACTGGTGCTCGGAGCTGGTGGCGACCGTGGCTCTGCAACACCACGAGCGCATGGATGGAAGCGGGTATCCGCATCAGCTCAAGGGCGACGCCATCCATTTTATCAGCCGGGTGTGCGCGGTGGCCGACGCGTTCGACGCCATGACGGCGGTGCGGCCGTATAAGGATCGCGCGTTGAGCGCGGCCGAGGCCCTGTCAATTCTGCAGAGTGAAACGCCCGCCAAGTATGATCCGCAGGTGATGGCCGCCTGGTTCCGGCTGGTCGTTCCGGACAGCGCGGCTCAGGCGGAGCCGGACCCGCCGGTCCCAAATCGCCGGGAGTTTCCTCGTTTCCGGTTTCAGTGTCCGGCCCGGGTGCAGATTCTGTCATCGGGTGCGGACGCTCCGGCTCAGCCGGCGGAGTTCGAGACCACCACCCACAGCCTCTCGCGCGGCGGGATCGGGCTCTACCATGTCTCGCCCCTGCCCCAGGGCAGTCGTGTCCGGATTCATCTGCAGGTCCGCGCATGGGGGCGAGAGTACCTGGAGGGCGTGGTCGTCCGTTGCAACGGCATTTCGGAAGGCGTTTACGAGATCGGCGTGGAGTTCACCGCGCAAACCAAGGCGTTGACCCGTCTGCGCGCCGGCGAGGATGACCGATAGCGCCACAGGCCGAGAATCCTGTTTGATTCGCCGCGCGATCGGCGGGCTCACACCTTCTTCCAATCGGTCCGCGCCGCCCGGGTTCCATCGGGCAGCTCGATGATCCGGTAATCGCCGAACAGGTTTGGGGCCTCGGTCCTGGCGATCTCGAGCATCCGGGCGGCGACCTTGCGGATTTCCACTTCCGCGTGCTCGCTGGCCCGCATTTCGATGAAGTGCCGCAAGGCGCGGGTGTTGGCCGTCACGAAGATTTTCGTTTCCGTGGCGTTGGGCAGGACGGAACGGGCGGCCTGGCGGGCCAGCTTGCGGCGCTGGGTGGCGTCCGGTTCCTGGCGGAACACGCGGTTGAGGCCCTGCACGAGCTTCACGTATGCCTCCTGGGCGTGCTCCACCGCCGATCGCCACACCTCGTGCAATTCCGGGTCGTTGGCGATGCAGTCCGGCTCCACGAAATCCGCGACCGACTCGTCCACGTACCGTTGTGAAAGCTGCGAGTACCCGAAGCCCACCCGGTGACGAACGAGCTCGTGCGTGAACGATCGCGACACGCCGGTGATGATGAAGTTCCACACGCTGTGCTCAAGCACGCTGCCGTGTCCGACCTCCAGCAGATGCTCCAAGTACGCCGCGTTGCCGCCCGGCCGGGGGCGGGCGAAGCTCATGTAACACATCCGCCCGGCGATTTCGCACAGTTTCTCGCCGGCCACCGTCGAGTCGGTGGCCCACTGCGTCACGTCGTGGTCGGCCAGAAACCGGTCCACCGCCGCCTCATCCACGGTCTGGCGTCCCACGAGATACACGGTCGGCTCACGAAGAATCCGCATGGCTGGCTCCTGTACATCCGCGAAAGACCCGACGTGCCGGGCCGGACTGTGTAGATAATCCCGCCGGGCGTCGTTTGCAACGCATGAAAGACGCCATTAGACTGGCGTACGGGGCTACGTGTCGGGCCGGAATGAGGATGCGCTCGGAGAATTCTTTTGCTCACATGACCGAACCCGAGGGACAACCAGGAGGCGGACCGCGTGCCGGCACGAAACGTGTCCTGATCGTCGGCCTGGACGGGGCCACGTGGGACGTGCTGGACCCGCTCATGGATCGCGGTGTGCTGCCGCGGCTGAAGGCGTTCTGCGACGAGGGCGTCCGCGGCACTCTCTGGTCCACGGTGCCGCCGATCACGCCGGCCGCCTGGACCACGTTCATGACGGGCAAGAGCCCGGGCACCCACGGCATCATCGATTTCGAGCGGTACGATGTTCGCACCAACCGCCTGACGCTGAACACCACGAACTGTCTCCAGCATGTGCGCACTTTGTGGCAGATTCTGGGCGACAAGGGGCGTCGTGTCGGTTGCATCAGCATTCCCATGACCTACCCCCCCACGCCGGTCAACGGCTTTCTCGTCAGCGGATTCGGCACCCCCAATCGCCACAGCGCGTTCACCTGGCCTCCCGACTTGAAAGACCTGGTGCTGCAACTGTGCCCGGATTACGGGTTCGGCAGCCGCTGGCAACGCCGAACGCTCGGCGGCCGGCGCGTATTCCAGGAGAACCTGGAGGCCGTGAAACGAAGCTTTCATCATGGCGAAACGCTGGTCCGCGCGCTGGGCGATCGGTACGGCTGGGACGCGCTGATGGTGGTTCTCAAACTGGTGGACAATCTCCAGCACAAGACCTGGAAGTACATCGATCCCCGGTGGGTCGATCGCCATCCCGACCGCACCGAGGCCGTCTGGCAGTGCTTCGCGGAGCTTGACACCGCGTTCGGCCGTCTGGTCGATTACGCCGAGCGCAACCAGGCTGCCGTCTTTGTCATGTCCGACCACGGACACGGCAGCCTGGAGGGTCAGGCCCAGCCGAACTGGTTGCTTCAGCAGTGGGGCTTTCTGGCCATCAACCCCGCCGCCGAGGGCGCCAACCGCAGCCTGGGCTGGCTGCGGCGGATGCGCAAGCGGAAGCACGGCAGGTTCGGCGGCGGCACGTTCAGCATCGAGCACGACCTGGCCGTCGACCTGCCCCGCACGCAGGCCTGCGTCATGCACGCCGGCATGGCCGGCTTCCTGTACCTCAACCTGGCCGGACGTCAGGAATCGGGCATCGTGCCGCCGGACCGCTACGAAGCGCTGCGCGACGAGCTTCGGGCGCGGTTTCTGGAGGTGACCGATCGCGATCCCGCCGGCCGGAGCATCCGCGTCTTCCGGGCCGTACACAAGCCGGAGGAGCTCTACGGCTGCTCGCGCGCGCAGCGGGAGTGGCTGCCCGACCTGTTGCTGGTGCCGCACGACAGTCTGGCCGTCATTCGGAAAATCCGGGCGTCGGCCCCGGTGCGCTGGCTGCCCTGGCGGCGTATCGAGGGAACGCACCGCGACAACGGCATTTTCGCCGCGCGTGGGCCGGGCATTGCGCGGGGCCGGTCGATCGACGCCAACATCATCGACTCCACGCCCACCGTATTGGCCCTGCTGGGTCTTCCTGTCCCGGACGACATGGAGGGCCGGGTGATCGAGCGGCTGTTCGACCCTCCGATCGCGGTGGAGACGGAGCCCGCCGGTGCCGTCGTCGGCGCCGCGACGGGTGAGTCGTACTCAGACGACGACATGCGCAAGGTGGCCGAGCGGCTCATGGACCTGGGGTATCTTCAGTAGTCTCCTCGGGAGGCTCTGTGTCGGCCGGGTGCGGGGTGGCCTGTTGTTTGCGGGCCTCCTGGGCCGCGACAACGGCCTCGAACCGGCGTGCCGCCTCGTCCCAGAAACCCTTGTCAAAGAGAACCTCGTCCGGCACGCGGCGATAGCTCACGAAAACGGCGGGCGCCTTGGCGACGTGCAGCCTGCGGGCCAGTTCCGCGTCTTCGGCGATGCGGTCGCGGACCGCGGGGGATTCCATCGCGGCCAGAAACGGTTCGGCATCCAGCTTGAGCTGCGCGGCGACCTTGGCGCAGTCCATCTTCTCGAGCATGCCGAACTTCTTGGCCTTGTAGAAGATGTCGTGCGCGGCCCAGAACGCTTCGTTTCCGCCGAGCATGCGGGCGGCTTCCACTGCCCGGGCCGCAACGCAGGCCGCCGGCGGGGAGGTTCCGGCGGCGTGAGGGTTGCAATCGGTGTGGTCGGGCAGGTATTTGAAAACCATTCGCAAACGCCCGTGAAACAGAGGGGAGACGCGTTCATGCAGGAACGCCGCCAGCGTCTGTGACCGTTCGCTCGCAAAATCTCCGAAAACGACGACCGTCAGTGACTGGGTTCCGGCGGTCACGGTGGTGGACGGGTCGTCCGGACGAAGCGTGAACGAGAGCTTCGGACTCTTCTCGTACAATGCCCATGTATTTGCGGTGAGTCGCCGCTCGACCTCCTGCCAGAACACTCTCACCGACCGGCAGACCGAGGGGACGTGTCGTCCGTTGAGATACGGCGCGGGCGTGCCGCGCATCCGGATCTTCCGGGCCAGCTCCATGTCCTCCTGGATTCGACGCCGCACCTCGTCCGAATCCATGGTCTGGCGGAAGGTTTTCCACTCAAACCCCAGAATCTTGGCCAGTTGCGGAAGGTATCGTGCGGAATTGATCAGTTCGCGCTGGTTGGCAAACAGAAGATCGTGGGCTTTCCAGAAAGCGTCGTTGCCGCCGAGCAGGCGGGCCGCCTCGGCGGCCTTGGAGGCTTCGCAGGCGGCCGGGTGCATATTGCGCGGGATGTGTGGATTGCAGTCCGTGCTGGCCGGATAGTGTTTGAAAACGATCTTGAGCCGCTCGCCGAACAACGGTTCGAGCACGTCGTCCGTGTACTTCGCGAACCGGGCGCAGTGGGGGCACTGGAAGTCCGTGATGATCACCATCACCGCGTCGGTTGCGTCGGGGTTCTTCACGGGGTCGTCCGGACGGATGGGAATGTCCAGCAACGGGCCCTGCTCGTAAATGGCGTAGAGCGTGCCTGCGTGCTGGTGTACGGATTCCTCCAGTTCGGCAAGGGCCTTGGCCGCCGCCGCAAAACCGCCCTGGTACAGACGGCGCCCGCGCTGCTCCGCCGCGTAATCGTGAAACCACAACTCCGCGACCGCCACCGCCGCCATGGTCGCCAGCGTCACGAGAGCGAGCCGCCGGCTGGGACGCGGCGCGGGGGGCGGCGTCGCGGGCTCCGAATCCTGCGGCTCCGGCGCCTCTGCCCGGACCGCCCGGGGCCAGAGCAGAACGGCCCCGACCAACGCCGCCGCGTTCAGCGCGTGTGCGACGAGACACCAGGGGCACCATTCGTCCAGGTCGGTGAAGAACATCAGGTACACGAAGAACAGCGCCCCGCCCACGCCGATCGCGTTCAGGCCCAGCGGGATCAGATGCCAGAATCGTCGCTCGTACGTGACGCGACCCACCGCCAGGTACCACGTCGCCAACGCGCTGAAGTACATCATGCCGAAGAGGGCGACCGAACGCGGCACCATCTGAATGTTGCTCAGGATCGGCAGCGGGCGCGGCTCATAGTGCCGCAGCAAAGCGGCCTCCGCGGCGCGGCGGTCCGATTCCGGATCCGATTCGTCCTGCGGTTCGACCGCTGATTCCTCCCGGGGGATGGGCGGAAACGTCCCCCACGGACTGGTCACCACGGCGTCACAGCTTCGGGTGCTGCCGGCTTCCGCATCTCCGTGACAGACGTCGTCGAACCACGCCAGCCCCGTCTGCTTCACCTCGTGCGTGAGAAGCAGAGAATAGCTGACCAGCGCGCCGAGCAGACACGCCACAATGACGGAAACCAGAAGCAACCGCTTGCTTGGCATCGGGCAGCAGCCTCATGCGATGCTGGGAATCGTACGGCAGGCTTGCGTTCGACTCGCCGGACCTACCCCAACCTCATTGCCGTTCGCCCATCAAATCGGCCGGACCTGAAGTCGCGCCTCCAGGTGCCGGCGCACCAGGCGGTAACCCCGTCCATACCGGCTGTCTCCCACAAATGCAATGAGCAGGCCCAGCGCCGGGTACCCCAGGAACCGCGCGTAGGACAGCACACACGTCAGCAGATTCGGAAACTCCGGCTTGTAGTTCTTGAGTTCCGCAAAAGTCACGAACACGCCCGGCACCTGGCTCTCCCCGTGAAACCACTGCGCCCACGGAAGCAGCAGGGCCAGCAGCGCGAGCATCCAGAAGAACGCCGACAGGCTGCCGCGAACGCCGCCCAACCCGCCGGCCAGGCACACCTGGGCGGAAGCCAGGAAACACAGCGCCAGCAGGCCGCAACTGATCTGCCCCACGAACTGCGCCATCGGCAGCAGCAGTTCGATCAGGCTCGCGATCATGGTGGAGCGGCCGGCTTTCTCCCCGTCGAGCTCCGTGGATTCGTGCTCGGCAGGCGCGGTGGATGCGAGCCGGGACTCCGCCGTCGTCGCCGCCTGGAGCACACCGCCCCATCGCACGGCGCAGAACGCCGCCATATGCGTCAGCAACGACAGGATCAGAGCCAGCAGAAACACACCCCGTGCCCCGCGGACTGTCCGCAAGGCTCCCTCGTAGTCCCGCAGCGTCGCCTGCTCCTCCACGCTGAGCTTCGTGCTTCGACCGGAGACTTCGCTGTTCATGCTGCTGTCCTTCC
>JBPOIK010000138.1:0-2758 GCA_052034525.1 Planctomycetota bacterium
TAAGCCATGGGCACCAGCAGCACCAGCAGGGGGCTGAAGCGCTCCAGCCACAGCAGGTGCATGGGAACTTCGGTGCCTACGATATTTACATACGGGAACAGCAGCAGCCGCACAATGATGCGCAGAACGTCCGTGACACCCATGGGGACAGTTTCGTTGTAATAGGCCAGCGCGATGCCAATGTCCTGCCGGGTGCGGTAGCTTTCCAGCCAGGACGGCAGGCCGCCCAGGTGATACCGCTGCACCTGCGCGGTCAAGGCCAGCGCCAGGGCAATCAGCACCAGCGGCAGCATGCCAACCAGCACCGAAAACAAGCCCTTGAGGGGATGAAAGCAGCGGTCACGCTCCTGCTTGGGAATATCCTGGCCGTCCTGCTGCCGGGAATGGGCAATCTCGGCATAGGCCACGTCCTCTTCCCCCGTTTTCATACCATCCATATACAGCAGCGCGCCCATTGCCCCCAAAATAAGCGCATTGGTCACCAGGCGCAGCACAAAGTTATCAAACATCAACGCCTGACCCACAAAAATATAAAAGAACACAAATATAGCCTGATATCCCAAAATCTTTAACCCCCGGCGCGCAGCCAACGGGGAGGCCCAGTTGCCTGTCAGATAGGGCTTATAAATCAGCGAAGGCCGGTTCTTGGTGCGGTTGTTTTTTTGCATCAGGGTTCACTCCTCATCATAAATAACGGGTACGCGCTGTTTGGGCAGCATCAGCACCTCATACGGGATGGTATCCAGCAGGCAAGCCAACTCGTTGGCATCGATGGCTTCCTCACCATCGCGTCCCAGCAGCGTTGCGCTGTCGACGGGCTTGGTCTGCGGCACATGGGTCACATCCACCATCATTTGATCCATGCACACACGCCCCAATATCGAACAGGAACGGCCGTGAAGCAGCACACGCCCCCGGCCGGACAAAGCACGCGGGTAGCCATCACCATAGCCCACCGCCAACGTGGCCACGCGCATCGGTCGGTCTGCGGTGAATGTGCAGCCATAGCTGACCGAATCCCCCGGCGCAAGGTCTTTGACAAAGGCCACCTCCGCCGCCCAGGACAGGCAGGGCTGCAACGGTATCTCGGTAGGCACAGGCGCGTACCCATACGATGCAATGCCGATGCGCACCATGTCGAATTGGGTTTCGGATCTTGCCAGCGCCGCTGCGCTGGCTGCCGCATGGGTTATCAGCCCGTCAGGCAGCACCCCGCGCAAAAACGCAAAGCGCGCAAGCTGTGCATCCGTGTAGGTTGGATCTGCGTTATCCGCATCGGCCAGGTGCGTATATACACCGCTCAACTGCACCTTTGGCGAGCGCCGCAAGGCAGACATGCATTCCACTACCTGTGCCGGTGTGCGAGCGCCAATGCGGCCCATGCCGGTATCCAGCTTCAGGTGCACATAGGCCGCAGTACCCGCTTGTTCAGCAGCGTGTTGTGCCCACTCAATGCAGGTTGCATCCGAAACCGTCATGGTCAGCCCACGCTGGACGCACGCCTGCGCACCCTTAGCATTGACCAGGCCCAGCACCAAAATGGGGGCATCGCATTGCGCCCGGCGCAGCAGCACGCCTTCCTCCGCCATCGCCACCCCCACCCATTGCGCGCCAGCCTCTATCGCAGCTCGCGCCATGGGCACCAAACCATGGCCATAGGCATTGGCCTTGACCACTGCCATCAGCGCTGCAGGCGCGCAGGCCGCTTTGAGCATTGCGATGTTGTGCCTGTATGCGCCCACATGAACGCAAAGACGGGTTGCCCGAAGTTCGTCCAACAAGCCCCGGCAGGTGCCCTGCCGCCCCCTTTCTGCGCCCATGCGCTATCCCAGCAACGGTATTGTAGCACATACGCACGGGGCTTGTCACACATAGCATACAAGCGCTCATCGGCAATATTTTGAGCAGGGCATGATCATTCAACTTTATCGGAATCTGTCCTTCACATACATTCCTGGATGGCCGCCACAAGCGCACGCATATCGACAGGGTAGACATCGCCGATATGGCCGATCCTGAACGTTGGCATGGATGTCAGCTTGCCGGGATAGATAATGAATCCACAGGACTTCAGCGTTTCATACAATTTGGAAAAATCAAGGTTGCCCAGTTCAAACGTTGTAATGATATACGACTGGTTTTCCGGCGCAATGATGGAGCGAATGCCGAGTTTTTCAAGCCCTTGCACCAGCGTTTGATGGTTTTCCATATAGCGCTTCCTACGGGCAAGTAGTCCGCCCTCCTTGTTATACTCGTCAATTGCCTGCCTCAGCGCCAGCAGAACATTGGTGGGCGAGGTAAAACGGAACTTGCCGCCGCCCGCGTACAGGCCTTGATATTGATCGTACAGGTCCAGGCTGTGGGATAGCGAATTGCCGCAGCTTTCCTCTATCAGCGTTTTCTTAGCGATCACAAACGCCAATCCGGGCAATCCTTCCAGGCATTTATTGGCGCTTGCCGCCAGCGCATCCATATCAAGACCAGGCATATCGATATCATACGCCGCAAAGCTCGACATCGCATCGACAAACACCTTTTTGCCGTATGACTTGGCAAGTGCTGTCAGTTCTTTCAGGGGATTGATGAGGCCGGTTGTGGTTTCGCAATGGACAAACATAACCACGGCAATGTCCGGATCTGCTTTCAGCGTTTCTTCAACGGTCTTGAGGTTTATGGGCTGTGCCATATCAAACGACAGATGATCATAGGCCTTGCCCGATTTTTCAGCAATGGTCAGCATGCGCTCTCCATACGCTCC
>JBPOIK010000204.1:0-4289 GCA_052034525.1 Planctomycetota bacterium
GGCGCTATGAGAAAGCGCGAGAAGACCGGACGTACTACATTGATCCTACGTGGGTGGCCCCGGAGGACGTGCTCGATCACGAAGGAAAAGTGGTGATCCCCAAGGGCTCCCGACACAATCCGGCGGAATACGTGCAGCTTGGCAGCCACATAATAATAGACGGCAACGACCCCGCGCAGGTGAGGATGGCCCTGTCGGGCGGATACCGCACAATGATGATCATCAGCGGCGATCTGAGCAAGCTGATCACGAAACACCGGAAGCGGTTCTGGTTTGCGCCTGACGAGGTGCTGGACAAATTTCGGATTCGCCGCGTGCCGGCAATAATAGAGCAGGAGGGAAAGCTTGTCCGTATCACCGAAAAGAAGCCTGATTGAGAACATTCTTGCAGCATCAATGACGTTTCTGCTGCTGGCACTGATTGTGGTGTCGCCGGCAAATGCAGACGCGCCTCGTTGTGAAAACAATTTCCCTGATCTGGTCAGCGACATCAACTGGAAAACGGTGTTTCCCTTCCGGTTAGGTGGGCACGTCATCATGAATTACGGGGATATGAAGGACAACAACGTAACCGAGAATCCTGACGACTTTAACCCGAGTTCCATAACCTGCTTATGCCATGACAATGCCCTTGGTTTCGATCGCCTGGGATCATACATATCATTCTGGGAGCCGGCCCGTGTGATCGAGGTGGTGCGGCAACCCAACTGTTTTCCGTTTCTGTTCGGCATGGATTTTGGGGACGCCCTGAATATGTTCGGCGCTTTCGGCACTCCCGGACAGGGCAATTCACCCAACACGGTGGAAAAGGCCTTCTACAACGTCCATTATTACACCTTCCCCGTAATGGCCGTCATGGATCTGATCGTAGGGGCGGAGTGGTGTACGGACTGGTATCAGGACATTGATTTGATGTATTTCTCGGAGGTGGATCCCACCTGGAACAACGACGAGCTGTCCATCTTTACCAATCCGGAAGCCATCGCATTCGGCAATCCCATTGCTCAGTCTTTGTGCTCTGTGGATTGTCTGACAGCCACCGCCGGATTTCCGCTTAACGCTCTGTTTTGGTGTGCCGGCTGTTGGGGCAGCATGTATCCGTTCACAGGCAATACCGGCACGGTCGGCTCCCCGGTTCGCACCACGTCCCTGCTCATGGCGCGTCTGCTTTCCCGGCTTGCCCGCCTGCCCATTCCCCCTGCCGTGGAATACGACACCAGCTCGTCCACGGCCAAATGCGGTGGCCATGTCCGGCCTATCCTGAAAAAGAGCCAATACAAATTTCAAACGCTTTTTCCCATACCGCAAACAGAATGGTCCCACTCCCTCGGCAGCTCTACTTTTGCCTGGGGTGAACACCGGAATATACCCGCAACAGGCGAGCACCAGATATACATGATGTGGAGGAAGCGGAATTGCTGTCTGAAGCTGCTGTAAGAATCGTTGCTCGCTTCCTGCTCGTTGTTTATCTCCTGTTCAGCGTTGACGCTCATGTCTGGGCGGAAGACTTCTCGTCTGCGTTAAACGCGGGCAGTTCCCTGGGACAATCGTCTGTCGGCGCTTTTAATCCCCAGAATCTTACCCAGACCTTGCAGAACCGGGGGATTGATACGTCGGCCAGCAGCATAACGCCCCAAATCGACCAGGGGCAGGCCAGCAGGGGCCAATACGAAAATTACTACTCGAATCCCGGCGGTATGACGGGAGCTACGTCTGAAATAGGCGATTTCGTTAACAACTCCTATCAAACGAGGACGGTTTACGACTTGTCTCACGATCCTGCTTTCGGCAACAAATGTCTGGCAACGGACGTCGAAGGCAACTGTACTATGTGGAGCAGTTCAGACAGCACCATCAAGAATGTCTATCCGGATTGCGAAGAGGTGAAGATACCGATCTATGATGATCCTCCCACGGAGTCCTATTGTACGGGCACGCGCAACCTGGATATGGTTGACTGCACGGTTAGGACCTATTCGCGCATTGAAACGGAAACCATTGACACCCCATGCGAGGAAGCTATCATCGACTACAGGCCTGGTCAGATATATGCCGTCTGCAAGGACTATTATGATTACTGGAAGCAGTATATGGGAACCGACTCCTTCCGAGACGACTGCTATTGTCCCAACAATCCAAATGGATACGGCTGCGGTGACTACGTGTCAGACTTTATCCTGGATGCCCCGCCGGAAGGCGCCGATTACCTGGGAAGGCGGTTATCCACTTCCTTTAACACCTGTACGGAAGCGGAAGGATGGGACTATGGGAATTGGAATGTTTACGATTGGTACAGAAAATATCGTAACAGCGTAGTCGAAAGGATGTATCTCGATCACGATTCCCCGTGCGGAGACATGAGCCAGTTTTCGGCATGCACGTTAAACCGTCTCGAGCAATGCGATTCCGCCGGCGACAACTGTGTCGTCCGCATTGAGGATGCCGTTTCTACCGGAGCTTCTATCGTCCCGCCGGCAGCCCAGTTGTGCAGTTCCTTTTCCGGGTCCCTCGAAAACTACACAATGTGCATGGATAACAATCTCGTCCTTAACGATCACACCCTGACAACAACTAAAGAGGAGTCAACCTCCGGCGGCCTGGTCCGCCATTACGGAGGCCCGGACATTCCCACTTCCCAATGGTATCAAAACGGTTGGTACGTAAAGAGCCAATTTGCATGCACGGCGCCAACGGACAACTGCCAGTCGCTTAGGGACCAGGGATGCACACTATATGCTCAAACCTGTGCTGATCCCAATGATCCCTATTGCCAGTCCGTCAATTACACATACCGATGCGGGGGTACGGGCGGCATAGTGGGTTACGATGTAGCCGTGGTCTGCGACGGCAACATCCGTTGCATGGGCAGCGAATGCAAGGAGACGAGCTATGATGCCAACAAGGATTTCAGCAAGATGGCCCAGGTGGCCGAGATCATGAACGCCCTTCGCATGGACAGCACGGACGTGGAGATTTTTCCAGGCAATCCTCAGTCGTGCCAGGTGGGTCCCATCTACTGCTGCAACGCGAACACGGGTGGAGTTTCCATGTTCCAATATGCGATGGCGATGAAATCGGCTTACACCCTGTATTCCACTATGACCACGGGCATAACAGGGGCATCTGGAACGGCGGCGGCAATGGCAGAGTCAGTTACCACGACATTCAACCTCTTGGGACAAAATGTTGGATTGGCAACGGTAGCAACGGAAAAACTATCAACAGGCGTCACTATGACCACATTGACATCTGAGTTGGGGGCAACTGGGGTACTAACCGAAACCTCAGCAGCAGGCGCAACAACCGCCTCAATAGCGCCTTATTCCATAGCACAACCATTGATGTACCAATTAGCGACAGCGGCCTCGGTCGTCGGAGTGATAATTTCCGCTTATGTCATCGCCACCACCGTTTATCAAATGGTCTTTGCCTGTACCGAAGAAGACATGGTTACATCAATATCTCTGGGATTTGCCCTGTGTCATCTGGTAGGCGAATTGAAGACCGGCGATTTCCTGGGGATGAAGCTGAAAAGCCGCAATGTTTATTGTTGCTTCAACTCCATTCTTGCCCGTCTTGTCCATGAGCAAGGCCGGCCACAGGTCAATCGTGGGTGGGGCTCGGCGGAACAGCCTGATTGCGCGGGGTTCTCCATTGGGGAATTCGCTGCCTTGGATTTCTCGCAAATGAATTTAGCGGAGTACATGCAGTACGTTCAGGCAAAATCGAACATATCCCCCGCCGAGATGGAGGCCATCAAGGAGCGGGCGATAACGTCGGCAGGCGCCGGAAGTCCTCCCCCATAAGGATCACGCCGGGGACGATCCCGCAATGCGCGGCATTTCAACTTCGACCATCAACGGACTTACATCATGGGTAATGCCCCGGTAAAGTTCGCCGTATGTCCGCAGGTAGAAGTGGCGCTTCGGCAACTGAAGCACCTTTGACGCCAATATCTGCTTTTCTTCAGTTTCACGCAGGGATATGCCGCCTCCGAGGGACAGGATGGATTGAAACTTCTTCTTTGTAGGAGACGAATCCTCCATGTATTGCGCCGTGGCGGGATGATTGACGAGCATATACATCCAGGTGTTGATGTTGTCGATGATGCTGGTTGTAACCTCCAGGCCGACTTCCTCTTCCATTTGTGATATGCTCTGCGTATAGAAGTGAATCCAAACATTGGCGCCACCGCCCTTGTTGAATAGCTCTTGCACACCCCGGTACAGGATGTTGTGGCCTTCGTCCAAGTGCAAACACAACGGAGGCTTGAGCTTCCGTCCGGAGGC
>JBPOIK010000196.1:0-27301 GCA_052034525.1 Planctomycetota bacterium
ATCGGGAAAGCGATGCCTGCGGCAATCGGACTTGCCGAGAAGCTGTGCGATGCTGTATATGGAAGGAAGGAAAACTGGCCGGTTTTAACCCGCCCATACGTGGCCTAGTTTAACCCGCCCGGCGACACGCCATCAGTTGTCTCGTTGACCTCACCTTGGCAGGCTTGGCAGGACTCACCGAGACGGGTCATGCGCCGTGACCCCATGACGCGGACGGCGAGATCCCAGTCATCTTGACTGCAAGCGAGGATCGGTCGGTTTTCGGGATCGTAGAGACCAATGTCATCCGGGCGGAGCATCACGCTGGGAGAGCGCTCCAGAATGTCCTTTCCAGGATGGACACGCGAGCGAAACGGCGGCTTCCCGGCAGACTTGGCGGAGACGAAAACGCACGTACTCAGCTTGGCTTCAGGGAAGACACGGCTACTCGGATCGTCCTTCTGTGGAAACGCCTCAACGGCCCGCAACGGCGCGGTTCTGCAGAGCAGTTGCCGAATGCCGGATGCCTACTCATCGCCCAGCAGTGCCATCGGAACTATGTGCCCAAGGTGTCCGTTTTCACGAAGAATGTCCACTCCACAGCATATGAAGAGTTTGTACAGATTCTGCTTCCCTCGACGGGCAGGCGCGTAGCGCGGTGTGGCACCCACCCATGCTTGAAACGCGCTGATATCGACACCGATTTCTTTTGATGACAGAACATCGTACGGCGGATTGCCCACCACCGCGTCGAACCCCGCCGAGCCGTCTGCGATGTCCTTCTTGTGCTGGATCTGCCGTCGATCCGCGTCAGGAAACCCGAAGAAGACCTCCGGGAATTCGATTTCCCAGTGGAAGAACCGCAGATCGGGGCGGCGGGCGAGTTGCTGCACCTGTGCCACCAGCCGGCGCTCGTCGTCGTCCTGCAGCGTCCGGAGAAAAGTTTCGCTGGAAGACAGATCCAGATTCCCCGGTTGCTCCAGAAGCTGGGACGGCCGGGAGGCTTTTGCCTTCAGTGAGTTTCGGCCACGAGGGGCCAGATCCATGCCTTCGCTGAAATGATCCGCCACCAGCAAATCCAGCACCATCTGGTAGCCCGACAGCTCCCGGCGGGCCGCGGCATACTCGTCCGCCGACTGATGCACCTCCGCCGCTGTGGCGTCGGCCATCGCGTTGACGAACAGTACGTGCCGGATCGCCCGCATCAGCGGCTCGTAGTCGATGGCAAATAGCTGCCCCTCCGTGGCCTTTTTCAGGTCGTCGAACGTGGCGCCAATCAGGCTGTTCCCGCACCGCAGGTGGTGATCCAGGAAGCTCAACGGGGCGCCCAGCGTAAACGCATCCAGCCAGAGGCTCACCTTGGCCAGCTCGACGGCCATCGGGTTGAGATCCACGCCGTAGATGCACCGCTTGAGGACGTGGCGCTTCAGCAGGTTCACATCGGTCAGTCGGGCGGCGTCGACGGTCACGCCCTGCTGGCCCAGGGCGGCCAGAATGCTGCTGCGGGTCCGCTCGAGGGCGAAGGTGACCGGGTTGTTCGGAAATCGGTTCAGGAAGTCCAACAGGCCGTCCGTGATGAAATCCACCGCCTCGACCAGGAAATGGCCGCTGCCCATGGCGGGGTCCAGCACTTTGAAATCAAACAGGCGGTCGACCAGGTCTTTGTGCTCGGCGTAGGTTTTCTCGCCCGCGAAGGTCCGGGCGTCCGCGTTGCGGGGCACCAGCCCGGGGTTGGCCCGGAAGTTGTCCAGGTGTCGGTGGAACGTCCGGCCCACCTTCCGCAGGTCGGCCCGCAGGGCGTCGAGCTTTTCGGCGAGCACCGGGCCGACCGTGTGCTCGACGATGTATTCGACGATGGGGTCGGGCGTGTAGTAGCTGCCGGTGACCTTGCGTTCGGCCTTGTCGTTGGACAGGTACACCTCGCCCTTGCGGACGACGGCCTCGGCCGCGGATGCGCGGCGGCGACCCGTCTTGATCTGGGAGAGCGGGATGTATTTTTCCGCCTTTTTCTGCGTGGTGACGCCCAGGTCCTCCTGGGCGATCTTGAGTTTGAACTCCAGCAACCCCTCGTAGATGCTGCCCAGGTGCCGCACTTCCAGGGATTTGTAGTCGATGAAAACCAGCCCGTGGGGCAGCTTGGCTCCGCGGCCGGTGGCCCCGGGGACGGGCTTCTCGTCCTCGTCGCGGGCCAGGCGGTCGATGGCCAGAGCCAGGTAGAAATCGGGCACCTGATGTCCGGCCAGGTACCGGGCGATGCGATGCTCGCGGGAGTCATCGGCGCCGGGCTGAGTGATGAACAGCCCGCCGTTGTAGCAGGGAACGTTCAGCGAGGCGTCGCCCTGGTCCATGACGCGGAACAGGCGGTTGAGGCGGGCGTACAACGCGGTGCCGGTGCGCGTGTACGCCTTCTTGAGCCGATCAGGCGCCTCCTCGACGGCCGGGCCGCCGTGCGCGGCGATCTCCTGCTTGATCCCCTTGAGGCTGGCGTCCTCGTATGGGGCCTCGCCGATGGGGAGCAGGTCGCGGGCCTCGGCGTAGAGCAGAAACAGCAGACGGTACAGCAGCGTCAGGGTGGCCTCGAACGTGTCGGCCAGCTCCGACTCGGTCGGGCTGCTCCGCCGTCCCTGCTGCCTGCGGTGTTCCAGGAACCCCTGGGCCAGCAGCGGGAAGATCGTCTTGAACACGCGGTCCTTGAGGCGCTCACCCAGATTCCTGGCGTAGTCCCGACTGCCGGCCACGATCCGGTCCAGCCAGCATTGCTCCGGGGCGGCGCTTTCGGCCGCCTCCGGAAGGGCCTCGCCCGGTCCGTCAGCCGGGGCAAACGCCTGCTGCCGGAAGAACAGCCACCAGTATCGAAACGCCTCGTTGGGGTCCGTTTCGGCGGAGGCCGCCAGGGCCTCTTCGAGGTCAACCTCGTAGTAGTTGGTGGCCCGGGAATGAGCGTCGCGGCTGTAGAGCCGCCAGAGCTTGCCGTTGGTGACGATGACCCAGCGGGCCCTCGGCTCGGTCAGGGCCGACACGACGGCCGCCCCCGGGTTCTCTTCCGGCGTGTCGGGGTCGTTAACACCCGGACCGTCCAGCCAGCGGCCCCACCGGTAGCAGAAAGCCGCGGTCACCGGTTGGCCGTTCGATCCGCGGAGCAGGTAATCGGGCTCCGGCGTGTCCCGGGCCGCCTCCTTATTCACCGTGGCCGTAAAGCCGAGCGCGGACCACACCGGCTCATACAATTCGTCGCGAAGTTGCCGCTCGGGCTGCTGTGACCAGCGTTTGCGGGCGTTCTGCAGGAGGCTGCTTACGCGGGTGAATGTGTCGACCGGGTTCTCGCGCCAGGCATCACACTCGGGGAGGCGGTGATAGAGGTAGTGATCCGAGAACAGGGCCTTGTTCTGGAAATAGCGGCTGGCGAACGGGGCCGATTCGAACGCCGCCCGGAGTTTGTCGTATTGATCGACCCCGTCGTGGCCGGTCCACGTCAGGCGGCGCAGCACCCGTCGATCCTGAGGCATGGACGTTTTGCGATGGACGGTGACGGTGCGGGGGATGATCTGCACCGTGCCGCCCCCGGCCGGGCCGCGCTTCGGGCGACTCCGTTTGTCAACCAGGACGAACTCCAGGACGTTGAAATCGGCGGCCAGGATGATCAGGTGGTCTGAACCGGTCTGGCCGAGCTTGTTGGCCAGTTCAGTGCGCGTGCGGGCGGTGAGCGATCGAACCTGCACCAGCAGAACCCGCAGGTAATCATCCGCGGCCATCAGTTCCACGTTGCGGATCGTCCGCTCGGTGTCTGCCGACACGCCCAGCGATGAAGCCGTCAGCGGCTTGCGGACGCCGGTGGGGTAGCCAAGCTTCGTCAGGAATCCGGCCACCGCGTCGGCCGATGAAAGGCCGCTGATGTCCTTCGCATCGAGATCCAGATCAATCGTGTGCGCCACCGATCCCTCCGGGGTCAAACGGTCCGCCGGTTATTCGGCGCGGCTTCGTTTGTCGATCCATCGCGGGACGCGGGGATCATCCCGCATGGTGTCTCTCACTTCGCGAGAAGCTCCTGCGATCGTTGAAGCTGTAGCCCGTGCGAATGTGGCGGACAGTCCCCTATCAGGTCCATAGTTCATGTCCGCCGTCTGAAATGCGACGCGCCGCCCTTTCCGCTCGGCGAGCCGGTCGCCTGTGGTGTCATCTTACCGCCCGACCATTGGCATTCCAGCCCCACTTCGTCCCGCGCGAGACACCGAGCCCTCGGGCGGCTCCGGCTCTCGGCTCCTCGGACGCCAGTTTTCCGTTCGCCCGTCGGCAGCCGCCGCCTGAATCTCACCCTCCGTGCAGACCCGGACCCCCGACCAAGACTGGCAACGCCGACATCGACCCCACGCCCTTTATTGTGCTCGACCCCCCCGACAACTTGTGTCGGACCTACCCGGTAACCCGCTCCGTGGTCGTCGCCGGCGGCTCGCAGTGGCGGCATTCGCGGCAACGGACGGTCCGGCCGTGCCCTTCGACCAGGCGGACCACGTGTTGCCGCGATACCGCGTTTTCGCGAGCTTCTCGACCTCACCCAGCAACTCCTGCCAGGCATGGCTGAGCGAATCGATGATCAGCACGTCGTAGGGGCGGACAGCACTGGACGCACCGCTCCGCGGATGAAGCTAACGCGTCAGCAAAGCCTGGAGATGCGCCAGAGTCTCTTCCCGGGCGAAGCGCCGGTGGCGTCGTCGTCCCATGCGCGCAACGGGGAAAACAGCCGAATGACCGTAACCAGTCCGAAGACGGCATACCAAGGCAAGGCTTCGAGGATCATTCCGATCTTCCCCGAGTTGCTTCCCCACCTGCGGGAAAGCTTCGAGGCGGCCGAACCGGGAACGGAATACGTTGTCACCCGATACCGCAGTGGATCGGCAAACCTGCGGATCCAGCTTACGCGGATTATCCGCCGAGCCGGCCTCGAACCTGGGGAGAAGCTGCTTCATAACCTGAGAGCTTCGAGGGAAACGAGACTCTGTGAACAATTCCCCCTTCACGTGGTCTGCGGGTGGATCGGCAACACGTCCACGATTGCGGCGCGGCGCTACCTTCAGACAACGGACGCACATTTCGAGCGAGCGATTGCCGGGGACGGAAACGAGCCGGAAAAGGTGACGCCAAAAGCGGCGCAAATTCCGGCGCAGTACATGCACGTAAACAGCCGTAAGGTGCCGTATGTCGAGGGACAGGATACAGGCGAACCCCCGATTTACGGCTATCTACGGGGGTTTACGGCTTCTTACGCCACCCTAACACTTCCCGTATGACCCCAGGGGGACTCGAACCCCCGTTGCCGGCGTGAAAAGCCGGTGTCCTAGACCACTAGACGATGGGGCCAGAGCCGGACGTGGCACCCACCAGGCGTGCCCAAACAGGGCCGAAACGGCCCGAACCGACCGGACCCTGAAGTATTGTCGACGCGGCGGTTGTCGTCAACTGGGGCAGGACGGCCGCGAGACGGCCAAAATGCAGCCCGACTGGCGATCGGGGGTCAGGGGAGCCCCGCTTGACCCGATTGCGAGACTCTCGTACTCTCTAATTATGCGTAATTCATGCACGCTTGAGTGCATGCCGACCGGGATTCGGCGCAGGGCCACGCGTGCCGTGGCGCTGCGCTTGCCGGTGTGTTCCGCCATCGAGAACGTCTGTCCATACAGATAACTTCCGCATTGGAAACGGGTTACAAACCGTTCTGATCTGAATCACGTGCCCGTGCGGATGAGGAGGCCAAACCGAAGTGACCAGCCAAGCGCAGACTCCAATGATCATCATGGGCGCCGCCGGGCGCGATTTCCATGACTTCAACGTTTTCTGGAAGCACGACCCCACGGTGAAGGTGGTGGCGTTTACGGCTACCCAGATTCCCGATATTGACGGGCGCGTGTACCCGGCCGAACTGTGCGGCCCCCGGTATCCCCAGGGCATCCCGATCCACGCGGAGGAGGATCTTGAACGGCTGATCGTCGAGCACGGCGTCCGCCTGGTCACGTTGGCGTACTCAGACCTGCCTCACGAGGTGGTCATGAACCAGGCCTGCCGGGTTCAGGCCGCCGGGGCGGATTTCCGCCTGCTCGCTCCGGCCGTCACCATGCTGAAATCGAGCCGGCCGGTGATCGCGATCTGCGCCACCCGCACGGGGTGCGGCAAGAGCCAGACCACCCGCCGGATTGCCGCCATTCTGAAGGAAATGGGCAAGAAGGTGGCGACCGTCCGGCACCCGATGCCCTACGGCGACCTGACCAAGCAGGTGTGCCAGCGTTTTGCCCGGCTGGAAGACCTGGACGAGCACCACTGCACGATCGAAGAGCGCGAGGAGTACGAGCCGCACATCCAGCACGGCAACCTGGTTTTTGCCGGTGTGGACTACGAGCGAATCCTGGCGGCGGCCGAGGCGGAGGCCGAGGTGATCCTCTGGGACGGCGGCAATAACGACACGCCGTTCTTCAAGCCCGATCTGTACATTGTGGTGACCGATCCACACCGGGCGGGTCACGAGGTCCGGTACTACCCCGGCGAGACCAACGTCCGCATGGCGGATATCGTCGTCATCAACAAGGTGGACACCGCCCAGGAGGCGGATGTCCGCGTCGTTCGGCAGAACGTCCGTCGCATCAACCCGCGCGCGACCATCCTGGAGGCGAACTCGCCGTGCACGGCGGAGAACCCGGAACTCATCCGGGGCAAGACGGTGCTGGTCATCGAAGACGGCCCCACGCTCACCCACGGCGAGATGCCCTACGGGGCCGGCCACGTGGTGGCCCGGCAGTACGGAGCGGCGAAAATCGTTGATCCGCGCCCGTACGCCCGCGGTTCCATTCGAAGCGTGTTCGAGAAGTACAACCACCTGACCGATATTCTGCCCGCCATGGGCTACGGCAAGCAGCAGATCGCAGACATGGAAGCCACCGTGGCGGCCGTTCCCTGCGACAGCGTGCTGATCGGAACGCCCATCGACCTGGGCCGGATTCTGACCATTCGCCAGCCGCACACCCGCGTGCTGTACGAGTTGGACGAGCACGATCGCACCATTCTGCCCGATGCGGTCCGCAAGGTGGTTCGGTAGACGGCAGAATCGCGCGTCTGACCCGGGCCTGCTCCCCTGGAGAGAGCGGCCGGTTAGCCAGGAGGATACTCATATGGACTCAAAACAGCACAGTGAACTGATCGACCGGTACAGCGCGCGCAACTACGCGCCTTTGCCCGTGGTGATCGCCAAGGGCGAGGGGGTCTGGGTGGAGGATGTGGACGGGCATCGCTACCTGGACATGCTCAGCGGATACTCCTCGTTGAACTTCGGGCACAGCCATCCCCGCATTCTGGAGGCCTTCATCGAACAGGCCCGCAAGCTGACGATGACGTCCCGGGCGTTTCAGAACGACCAGTTCGGCCCGTTCTGCAAGGAGATCACCGAGTTCACCGGGCAGGACATGGTGCTGCCCATGAACACCGGGGCTGAGGCCGTCGAGACGGCCATCAAGGCCGCCCGCAAGTGGGGCTACAAGGTCAAGGGGGTCGAGCCGGACAAAGCGGAGATTCTCTGCTGCGAGAACAACTTTCACGGCCGGACGGTCACCATCATCTCGTTCTCCCGCGACCCGCAGTTCAAGGACGGGTTCGGCCCGTTCACGCCGGGTTTCCGCGTGATTCCGTTTGCGGATCCCAAGGCGCTGGAGGCGGCCATTACGAAGAACACGGTGGCGCTGCTCACCGAGCCCATTCAGGCCGAGGGCGGAATTCTGGTGCCGCCCGCCGGGGCCCTCAAGCAGTGCTACGACATCTGCCGCAAGAACAACGTGCTGTTCATGGCGGATGAGATCCAGACCGGACTGGCCCGCACCGGCCGCATGTTTGCCGTCGAACACGAAGGCGTCAAGCCGGACGTGCTGATCCTGGGCAAGGCCCTCGGCGGCGGCGTGTACCCGGTGTCGGTGGTTCTGGCATCCAAGGAGGTGCTGGGGGTGTTCAACCCCGGCGATCACGGCAGCACGTTCGGCGGCAACCCGCTGGCCTGTGCCGTGGCCCGCACCGCTCTGAAGGTGCTCAAGGACGAACAATTGCCGCAGCGGGCGGCCGAGCTGGGGGAGGCGTTCATGGCCCGGCTGCGCACCATCGGCGGCAGCAAGATCAAGGAAGTGCGGGGCCGGGGCCTGCTTATCGGCATCGAACTGCACGACGCTGCCGGAGCCGCCAAAAACTACTGCACGCAGCTCAAGGAGCACGGCATGCTCTGCAAGGACACCGTCCAGCAGGTGCTCCGCATCGCTCCGCCGCTGGTCATCACGCAGAAGGAGCTGGACTGGTCCTTCGAGCGGCTGGCCAAGGTGCTGGGATAGTCCGCACGCGATCCGCGCGACCCGGGTCCGCGGAGACCATTCAGGAGTTCAACACGAGACCGGCGCACGCGCCGGTCTCTTTTTTGACCTTCACCGGGCCGAACCTTCCATCTCGGCCCAGACCGGACCGGGGCGGAGACACTTCAGCGGGCCGGGTGTACGGCACTACGGTTGCGGATCATCCTTGACCGCGCGAACGCGCCGTGTGACGAGCTTGTCGTTGACCAACAGCTTGAGCTTGTACGCCGGCTGACCGGCCGAGGACGTCAATTCGACTTCCACCACCTTGCCGCCGGCCTCCTTCTCCGCCTGGGCAATCGCCTCGCCAAAACCGATCGTGGCGGCTTGCAGATTCTCTTTGTCGCGCTTCAATTCTTCCTGGTCCTCGCGATCGTCCGCCGGCTCATCCTGAACCTTCAGCACCTTGCCGGTGACAGCGTCGATATGCACTTCCTTCCAGGCGTCCGCGACGACCAGCTCGACCTCAATGCGCGGACCGTTGCGCTTCCATTCGAGTTCGACATCGACGGCCCTGCCGCCGGCGACCTCCCGCTCCGCGATCTCGATGGCCTGCGTCAGCGATATTCTGGCGGCCGCACAGGCACGCTGCATCTTCCGCACATCGTCCTGATCTGCTCGAAGCGACCCACCCGCCGACAGCAGCACGGCAATGCCCAGCACACAACTCCAGTGACAGTGAGCCATGATGGCCTTCTCCCTTCAAAATTCCGTTGGTTCAAAAAACGGCCCGCCGGATGCTTTGTCGCCGCACCGGCCACCAGGCCGGGCCGCCGTCCGCCCGAAGCAAGCAACCCTCACCGGGGATTGTAGCCTCGGCAATGGCACCGGACAAGCAGGCGCAGGCCATACACGCGCGGTTGAAAACGGCGCGCGGTCCGTTCCGGCCGGTTCCGGCGTGCCGGCCTTTTTCCATTGCGCGGCACGGCGCGGTAAGATGTCGCCCGGAAGACACCGAAGCCTGACAGGAGCCGACCACATGAATGGAATGCTGATCGCGTGTGTGGCGCTGATTGCCATGAATACCGAGCCAACGCCGAAAACCGTTCGTATTGCCACCTTCAACATCTGGGAACTCAGTGCGGACAAGCTTAACCAGGTCGACGGGCAAGGGCACGGCGTCAACCCGCAGCTTCGCAAGGCGGCCGAGATCATCCAGCGCGTGCGGCCGGACGTGCTGCTGGTCAACGAAATCGACTTCGACAAGAAAGGCGACAACGCCGCACGGTTCCAGGAGCGCTACCTGGGCGTCTCGCAGGAAGGCAGCGAGCCGATCCACTATCCGCACGTGTTTGTCGCCCCGGTGAACACCGGCCTGCCCAGCGGATTTGACCTGGACCACGACGGGGTGATCGGCGGGCCCGGCGACGCGTTGGGCTTCGGCCAGTATTCCGGGCAATACGGCATGGCTCTGTTCAGCCGGTTTCCCCTCGACACCGCCGCGGCCCGCACGTTCCAGAAACTGCTCTGGAAGGACATGCCGGGCAATTTCATGCCGGACGGAACGGGAGGCAAACCGCCGTGGTACAAGGCGGAAGAGGTCGCGATCCTGCGGCTCTCCAGCAAGAGCCACTGGGACGTGCCCGTGAAGATCGGCGACATGACTCTGCACGTGCTGGCCGCCCATCCGACTCCGCCGGTGTTTGACGGGCCGGAAGACCGCAACGGTCGGCGGGCGTTTGACGAGGTCCGGCTCTGGGCGGACTATCTGACCGGGGCGGAGGCGGCGGACTATATTGTGGACGATCGCGGTCGGCGCGGCGGGCTGCCGACCGACGCGTGGTTTGTGATCCTCGGCGACCTGAACGCGGACCCGGCCAAAGGTGAACGGGTGGACGGGCGCCTGCCCATCGATCTGCTGCTGAAGCATCCGCGCGTGCAGGACCCGCGGCCGGCAAGCGAGGGTTCGTCAGCGGGCGCCACGGACTATCCCGGCGACCCGTCGGTCCGCACGTGCGACTTCGGTCGCCTGGACTACGTGCTGCCCGCCCGGGGCCTCAAGGTGGACAAAGCCGGCGTGTTCTGGCCCGGGCCGAGCGACCCGCTGCACCGGCTGGTCGCCAGGCCGGACTGGTCGAGCGACCACCGCCTGGTGTGGATGGATCTGGAACTGGCAAGGCCGTGACGAGCGGTCGGTGGCGTTGCCCCGTGGGCTGCCGTGCCCGGGGCTCTGGAACGAACCCCATGAGCATCATCGAACCCATTCGACAGCGTCGGAGCATTCGAACGTACCTGGACAAGCCGGTTGAGCGTGAGAAAGTGCTGCGGCTGCTGGAGGCCGCCCGGATCGCCCCGTCGGCCAAGAACCTCCAGGAATGGCGCTTCATTGTCGTGACGGACGCGGAGCGGCGCCGCCTTCTGGCGCAGAACGCCAACACCCGGCCGTTCGTGGCCGAGGCCCCGGTGGTGATCGTCGCGTGCGCCGAGCACGACAACTACCGCATGCGCTGCGGGCAACTCGCCTACCCGATCGACGTGGCGATCGCCATCGACCACATCACGCTTCAGGCGGCCAGCGACGGCCTGGGCACCTGCTGGATCGGCTCGTTCGACGAGGAACCGGTCAAAGCGATTCTGGGCATTCCGGAATCGGTGACGGTGGTCCAGATGCTGACGGTGGGCTATCCCGGCGGACCGCCCCGTCCGCTGGAGCGATTACCGCTGGAGCAGATCGTGCGGTGGGAGAAGTGGTAGGACCCCCGGCGGGCGGCGCCGGGTGGCCGGCGTCCGGAAGCCACGCGGCGGGAGGCAGCGGTTGCCCAGACGAGAGAATAGTAACGGCTGGTGGTTTGTCGCCTTTCCTCTGGCGATCATCTTTCTGTTCACGGCGCTGCCCACCTTAGCCGGCGTGCTGCTGAGCTTTTTTGAGTGGGACGGAGGCTGGGTGGAGGGGCATCGACCACGGTTCATCGGGCTGCAGAACTACCGCGAGGCGTTCGCGCATTCCGCGTTCTGGCCGTCGGTCCGCAACACGCTGATCTTCGCGCTGGCCACCGTCCCGATCACAACGCTGGGCGCCTTTCTCCTGGCCATCGCCATCAATGCGCGGTGGTTTGTCGGTCGCACCGTCATCCGAACCGTGTTTTTCCTGCCCACCGTGGTGTCCATCGTGGCCATCGGGTTCATCTGGCGATGGGTGCTCGAGCCCACCGATGTCGGGCTGCTGAACCATACGCTGGGCCGGCTGGTGAACGCGGTGTCCGCACTGGCGGGCGGCGGGCGCGTGGACGTGACCTGGCCGGACTGGGTGGGCGATACGCCGTGGGCCCTGGCCACGCTTGTCGCGGTGCAGGTATGGCGGAGCCTGGGTTTTTCCATCGTGCTCTACCTCGCCGCCCTGGGCAGCGTGCCGCGCTCCCACTATGACGCCGCCGCAGTGGACGGGGCGGGGCCCTGGCAAGTGATCTGGCGCATCACCTGGCCCGGTGTCTGGCCGATGACCGTCTTCATGCTGATCACCGGAATGATCGGCGGCCTGCAGGTTTTTGACCTTGTGCTCGTCATGGTCGGACGGATCCACCAGAACTGGACCAACGTGCTGAACCTCTTTCTCTACGGAGAGTTCACCCGGAACCGGCTTGGCTTTGCCGCGGCGCTGGGCGTGATTGTGCTTGTGTTGACGGCCGCAGTGACGGCGGCCCAGATGCTCTGGCTGCGTCGGCGGAAGGGGGAATTCGAATGAGCCGACGCGACGCGCCTCACTGGTTCCTGCGCCTCCTCGTGCACCTGGTCGCCTACGCGCTGGCCCTGACCATGCTCGTGCCTTTCGGCTGGATGGTGCTCACCTCGCTCAAAACGCGATCCGGCGCCATCGCGGTGCCGCTTCGCTGGTTCCCGCAGGGCTGGCCGTGGCAGTGGCAGTGGGGCAACTACCTGGAGGCCTGGAAGGTCGCCCAGTTGGGCCGGTTCTACCTCAACAGCGTAATCGTGGCCGTGGCCATCACCGTGCTGGCCGGTGCGCACAACGCCCTGGCGGGCTTCGCGTTCTGCAAGCTGCGGTTTGCGGGTCGTCGTGTGACGTTTGCCCTGCTGATGGCCACCATGATGCTGCCCTACCAGGTGTATTTCATCTTCGCCTATGTCTTATGCACGTGGATCGGGTACGTCGACACGTACCAGGCCCTGATCGTGCCGTTTCTGGCCAGCGCGTTCGGCATCTTCTATATGCGGCAGGCGGTCGTGGCCGTACCGGACAGCCTGCTGGATGCCGGCCGCATGGACGGCATGACGGACTTCGAGTTGTTCTGGCACATCGTGCTTCCGGCGGTCCGTCCGGCGGTGGCGGCCCTGGCCATCTTCACGTTCATGTTCGGCTGGAACAACTTTTTCTGGCCGCTCATCGTGATTGACACCAGCGACCATGTGACCCTGCCCCTGGCCGTACAGGCCCTGGCCACCGGCCTGTATGTGGATTCGTGGCCGGTGCAGATGGCGGCGGCCACCATCATCACGGTGCCGATTCTGGTGGTATTCCTGATCTTCCAGCGACGGTTCGTGGAGGGAATCACCTTGACGGGAGTAAAAGGCTGATGCGGGCCAGCCACGGGATCATCGCATTGATTGTGTTGGCGACGGCCCTCGCACTGGTGCCGCTGCGCTGCCCGGGCAGGGCAGAGGCCGAACTGCTCATGACCACCTGGGGCATGCCGTGGGAGGATGTCCTCTACCGCGATACGTTCGCCCGTGGGTTCGAGAAGCGCCATCCCGGCATCCGCGTGAACTACCAGCGCTATTCCGACCTGTTCGAGAAATACCACGCATGGCATGTGGTCGGCCGGGGCGCCGACGTGATGCGGATGACGGCCGGCGACTACAGCACGCTGGTTGCGGCCGGAATGCTGGAGCCGCTCGACTCGTTCATCGCCGACCCCCAGGTGGGGCTGACGCCCGCGGAAGTCGCCGACTTCTTCCCGACGGTGTGGGAGGCGCTGAAAATCAACGGGCATGTCTACGCGCTGCCGTCCGACAACGCCCAGTACGGCATGTACTACAACAAAACCCTGTTTGATCAGTACGATGCCGCACACCCGGACGCTCCGCTGGGCTATCCGAACGCCAACTGGACCTGGGAAGACCTCAAGCGCGCCGCGGACGCGTTGACTATCTCGGGCCCCAGCGGAGAAATCCTCCAATACGGCATTTCGTTCGAGCTCTGGGCGTTCCCGTTCCAGGTGTTTTTCGTGCAGGCGGGCGGACGGATCTGGGACGACGCCAAGACGACGACGTATCTGAACTCACCCGCCGGCGTCGAGGCGATGGAGTTTATCGCCTCCCTGATCCCGCGGAACGCCCCCATCCGCTCCCTGGAGCTGGCCCGGACGGCCAGCGGGCCGGACAGCCTGTTCAAGGCGGGCAAAGTGGCGATCTACCTGGAGGGGTCGTGGCGGGCCCCGGACGTGGAGAACTACGCGCCGCACCTGGACTTCGCAATCTCCTCACTGCCGCGACACCGGCAGCGAGGCATCGCGACGGGGTCCGTTCTCTGGGGCATGAGCGTTCACAGCCGCCACAAACCGCAAGCGTGGGCGATGCTCCGCTGGCTGGTGGCACGCGAGCAGTCACTGGCCTACTGGCATATGCTGCGGGTCGCCCCGCCTTGCCTGGCGTCGGTCGTTGAGTCGGAGGAGTTCCAGGCAACGCCCGGCGTGGTCCGCGACGGCAAAGTGCTCGTACCCCCGATGCCCCGGGAGAAATTCCAGGACCGCGCCGCCTGGTTGCTGGACGCCTACCGCCCCGCCCCGGACACAGGCAAACCGCCGGCGTTCCTGATGGTCGCCCCGTACGAACGAGACCTGGAATACCGACTGGCCGCCGCCATGGTTCAGGTAATCCGCGAAGGGCGGCCCGCCAAACAAGCGCTGGACGAGGCTGTCCGCGACATTCACGCCATCATCGACCGCGACCGCAAGGCCAAGGGTTTACCTCCGGTGGTTCGTGAGCGCTAAGCCCTGTCGGACAATAGGTTACAAGATCGGGCCGGCGGCTGCAGGATTCAGCCGTGGGGGCACGGGGTGGCGTTTGCGGCGGCACGCCTGCCCCATCTTCCCCCGGCCATGACTCCCGAGCCTTTCTCCCGCCTGCCTCTTGACGCAGCGGCCCGCTTTCCTGATACTGCATGGCTCGTTTGACCCGCGGAAGAACAGGCTGCGGCCCGTTACGGGCGGCGGCCCGGGAGAGTTTTGCCGTGTACGCGATCATTGAGGACGGTGCTCACCAGTACAAGGTGCAGGAAGGCGACACCCTTGAGGTTCATCTCCACGAACTCAGCGAGGGCCAGAAGACGTTGGAGTTCGGGAACGTCCTGCTGATCAGCGACGGCCAGAATACCCGGATCGGCCAGCCGTACATCCCGGGGGCCAAGGTCACCGCGTCCATCGCCGGTGAGGTCAAGGGCGAGAAGATCGACGTTATCAAGTTCCGTCGTCGCAAGAACTACCGCCGCAAGTTCGGCCACCGGCAGCGCTATCTCCGCGTCCACATCGACAAGATCACCGCGTAGCGCAAGATCACGGATTCGAAGAGGCCAAGGAGAGTGGGGCCCGCGTGCGCACGCGCGACTGCCGGCCTCGCAGGTCGCGTGTGTGTCGGCGTCCTGGGCGGAGGCTGCCGGGGACTTGCTGCTTCTGTGGCAGACGATTGCCGGCGCTACCTTCTGTCACCGGCCGGCCCGGCCGGTTTTCGCAAAGCGTTCGTTCGGACACTCAGCATGTTCAGTGCCGGCCCTGAAGAGAAGCAGCGCAGGGGAGTTGCTTACAGTGGAACTTCAGTCCAACTTGGGTAGAGGTGTTCAGGACGGCCAAACCCCCCCGGCAGACCGGGGGGTGTCATTAGTTGCGGGGGTCTGGGGGGGGGAGGGCGGCTCCAGTCTGCAGCCAGAACCTACTTCGTAACCAGCGTGCGGAAAGGCTATAACCCACTGTTACACATGATGATTAGACTATTCCTGTAGAAGGGTGGCGCTTAGACAGTTGGCGGCGGAACCGGGCTGGTGGTGACGCTGGTGGGTCCCCCGACGACGTCGCGCCGCAGGCAATGCGCGGGAGGGAGGTTGCCAATCGGCGCGACGACCGATAACTCAGGCCGGGTGGAAACGTGGTAAGTATGGAAAAGGGGCAGGCTAACCGTTTTGGTCTTGATACTGAGGCTGGCGGTGTGATATATTGGCCGCAGGGTCTACTGTGGCAGCCGCGCATCTGCTGCTGCCTTTTCGAGAGAGAGAGGGTGTGAGCCCGCACGGGCTGCGCGGATCGCAAAGTCATCGGCGGATGCGCTTCCGTCGGACAAGCGTTTGGCGCGCTGCGTGTATGCGTGGCAGCACGCGGCGGCATTGCGGGAGGCGGCGAGTCGAACAAAGCACTTGGAGTGCTCTCTTGTAAGTCGGTTGATTGGCATCCTCAAGTTCTCTTTCGAAGGAGGTCAGGAAGATGAGATACCTTGCAGTGTGTGGGTTGGTTCTGCTCATGGCGGTGCCGGCACTGGCACAGCCGGCTCTGAAGGTCTCGCTGGGTGTGCGAGAGACAAACACGACGGCCAACATCGGTGAAAACGGCGGTACCGCCAACGGCATCGAGTGGGTTGACTTCAATGGCCAGCAACTCGTTCTCGATGGCACGTGGCAGCTCTTCACGTTCGATCTGAAGACCGCTCCGCTCACGCCGTTCGCGGGTGCTTCGGCCAACGGCGCTTGGGATCTGAATGACGGCGATCCGGCGACTGCGGTCACCGCGGGAGCTATCGACTCGATTCGATTCGAGCCGGCAGGCGGATACAGTTTCCCGATCACCCTCTGGATTGACGAGCTGGCGGAATACTACGATCCCGCGGGTCCTGTCCCGGGCAGCACCGTGACCTTCGGCTCGTTCGAAGGGTATGACGCCGGAGAAACGGTGATGTTCCGTCAGCCCAAGTTCTCGGGCAGCACGGACGCGATGTTGCAGGACTCCCCCAATTCGGCCGGGGTCGATGACACCGTAGCGTACGCGGGCACGAACTCCTACAAGGTGGAGTTCGCTTGGAAAAACGCGGCTCCGGGCGAGTGGCTGCGTCTGACGCCCTTCAACACTCCGATCCTGCCGAACCCGGCTCTCAAGATCGCGGGCGATGCGGCGATCGTCACTGTCTGGATGATGGGCGTACCGGAGCCGGCGACGCTGGCCCTGCTGGCGCTGGGCGGACTGGCCGTCCTGCGTCGTCGCTAGGATGACGCTGGTCGCCGCACACAGCGGCGGCGTGTGAAATGCACGGATCGGGCCCTGTTCCGACGGCTGACCCAGCGAGAAAGCCGCGGATCAGGGCCCGGTTTGCGTTTGTCGGCGTTTTGTGTACCGGCCCCCCCGGTATCCGTGTCGGGAGCTTGGCCGTGGTCTCCGGGCGCGAGCCTGACACGATCGGTCCGGGCGGCCCGCCAGCCGGGTGGGCTGTTCCGGCACGGGATTTACCAACACGCGCGAGTGTGGGGACACGGCTGGACAAAAAGGGCTTGGAGCTTTTCAGGTGCTGTGGGTACAATGCCATGAGCATCACTTCGCGTGTGCGTAGTCTCGATGGAAGAAGGGTTCTTTTTCCGGAGATGCAACAGAACCACCTCGGAATCGCGGTCATCAGGCGTGTGAAAGGAGCGTAAGCAATGCGACTTTTATCGGTAATGGGGCAGGCACTGACAGCGCTTGCGGTTGTGACCGTACCGGTCTGTGGCCAGTTCGTCAAAACGGTTACGGACTTTGAAGCGCCGTTTTCGCCGCCGGGCGATGGCCTGGCCAACGTGATTTTCCTGGACCCACACGTGTCCACCTCGTCCCAGGGGATCAATACGGGTGCCTTCAACGACGTGTATATGTGCAGCCTGTCCACGTGCGGCTCGTTCTTCCAGCAGGTATGCAGCGGTCAGCAATCGCTGACCATCTCCTGGCAATGGACGGACCCCGCCTCGGCGACATCCTGGCTTCGCCTCTCGTCCACCAACACCCAGTGGATTCCCAACCCATCTTTGCATCTGGCGGGTAAGATCCGCTTCTGCCTGGGTGGGGCCGCGTTCACGGATGAATCCTTTGCCACCGAAGTGAGCGGCGGACAGCTTTACATGGGCATCGGCGTGCGCGAGACGGGGATCGGCGTTCCCCTCGGCGCCGACGGTGGCGCCGCCGGCGACGTGGAATTGGTCGGCCTGAGTGAAGCTCCCTTGTCCATCACGGCGGGGCCCGACGGCATCTGCGATACGACGGCGGATCCGGAAGACATCCAGGCCGCGCCGGTCGGCACCGCCCCTGTGGACGGCATGTGCGTGACGGCGGGACCGGACGGAGTGTTGAACACGGCGACTGCCGAGAACGACGACGAGCGGCTGTCCACGCCCCGCGGCTCCATCGTGGTACCGCTGGATCGCGTGATGCGGCAGTACGAATTCGATCTGCCTGCTCTGGAGGCCGCGGGGGCCGTATATGCCCTGCTGGGCGACGGCACGCTGGGCGCCGTGCCGAACAACCGCGGGGTGTGGGAGTGCTTCGCGTTCACCAACCATCCGGCCAACGGCGCTGTGAACGCCCGGCAGGTGATCCTCTGGCTGGATGACGTCGTCTTCGAGGCGCCGATTCCAGACCCGCCCAGCATCGTCACACTGCCCAACCCGCCTCTGCCGCTGGACACTTCCATCACCGTGGACAACATCATCCCGACCGCGACCCTGCTCGAAGTGTATATGCTCGGGCGGGGAACCGAACCGGATGTCCTGCTCGCCAGCGTGCCCAATCCGGGTGCCACGACTCTTGTGGTGCCCCTGGACCTTCCGCTGCCCTATGGTGTGTCGATCGTGGCTCGCCAGACGGTCAACGGCGTAGAGAGCGACAACTCTTCCGCCATCGGGATCAACCTGCCGGGCAACGCGCCCATCCGTATAACCATGTCCGTGCGGGAGACGGACCAATACGATCATGATCTGGGCTGCGGCGATGACGGAACCGGGTTTGACGCCAACCAACCGTCTACTCTGGAGTTCATCGGCACCGATGCCACCGACGGGTTCGGCATCCCGCGCGGCCGCCGTGTCGTGCCGATGATGGGCTGGCAGGATATCGTTTTCAACCCGTGCCCCGACGCGGATGGGGTATTCACGTACAGTGGGAACGGGATCATAGATCTCACTGGCGAAGGACACACCAACGGCGTCTGGGAGGGCCTTTTCTTCCGGATCGATTCGATCGCCCCGTCCGCCGGACCATACAAAATCTATATCGATGACATGGTCGTGATCAACGGTGAGGGCGACGGTGAGGATTGCCTCATCGACGATTTCGAGTCCTACGAGGTTCAGCAGTATATCGTGGAAGGCGGGACGGCCGGTACGGCGGACTCCATCGCCGAAGGCGATGACATACAGATTGTCCCGCCGGGTTCAAGCACGTATCCGGGACAGATCCTCATCTCGGGCGGGCCGAACGGCGTCATTGACACCGCGCCGGCACCGGGAGAGGGCATTGCGAACAACAGGGCCCGCTTCCAGTCTCCGTCGGCGGCCGGGGGAAGCCAGGGGCTGGCGTCCACGCCGAGCATCACGGCCATCGACGATACCCAGGCGTTCAGCGGGTCGAAATCGTTGCGGGTGGAATGGGCTTTCATCGCCGCGTCGAATCCGCTGAGTCTGCTGCGGCTGACCACCAATGGCTCCACGGCCGTTCCGCCGCCGGATCTGAGCCGGAATCCGGACTCGGTTATTCCGTTCAGTCTGGACAACACCTGGTGTGATGGAGAAGGTGACATTTCGTACGCCTTCAAGTTGAAGATCGAGCCCTCACCGATCCAGGGCGACTGCGATGACGATCTGGATGTGGATCTGAGAGACTATGCCTGCCTGCAGCAGTGTATGGGGCAGGCCACGTTGTCGCCGTTGTGTGACCAGAAGTTCGACTATTTCAACGACGACTCCATCGATGCGGATGATCTGCAGATGTTCCTGCTGTCCGTCTCCGGGCCGTACTGAGGCCACGAAATTATCGGCAGGATAAGTACCAAGGCGCCGGCCGGGTGGGTCAACCCGACCGGCGCCTCGTCTTATTCGCACGCCGGATCGGGCGGTTGGGAAAGTGCCGGCGCAGAGCTTGATCGGCGTCGGTTCGAGGCCGTCCGGTCGGGCAGTCCGCACTCGATCGGGACATTCTGACGCAGATGAAACCGAGTGATTGCCGGCGGGCCGCGCGTATGGATCAGGAAGTGGCCAACGCGTGTTCCAGGGGCAGGCGCCGTCCGGCGGCGGTGACCAGGGCCACGGCATCGTCGCCGAGCAGGGCTCGGGCCGCGTCCAGAAAGGCGGCGGAGCAGGGGACTCGCAGATCCGGTCCGCAACTGACGGTGGCGACGAACGGCTCATCGGTTCGCACGTCGAGGTAGACGCCCTTGGTTCCGCGGCCGCCGGCGTGGGCCTGCAGCAGCTCGATTACCGCATCCAGCAGCTTCTCGCCTCGGGGGCCGTTCGGGATGGTCAGAATGATCGATTCGGTCAGGGCGGCGGTGGCCTGCGCGGCGGGGATCACCTCGTCCACGCGGATGGACGGTTCCTCGCGACGCCGATCCACTGTGCCACGCACGAAGATGATGGAATCCGGCGTCAGCAGGGGCTGATACCGCTCGTACTCGTCGCCGAAAACCAGGGCCTCCACCTTGCCCTTGAAATCCTCCAGGCTGATCACGCCCATCTTGCCCGCCCTGCGCGTGTTCTTCGTGTTGATCGTTCGCAACTGGGTGATCATGCCGCCGATGACCACCTTCGAGCCGCCCGCGAACCGTTTCAAGCCGGCCGTCGTCGCCGTGGAGCCCGCCTCCACCAGCCGGCCGAATCGAGCCAGCGGGTGACGGGTGATGTAGAACCCCAGGGCGGCTTTCTCCCGGGCGAGCATCTCGGCCTCCGACCATTCCTCCGTCGACAACGACGGCTCCGGCGGCGGCGGGCCGCCGGTGTCCCCGAAACCGCCGAAGAAGCACATCTGCCCCGCCGCCCGGTCGCGAGCGGCCGCCGCGCCGGATTCCATGGCCCGTCCGACGGCGTTGATGAGGGCCTTGCGCATGGCGCCGGTGCTGTCGAACGAGCCACAGTTGATCATGGCCTCCAGTGCCGCGCGATTCACCACGCCCGGGTCAATCCGCTCGCAGAAATCGAACAGGCTTCGGAACCGGCCGCGGGCCTCCCGCTCGCGGGCGATGGACTCCGTCGCCCGCACGCCCACCCCCTTGATCGCGGCCAGCCCGAAGCGGATGACCGGGCCTTTCTCGCCGCGGGCAACGGTGAAATCCGTGCCCGATTCGTTCACGTCCGGCGGCAGCACGGCGATGTTCATCCGGCGGCATTCGTCAATGTGATCAATCACTTTCTCCGTGAAGGACATTTCGAAGGTCATGAGGGCGGCCATGAACTCCACCGGGTGATAGACCTTCATGTACGCGGTCTGGAAGGCCACGAGCGCGTAGCCGGTGGAGTGCGCCTTGTTGAAGGCGTATTCGCCGAACTTCACGATGTTGTTGAAGATTTCGTCGCCCTGGGTCCGGGGCACGCCCCGCTGCTCGCAGCCTTCCAGGAACGCGTTGCGCTCCGCCTCGATCATTCTGGTTTTTTTCTTGCTGATCGCCTTGGCCAGGCGGAAGGCCCGCTTGAGCTCCAGGCCGCCGAGGCGGTGGACCAGCCGGGACACCTGTTCCTGGTAGACCATGATGCCGTACGTCTCGTCGAGCACTTCGGTCATGATGGGGTGGGGAGTGCTCCACGGTTCGCCGTGTTTGCGGGCGATGTAGGCGTCGATATAGGCCATCGGGCCGGGGCGGTAGAGGGCCGCCGCCGCGATCAGGTCCTCGATGCGGGTGGGGCGCATCTTCATGAGCACGTCGCGCATGCCGCCCGATTCGAACTGGAAGACGCCTTTCGTTTCGCCGCGGGCGAACAGGGCGTATACCAGCGGGTCGTTGAGGTCCAGCTTGTCGAGGTCGATGTCCAGGCCCTTGCCCTGGCGGACAAGCTGCCGGGCCCGTTCGAGAGTGGTCAGCGTGCGCAGACCCAGAAAGTCCATCTTCAATAGACCGACTTTCTCTACCGTCGGGCCGTCGAACTGGGTGACGATCTGTTCGTCGCCGGCCGCCTTGTAGAGCGGCAGGAAATTGTCCAGGGGCTGGTCTGCCACCACCACGCCGGCCGCGTGTATGCCGGCGTGCCGGGCGAGGCCTTCGACCTTGCGGCTGATGTTGATGATTTTGCGAATGGTCGGGTCTTCCCGGTAGCGCTTTCGCAGATCGGGTTCCTGATCCAGCGCCTTGTCGATGGTCATTTTCAGCTCGGCGGGGATCAGCCCGGTCAGCCGGTTCGCCTCGTTGAAGTCGAGCCCCATCACCCGGCTGACGTCCTTGACCGCCGCCCGGGCCTTGAGCGTCCCGAAGGTGATGATCTGGGCGACATGGCCGTACTTGTTGCGGACATACTCGATGACCCGGCCTCGGCCTTCCTGGCAGATGTCCACGTCGATGTCGGGCATCTCGTCGCGATCCGGGTCCATGAACCGCTCGAAATACAACCCGTAACGCAGAGGATCCGGCGCGGAAATGCCCAGGCAGTAACTCACCACCGAACTGCACCCGCTGCCCCGCGCGCTGCAGGGAATACCCTGCTCCCGGGCGTACCGCATGAAGTCCCAGACGATCAGGAAGTAGCTCGCAAAACCCTTGTCGGCGATGACGCCCAGTTCGTAGTCGATGCGCTGGCGGATTTCATCCGAGAGGTCTCCGTACCGGCGCGCGGCGCCCTCGTACACCAGCTCGCGCAGGTACTCCCTGTCGGTGCGGGCGTCCGGCAGGCGGTAGACGGGCGCATGGCGTTTCGAGAAATCGAGATTCAGGTCGCAGTGTTCCGCGATGCGAAGCGTGTTGTCGATCGCTTCCGGATAATCCTGGAACAAGGCCCGCATTTCCTGCGGCGTCTTGAGGTAAAACTGGTCCGATCCGAGGCGCAACCGGTCCGTATCGGTGAGCCTGGCCCCGGTGCTGATGCAACACAGCACGTCGTGGGCTTCCACGTCATCGGGCTCCAGGTAGTGCACGTCATTGGCGGCCACCAAGCCCACGCCCAGCCGCCGGGCCAGATCCGCCAGTTCCGGATTCGCCAGCGCCTGTTCCTGCAACCCGTGGTTCTGCAGCTCGATGAAGAACCGGTCCGGGCCGAATATGCGCAGGTACGCTTCGGCAATGGCGCGGGCCTGTTGCGGATCCCCGCGGAGCAGGGCCTGCGGGATCTCGCCGCTCAGGCACGCGCTGGTGCAGATCAGGCCGTCGCTGTATTCGGCCAACACCTCACGATCGATCCGCGGCCGGTAGTAGAACCCCTCCAGGTACGCGAGGCTGGCGAGTTTCAGCAGGTTCTGATACCCCGTTCGACTGCAGGCCAGCAGCAGCAGGTGGTTGCTGGCTTCCTTCATGCCGCCGGATTCGCGAGCGCGGCGGTCGCCCGGGGCGATGTAGACTTCGCATCCGATGATGGGCTTGACGCCCGCCTTGCGGGCGGCCTCGTAGAACTCAATGGCCCCGAACAGGTTTCCGTGGTCGGTCATGGCCACGGCCGGCATCTCCAGCGCCTTGACCCGTTGCATCAGGTCGCCGATCCGCGTGGCCCCATCCAGAAGCGAGTAATGGGTATGCAGGTGCAGATGGACAAAGGAGCCGGAACTGGCGACACTGGAGTCTGTGACCATAGCATTCCGAGGCATTGCCGCAGGACTGTCAACCGCGTGATCTCGCACTGGTGCTATCCTACGGAATCGCCTGCCCCCGGCAATCTCCGGGCGCCCGCCCGACGTGTGAGGGTCGTTCCCAACGTCCGATCGGGCCGAGAACTGCGGATTCCCGCGGACCGCGCAATTTTTTTGGACGTTCGCCGTCGGGGTGGCTAGGATAATCCGATTGTGGGCCGCGGGGCGGGTCTCCGAGGCGCGGCGGGCGGGCACCTGGCCGGGCCCATGCGCAACAGGCCGGAATGGAGCGAGTTACAGGTTCTCTGCTGTTCCCCAGAGTTCCAACCTGCGGCGGTCCGGTCGATTTAGGTGGCGTTGGTGCCCTTGACCGACCGATTGAGTGTCGGAAGAGCAATGTCACAGACGCGAAACGCATATCGGACCGTGCTCAAAGCCCTGAGCATCTGCTTACTCACGGGGGCCTTCGGGGGCTGCGCGGTTGGCCAGAAGCCGGGCAACGGCCTGTGTACGTACCAGCATGAGCCGACCACCGGCGCGGCCTACTGGCTCTACCTGCCGGAGGATTACGTGAAACAGTCGCCCCGGCTGGTCACCGGCAAACGGTGGCCGCTGGTCGTAAGCTTCCACGGCATGAAGCCGTTTGACAACGACGCCCGGCAGATTCGCCAGTGGCAGCAGGAGGCGGACCGGTACGGGTTCGTCGTCTGCGCCCCGCTGCTTCGAACGGCGGATCTGATGTATGAGTTTCCGTTCCGCCGTGTCACGCCGTCTTTGTTGCAGGATGAGCGGAACGTGATCGCCATCCTGAATCACCTGGCGCAGACGACGGACATCAATCCCAACACCGTTCTGTCGACCAGCTTCTCCTCCGGCGGGTACCTGGCGCACTTCATGGCCAATCGTCACCCGGACCGGTTCTCGTGTGTGGCCGTCTTCCAGTCAAACTTCTCGCTGGACATTATGGATCCGGCACGAGTCCCGGAGTATCGCGACCACAAGATCGGTATTTTCATCACGGAGAACGATTTCGCCATCTGCCGTCGGGAATCCAAGCAGGCCGCCCAATGGTACGCCCGGCAGGGCTTTGACGTGACCTACGCGCAGTTCAGCGATCTGGGCCATGAACGCACGCCCAGCCTGCCGGCCTCCTTCTTCGCCCGCACCTGCGGGGCCACGCCCAAGACCCCGCCGACGGAGCTGGCGGCATTGCAGATCATGGACGTGCCGATCGAACTGGCCAAATCGGACAGGCTGGCCATGCAGGGCCCCGCCACGGCGGTCACGGCCTCGCGGCCAATCCCGCCCGTGCCCGGTGGAGCACCGGATCCCTCGCGTTCGCCCCGGGTCACGTCGGTTCCGCCGGCATACGAGCGTACGCCGGGTGGGGGCAACGGCCGGACGCCGGCGCCCAAGCGTCCGAACGCCAGCCCGCCGGCCGAACCGACCCCGACCGGACGGGCGTTGCCGACCACACCGGTGGCGTCGACCCCGTCGCCCGGCCGGACGCCGGAACGAACGCTTCCATCGGCGCCCCGGGCCGACACGACTCCGATTCGCATGAGGCTCAGCTCGACCATCGGCATCGCGCCCCTGCTGATCAGCTACAGCGCGGTGGTGCCGGGCAATCTGCGACGTGGCGCGTATTTTGTCTGGACGGACAACAACCAGCCCATTGCCAATGGGATCAACGGACAGACCTATCTCACCAAGCCCGGCGAGCACACCATTGAGGTTGTGATGACCTCGGGCGATGGCCGGGAGTATCGCGCGAGCCAGACCGTCACCGTGCTGGAACCCATCACCCGTTCGCAGGACAATTGACGGCGTCGCGGTTTCTCCGCGGCAGAGCGAATTGCCCGCTCCGGCTTCGCGCGGAGGAGCACGAGTGCGGATGATGGTGACCCGATTGTGGCGCGGCCTGGTCTGGCTGGCCCGCACGGCCGTGCTGGCGGCCATCGTGGGGTATCAGGTGGGCCTCCGGCCGCTGCTGGGCGGATCGTGCATCTACCTCCCTTCGTGCAGCGAGTATGCCGCCCGGGCGATCCATACGCACGGTGTGTGGCGTGGCGGGTGGCTGGCGTTGCGCCGCCTGGCCCGCTGCCATCCCTTCGCAACCGGCGGCATTGATCCGGTACCGCCGGTGGCACCCAGGAAACGCTGATTCGCCGCCGGGAGAGCCGCGCGGAAATCATGGAAACCGAGGAATGGGGATCGATTCCTGCCAGGCGTGATTGGCCTGATACCGCTCCAGACGCCGTTGAATCTGCCGGGCACGCCCGACCTGCTTCTGCTCCTGCGCCCGGCGGACGGCCAGTTCGGCGGTCTGCACCGCATCCTGGAATCGACTCTGCGCCGCGTACGCGGCGGCCAGAAGATCAAGACCGGCGGGCGTCGCGCCGGTCCGGCGCAGAATCAACTGGGCGAGTTCCTCCGCCCGACGGCCATCGCGAAAACGCGGCTCGGGGCAGGTGGCCCAGCGCCACGCGGCCCGCGTGACGAGATCCGGAGCCACGCTCCCACGCTCGTCGGGTTGCTGGAGCCCCTGGGCATACTCACGGAACCCCTCTTCGTATCGCTCGAGCGCCAGCAGGGTCTCGGCCAGATGCATGCGGGCCGTTCCATATGACGGGCGACATCTCAACGCGTCCCGATAGCAGTTCAGCGCGGCGTCAGTGTTTCCGCCGGCGGCCTCTTGTCTGCCCAGGTTGTCATACGCCTGCGGACAGTCCGGAGCCTCGATCACGGCGGCCTTCAGCGCCGCCAGCGCATCGCCTTCCATGCCGTGGCGGATGTAGACGCCGCACCGGCCGACAGGGTTGCCCGCCGGAGTCAGGTCGTCCGTATAGATCAGTGTGTACTGCTCCCGGAGATAAGCCGACAGAGGCGCGGTCATCGGCATCCGCCAGCCGCCCATCACCACCTGCTCAGGGGAATACCGACGCAGAACATTCACGAAATCCTGATCCGACATTTTTGTGGTGTGCAGCCGCTTGCGCGACGTCACGCTCAGTTCCGGTGGAACGGGCAGGCCGGCCACAAACGCATAGATCTGCCGATCGGAAAACACCCACCGACTCTGAGGAGCATACTGCTTCATCACGGCCGTCAGGTAACGGTCACGCGGGGCATACTCCACCATGCCGCCAAGCTGCTTCGAGGATGCGTATTTGCCATGTTTGCCCGGTATGCCGACGATCACGAGAACCGTACACGCCACCGCGGCCAGACGCAGCACCACCGTGCCCACGGTGCCGGCCGCTCCCCAGAGAGGCGGTCTGCCAGGCGTCGTGGGCACAACGCCTCCGACGGCCATGCCGGCCAGCAGCGCAACCGGAATCATCACCAGGGGAACGTGGTGATACCAGATCGGGGCATGGCAGGAGAGGCTCACGTACGCCGCTGCCGCCCAGGCGGCGGGGATCAGGGCGATCCAGCGCCGCTGCAAGACCGCCAGCGCCAGCCCAATTGTCCCCAGGACAATGATGTCTTCCGCGCCGCCGGGGTTTCCCTCGCCGGTCAGGCGCCAGGCGATGTTGGCCGTCGCGCTTACTTCGGCATACACGTCCTGGGCTTTGATATGCGGTTGAATGAGCTGCGAAAACCCTCCGGGCCGCACGATGAGCAGAAGCATCGCGATGGTCGGCAACAGCCACGCGCCGGACCAGATCGCCGCGGGGATGATGCGGCGCGGCGGCGCGAGCTTCTGTCGCCCGTCTCGCCACGCCTTGACCAGCACCGCCGCCCCGAAGATGGGCGCCAGAAAGCCGGTGAACAGCTTGGTCATCACGGACAGGCTCAGCGCGACGGCGGAGAGCACCAGCCATCGATGTCCGCTCCGCTGCATCCAGACCGTCAAAGCCCACAACGAGATCACCGCCCACATCAACGCGGGCAATCCCAGCATGATCGAGACGCTTAAGGCAATGTAGTACGGCGTAAGCAGCAACAGAATCACCGCAGCGATGCCCGCCGCGTGTCCGGCCACAAGCCGGGCGGTCTGGTACACCCCCCAGAGCGTGACGGCCGAACAGACGACCATGAGCACACGGGCCGCCGGGATCGTCCAGCCGAACCGGTTGAACCACCATTGCAGGGCATATGAAAACAGCGGGGCCTGGTCGCTCCAGATCTGCGAATACAGGCGAAAACCGCGGTCCAGAAGCAATGATTTGATGAGGTTGTTGCCCTCGTCGGGATCGACTTCGAAATACGTGCGGAACGGGTGGAATGCCAGCATGA
>JBPOIK010000169.1:0-3307 GCA_052034525.1 Planctomycetota bacterium
AAACCAGCCAAAGCGCCCGAGCCTCAACCTTTATTGCCCGAGGCAACTATCTGGGCAAAGCCTCGAAGCCCGATCCTCTCTTCACAGCGCCCCCCTATCGCCCGAGCCTCTACCCGTCCCGGCAATCCTCTCAAATACCGATGGCTACACTATTCGCAGCCCCCGCCCACACCGGCCGAAGCACCCCGGCCCTCGCGGGAACCACTTGCCACAGTCAACCAAACGGGCGCGAAGGCAGGGTATGAATCCACCCCGCGGGCACCCGTTTCCCTGCCGAAAATTAACTATAGCTCAACATAGCTTTCATAATAAAACCTTTGTATAACCCACAGCGCTCGGCGGCGGGAGCGCCCTGTCCCTCGAGAAGGAAGAACGCCCCGGCCGCCCGGCCTGCCTAGTCCTGTACCTTCGACGTCGAGTTTCCGCGTCCACTCATCGCCGCCGCCTGCTCTTCAGGCGTCCACCTTCCGAACAGCCGATAGGAACTCAACGTCTGCCCCGGAGCTGGACCGCCGTCGCCATAGTCCGGCACCGGCACCTTGTCGTCCGACAGCACATCACCCGGCATAGCTTCACCACCTTTCTGTCCGCGAGAGGAAGGTTCCTCGGGCGCGGCGTCAATCTCATCCTCGCGGGTATCCTGCGCGTCGTCGGGCGCGTCGGCCTCATCATCAGGCTCGCCCATGCCGGGATAGTCGAGGCCACCTTCAAGGATCGTCACCGAGTCGCCTTCAATCCGCAGGCGTCCAACACCTTGCCAGCGCGCCAATTCTTCCTGCACAACCTCGATGTCCACCCCGGCCAAGGCGGCTATCGATTCGAGGGACACCGAGGCCGGTTCCTTGTCCGCGAGGGGAAGATGCACCCCGGCCTCTTGGACGGTGGAGGCCGCACCCTCGGAGGGCACCGCCTCGGGGGAGTCGTCCTGGCTGGCAGCGCCCGGCGTGTCCGGGGGATCGTCCTGGTCGGCACCGGCCTCGGCGTTCAAGAAGGCGGCATACTCGGCGCGCACACCGGCCCGGAAAATATCCTCGACGCTCGCCATGTCCCCGCCGCGCTCTTGCGCCCGCGCCCGGATCGCGCCGAGCAAGCCCTGCCCCCGCGCCCAGCGGATAGCGTCGGGAAGTCTGACGTCCTTCGCGCCGAGGATCTTCTGTCCGCGAGGGGAAGGAACCTCAACCGCCGCCTTTCCCTCTACCACCCTTTCATCCTTCACTGCGTTATCAGGCACCCCTTTTTCCTCACCGTCCGGGACAACCCGAGCGGGACACCGGGACACTCCTACGGAGTGTGTCCCGTCCTGTCCCGCTTCTGTCGGGTTGCGGGCGGGACATAGCGGGACATGTCCCGCTTTTGTCCCGCTTGTCCCGCTATCCTTGGGACTGTTTTCGCCGCCGGTTAATCTTTCCATCCTCGCGGAGTTCAAGAGCACCCTGTCGGCGTCGCGAAGCGGGACGTAAACATCGTCTGAAACCCCGACGATCCCTTTGTCTCTCAAGTCGTCGCGGGCGCGGCCGAAGGCCTTCCTTTTCGTGTCGGGGTTGTCGGCCGTGGACACCCGGTAGAAGCATTCGCGCCACGCCTCGATATGGACGCCAGCGCCCAGCCCGTCTACCACCCGGACACCATGCTCTTTAGCAGCCGCGAAGAGCGCGTCAAGGGCGGCCTTGCTGTTCCCCTTCAGGGGCTTGTCGGCCTCGCTTCTTCCCTCGCGGGCCTCGATAATGCAGCTCGTCGCGGCGTCGCCGTAGAAGTCCTCGAACGGAAGTTCCACCTGAACGCGAGCAAGGTATTCGTCGCGCCCCTGCGGAAGGTCCTTCTGTTTCTTCACCTTAAGGGCAAGCTCCTGCTCCTGCTCCGTCCCTGCTCCCACGGGGAGCAGGCAAAGCGCCGTGTCCACCGCGCCGTGCAGGGCGCTTGCACCGCGCAACGTCTCGGGATCGCTCTTCGGCGTATGATGCACCAGCACGACTGCGCAACCGTCCAGCCGCGCCCGAAGCTCGTCGGCCGCCGCGATGAAAATGGACATGTCGGAATTCGAGTTTTCATCCCCGTCGCCGCACCTTGCCAGCGTGTCAAGATACACCGCAACGGGCGCAACGCCGTCAAGCTCGGCCTCCACCCGTTCCAGCACGGCCTCAACAAGCGCGTCGCGATGCTCTGTCTGCGGGATGGTCACGGCGTGCGGGACGTAGTAGAACGGGATGTTCTTGTATGACACCCCGCAAGCCGCCTTTTCCATGTCCCACGCCTCAAGGCGCTTCGCCACCTCGTCAGCCCCCTCGGCCCCGACGTAGACAGTCGGCCCCTCTTTCGTCCGATGCCCGAGGAATGCCTGCCCGCTCGCGATGCTCAAGGCCATGTCCAGACAGAAGAACGTTTTCGCGCCGCCGGGCGGCCCGTAGATGACAGACAGGCTGTTCGGCATTATCAGCCCCCTGACTAGATGTTCCCTCGGCCTGTAGACAAGCTCGCTGCCGTGAAGCAGCGTGACACCCCTACGCCTCGACGGCACCTCGCCCACGGCCGGTTCCTTTCCCTCGCGGGTCTCGGCGTCCATCGTCCCGGCGGCCTCGGCGGCCAAGTCCATCTGCGCGTTGAACATCGCCCGCGCCGCCTCAACACCCCGCTCGCAAACAATGTCGTTCCAGTCAAGCCCGGCCCGGCAGCCCTCTGGTAATTCCAGAACATCAACATTCAAGCGCCGTGCCTCTCTTACGGCGTCTTTGACAGCCTCTCCGGCGTCGGGACATATCGTCGGGACTGCGCCGTGCTTTGCCCTCAACGCCGCCGCGACTGGAACCATGTTCCAGCAAGTGAAGGCCACCGCAACCGCCGCGCCTGTAATCTCATGCACCGACGCGCCCGTTGCGTAGCCTTCTGCAACATAGAGCGGCTCTCCCTGTCGCGGCTCGCCGATCAAGAAGAACGCGCCTTTCTTCGTGCCAAGGTGCTGTTTCTTCTTGCCCTCCGTCGCGGGTATGCGCTCAAGGCCGACAAGCCGTCCGTCGATGTCCTGCGCGGGGACATAGAGCACATCGTCGCCCATGTTCCTGTCGTAGCCCGTCCTGCACCCGTGAGAGGGGACATGTTTCCGCACAAGGTACTGGAAAGTGTCGTCGGCCACGGCGGCCCCGTTCCATCGTTGAAGGGCATACGAATTGTCCCTTTCTACGCGCCCCTTTTCGTTGGCAAGCAGCCTGTCGAAGTCCGCGCCGGACATGCCGGTGCTCTTCTTCTCGCGGCCAGGCTCCGGGACATTCAGCCGGGCGCACAGCTCCGACAGCTTGCCCTCCACGCCGCCTCT
>JBPOIK010000217.1:0-34495 GCA_052034525.1 Planctomycetota bacterium
GGCCGCCTCCGTGGGGGCCGGGCCCGTGCCGGGTCTGCGCGCGGCGCTGACCCCGACGCCCGCAAACGCCGGCGCCAACGACGGGGGGGATAGCGATACCCGCGAGAAAGCACCGGCGGCTTCACTCGGGCGGTGAAGGGTTGAGCATGCACGGGGTTCAGCAAGGGGGGGCTCGCAACCCCGGCGGACCGACGCGGGAGTCAGGATCCTTCCCACAAGGCGGGCGAGGCGGCACCAACACAGTCTCTTGGAGCCGGCCCGGGGGGCTGCGGAAAGGGCTTTACAAACGACGGCAAATCCGGGAGAATTCTCCCCCTGCAGGAAAAACGCCGGACCCGGTGGCTCAATTGGACAGAGCGTTGGCCTCCGGAGCCAAAGGTTGGCGGTTCGAATCCGCCCCGGGTCGGTAAATGAAAAAAGCCCTGTACGACGCATCGCACGTACAGGGCTTTGTTGTCTCACGGCTTAACTGAGGGTGCTCAGGTACCTGCTGGCGGTGGCAATGCTGGCGGCCGCATAGGATCGCACCGCGACGGCCATCCCGACGGGAGTGGGCGCCCGCCCGCCCCGAACCGAAGACGCAGCCTCACGGGCCGATTGCGCGGTGACCACTTGCCATCCGGCAGGCTCCCCCTCGCGCCCGGCAATTGTCGAAGCCGGGGATCGGGCAGACGAGATCGCCGGGGATGCATCGTCCTGGCCGATGGATCGGGCGCGCGGAGAGGCCGCCAGATCGTCTCGTGGAGCATCAGACGGGTGGGTCGCGCCATTCAGCGAGTCTGCGGTCCGCTGAGCCTGCAGTTCCGCCCGGGCTTTCATTTCCTTCTGCTGGGCCTCGGAGGCGATTCGGCGATCGGCGTCGGACGGATTGGCCGGGGCCAGCGCGGCCCGCCGGACCACCTGCATTTTCCGGATCGTGGCGGCCGGGTCGTTGGGGACTTCGGACGTGTCGATTCCCACCTCTCCGCTCGTGGCGTACCGTTTCCCATCTGGACCGGTTTCGTATTGATACTCGGCGCCGCCCTGGATGTACTGCCCACCGGCAGCGATATGAGCCTGTTCGTGCCGACGAACCTCGGCGTCCCGTTCCTTGAGCTTGCGGACCTTCTCCTGGTCTTCCTCGTTGAGCTGGTTCTGGGGGTCGCCCGGGATAGCGCGGGCAAAGCTCTGGTCCGCTCCGCTGATGGAAACCCCCGGTCGACTGTTCCTGGGCTCAGACTCCGGCTGGAGGACTCCGGGCGGCCGGCGGATGGAATTGGTTTCGTGCGAGAGCTCGACCGAATCCTGGGGCTGCGGATAGACGACCTCGTCAATCGGTCGAATTCCGCCGGCCTCCCGTGCGAACGCCGGCCCCTGCGCAGCGTGAACGCGCCGGGCTGCTCCCGGCCCGAAAGCCGCCGCGATGAGACTCGAGTTGGATACGCCCTCAATCATTCGTTCGTCAGCCCTGATTACGTACCCCCGGCGCGCACGCAGAGCCCGCTCATTCATCATCGAATAGAAATGGGCGTTGAAGCAGAAGATTCTTTGCGGAAATGAGCGGTCGGCCCGATAATACCGCCGTCGCACGACATTGCGGGAAAGGGTTTCATATGGGGTTCTCGTACGCGGTTTTCGGAGCCGGCCGGCAGGGCACGGCCGCCATCTACGACCTGCTGACATACTGCCAAGCGGACCAGGTGCTTGTGGTTGATCCGGACCCCGAGGCGCTCAATCGAGCACGTGACCGCCTCGATCATGCGGGCGCGCCACACGCCGGGGCGGTGACGTTCGGCCGTACGGTCAGCGCGGCGGACGTGCGCGGCATGGATGCGATGCTCAGTTGCGCACCGTATCGCTTCAATGTGGACCTGACGCGGCTGGCGATGGACGCCGGCGTGGCGTTCTGCGATCTGGGAGGCAATCCCGAGGCGGTGGCCCAGCAGGAGCGGTTCGTCCGCGAGAGAGCCGTCCGGTTGCCTGTCGTTCCGGATTGCGGCGTCTCGCCGGGGCTGTCGAACATCCTGGCCGTTCACCTGGCCCGCCAGGACAAGGCCGACGAGATCCGCGTTCGTTGTGGGGGTATTCCGATCACCGAGATCGCGGCCGACAACCCGCTCAAGTACAAGCTCGTGTTCGATCCGTGTGGATTGATTAGCGAATACAGCGGGCAGGTTCCCGTGCTGCGCAATGGGCGATTGGAATACGTCGAGGCGCTGTCGTGCGTTGAGCCCTTTGACGGCGGTCGTCTGGAAGCATCGCCGACTTCCAACAACTCGCCGCAAGTGGTCGCGTTTCTGCAGTCCCTGGGGGTGCGCGAGTACGACTATATGACGCTGCGATACCCCGGGCACTGGGGGCAGGCCCGGGCGTGGCGGGACCGGGGATGTCTCCGCAGCAACGCGGAGCACGACGCCAGCTTGGCGGCGGAGCTGATGGCCGACCGCGCGTTGCGATACGACCCGGACCGAGACCGCGACCGCCTCATCCTGGATGTCCAGGGCTCGGCCAGGCTGTCAGATGCCGGCCAGGAGTTCCGACGGTATTGCGGTTTCCGAATGAACGTAACGGCCGATCCGCGAACGGGTTTCTCTGCGATGGAGCTCACGACCTCATGGGGAGGGACTCTGGTGGCGCACTATCTGGCGCTGCATCGGGGAACCCCGCGCGTTCCGACGGGCTTTGCGACACCGGAGCAGTTCATTGCGACAGACTGGGTAGTGGATGAGCTCCAACGTCGCCTGGAGCATATGCCAACTGCAGGTGAGTGATATCCGGTTGCCTCCTGATGGGCGGAACCTGATGCGAAAATGCCATTGGTGTTCCTGCACGGGTTTGCTCAGCAAAACAGGGACGATGTGCTTGCCGCCGTCGGACCACCGGGGTCTTCTGCCAGTGCCGCTTTCTTCGGCCAGACTATTGACAAGCGAAAAGAGAAAAGCGATAACTGTGCCAGAAAGCACAATTGATTCTGCGAAGGCTTGCTTTCGCAGGAAAGAGCCTTGTGGCCCTTGTGACCTTCCTCTTGTTCCGGCCCGAACAACCTTCACAAGGGCCACCTTTTTGCCCTCTCGGGGAACCCAGGCGTACTGGTGGTGGTTCCGCCTGAAAAGAAGCTGCTGCGACCCGCTTCGGCGTTCGTTGTCACCATAAAACGAAATGTTCCTGGGAGGCTTTAATGTCCCAAAAGTCGGGACATTAGACGGCCTTCGTGCTACGATAGGAACGTTCCGGGCATCGTGCAGATCGGTTTGTCTTCGCGGTCTTGGGGATCACGGCGGGGCAGGGCGCTGCCAGCGGGAATCCGGCGGCTGGCCAAGGATTGGCCGTTGACGTTCCTGGTGACGTCGGTCGGCTGGGAGGGCGTACGGTGAGAGCCCCAAAACGTGTCATCGTGTTGGCGGCGTGCTTCAGCCTGCTCGGTTGGGGTTTGGATGCAGCGCTCCATAGCTTCGCATCGGAATCACACGGGGGGCGTTTCTGGAACGAACTGCTTGGGACGGCACCGGCCGTCGCGTTGTACAAGTTGGTCGGTTGGGTCGTGCTGTTTGCCGGCTTTGGCTTGCTCTTGACGTGGCTTGAGCGGCGCGGAAACGGGCGGCCGGGAGCTTCGCGGCGGACCGACGAAGGGGCCGAGGTGCTGCGCGGTTCGGCGGCGAACGCGCGGAAGGCCGGGACGGCGGCGGACCAGCTCGCACCGATCATCCGGGACAGTTTGGCGGTGGCGTTCTTGTGGCGGCACGCCGACGGTTGGCCGGTGGAGTTCGTGACGGACAACGTTCGACGCTTCGGATATGAACCGGAGGACTTCTACTCGCAGCGTGTCCGGTTTCTCGATCTGATTCATCCGGACGACCGCTGGCGGTTGATGGAGGAACAGACGCGGGCCGGGCAGGAGGGCCGGGTCGAAACGGCGGACGTCTGTCGTGTGTTGACCCGTTCGGGCGAGGTCCGGTGGGTGGATGGCCGCACGCGATTTCGGCGCGACGGCGCCGGGCGGATCACCCATTGCCACGGCATCATGCTGGACATCACCGAACGCCGCAAGTTGGAACTGCGGCGTTTGCAGTCTCAGAAACTGGAGGCGGTGGGAACGCTGGTCAACGGGATTGCCCACGATTTCAACAACCTGCTGACGGCCATTTGTGGGTACACGGAGCTGGCGCGGACGACGCTGCCCGAGGACCACCCGGCGGTTGAGCCGCTGCGGATGGTGGAACAGGCCGCCGGTCAGGCGTCCGGAGTGACACGTTCACTGCTGACGTTCAGTCGGCGGCATGGATCGCTTAAGCAGCCGGTGAACCTGGTGCAGATGCTCGGCGAAGCGATGCGCCTGCTGCGGTACGTGTTGCCCGAGTCCGTGGAGATTGTGGAGGACTACCGATCCGAGGGAGACATCTGGGTACGGGGGGATCGGATGCAGCTCCAGCAGGTCCTGATGAACCTGGCGCTGAACGCCCGGGATGCCATGCCGGAGGGGGGGCGGCTGCGCATCGCGGTGCGGCGTGCGAGCGGGGGAAGTGGAAGCGGGTACTCGTCATCGCAGACCGATGAGGGGGGCACGGCGACTCTGATTGTGGAGGACTCCGGTACGGGCATGTCGCCGGACACGCAGGCCCGCGCCTTTGAACCATTTTTTACCACGAAGCCGGACAGCCAGGGGTCTGGCATGGGGTTGGCGGTGGTGCATGGAGTGGTGACGGACAGCGGGGGCTCTGTTGAACTGGACTCGGCGGTGGGCCGGGGGACGCTGGTACGGATTGAACTGCCCTGTTGCGCACCGGGGCCTGACCGGGTGAGAGCAGAAGAGCGGCGGGAGACGGTTGCGGGTCGGGGGGAGACATTGCTGGTTATTGAGAATGACGATCACGTGCGGGCGATTGTCATGTCCTCTTTGCGCTCATGCGGATACGATGTTCTACAGGCCCGGGACGGAAGGGAGGCGATGCAGCGCTTGCTCGAGCGCCCGCAGTCCATCCGGCTGATCGCGCTGGATCTGGATATGCCCCGTATGAGCGGAGAGGCGTGCCTGCGTGAGCTGCGGGATGCCGGCGTCCGGGTCCCCGTGGTGGTCACGACAGGCAGCAGCGAACCGGGCGTGGAGTATCCCTCTCTGGAGAATATCCACGTGTTGCGCAAACCGTTTCAGATGGCGGACCTGGCGGCAATGATCAGTCGGGTTCTTGCCGAATCACGGGACCAGGTGGGGGAGCGGATATGAACGACAATATCCGGATTCTGATCGTGGACGATCATGCTCTCGTGCGCGGCGCCCTGTCCGAGCGACTGAAGCAAGAGCCGGGGCTGGAGGTGGTGGGCGGCGCCGGCGACGCCGCGGAAGCCCTTCGAATGACGCTTGAGCACAACCCGGACATCGTCGTGATGGACATCGACATGCCGGGAATGATCTGCTTCGACGCGGCGCGCGAGATCGCCTTGCAGCGACCCGACACACGGGTCATTTTTCTGAGCGCCTTCCTGCACGACTGGTACATCCAGCAGGCCCTGCACGTGAAGGCGAGGGGGTATCTGACGAAACGGGAACCGCCGGAAAAGGTGATCATGGCCATCCGCGAGGTGACGGCGGGGGGGGCGTATTTCTCGGAAGAGGTGCGGGCGCGCATCGTCGTGGATCGGGACGGAGCGACTCTGAGTGACGACGCCAGGTCGCTGGTGTCCACCCTGACCACCCGGGAAGTGGAGGTGCTGCGCTACATCGCGCGGGGGCTGTCCAAAAAGGAGATCGCCCACCTCATGCACATCAGCGTGAAGACCGTGGACAAACACTCCACGAACCTGATGAGTAAGCTGCGTATTCACGATCGTGTGGAGTTAGCGCGTTATGCCATCCGGGAAGGGCTGGCCGAGGCCTGAGTCGAACCGGCAACCGCCCGCGCTCGATGGTACTCGATGAAGCGGGCGGCGGCCTCCTTGCCCATGTGACGTTCCAAAATGCGCGGGTCCGTGGTGGTCATGTCGCCAAGCATGAGGCCTACCAGAGTATTGCCGAAGGTCGGGTCGCGGTGCCAGCTCAGAAACTTCGCGTTGAGCTGGAGATATTGGCGAAGCAGCACGGGCACCCCCTTGCCGTCCGCCTCGATTTCCGAGATCAGCGCGGAGAGCTCCTGGACCCCCTGCATGAGCCGGCTGCCCGTCTCCACCGCGTCCTGACGCGGCCAGTGGGGCGGATTCTTGGCCTTCACCCGGTATCGGCTGGCCGTCAGATGGGCGTGGACCCGCAGAAACGCCAGCATCATCTGCTGGGAGATGCTCTGGTAGGCATTGCTGATGCTTCCCGGGCCGAAAATATACTTGTACTGGAGGTTGCGGGCCACAAACTGGCCGATGCCGCGCCAGAGGAGGGCCAGCGGCGAGTGCTGACGCTGATACTCCGGCCTCACGAACGAGCGACCCAGCTCCAGAGCCGGACTGATCTCTTCCAGGAGATCCATGGGAATGTCAAACAGGGTGCATGTGTAAAGCCCGTCGCGCCCGTGCTGGGGCAGAATGCGGTCCGTACGCCCGATCCGGTACGCGCCGACAACCTCCTGCTTCTGCGTGTTCCAGACAAAGAGATGCTCATACAGGGAATCGAATCGATCCAGATCGATGGAGGCTCCCGTTCCCTCGCCGGCCCCGCGAAAGGTCACCTCACGCAGCCGGCCGATCTCCCGAAGAAGATGGGGAATCTGAGGGGCGCTCGCCAACCAGACGGCAAACTCGCCGCTTTCGACCAGACGCTGTCCTTCGTCCAGCGCCGCCAGATCGGTCAGAAGCAGATCGGTCGACACCGCCGGCACAATCTCCTTGGGGCTGGGCAGGGGCTCGGGCAGGTGCAGAGCGCGCGGGGGTTTCGCTCGGCTGTCATGCGGATCAAGCACGTACGTGCGCATCCGGATGTAGTTCAGCATGTCTTCGTCGGTTTTGAACGAATCCAGCTTGGCAAAGGGAATGGGCCTGCCGATGCGCAGGCGCATGACCTTGCCACGCGACCGGAAGAAGGTGCGCGGCAGAAGAACGGTGCGCAGGCGCTTGTGAATCCGACCGGCCAGGTAGAACCAGACGCTGTTGCGGCCCTCGATGAATACCGGCAGCACCGACGCTTTCGTCCTGCGAACCAGCCGCACGACGGTGTCGCTCCAGGGTGGATCCGCGAGCGTCCCCGCCCGAAGTCGCAGGTGAGAGACCATTCCCGCCGGTTGGATGACCAATGCCCCGCCGCCGCGCAGCAGGGAGATGCTGTCTTTGATGGCGGCCATGTTCACCCGGGCCGACTCCGGCCGGCTGAACGGATCCAGGAAAAACATGGATTCGTGCAGGGGCTTGGCGCATCGCAGAAGAAAATTGGACCAGCCGCGGGCTTCCGGCCGAACCCGCCGGACGACGCGGGTGAGCGTCAGCCCGTCCAGCGCCCCGTGCGGATGGTTGGAAACCACGATCAACGGCCCGCCGGCGGGAATGCCGGCCAACTGTTCCGGAGTGACTTCGTAGCGGACTCCGAGTTCAAGGAGCGTCCGTTCGAGGAAATCCTCCGGCTCGGTCCGCTGCATGATCCGGCCATAACAGCGGTTGGCCTCCTCCACGCACAGAAGGGCCGCGATCGGTCGTTTCAGCAGGGAGAACACGAAACGCCACACGGTGCCCTTGAACGGACAGGTCAGTACGAACGGCTTGGGATTGCTCTGCGTCAAGGGGATGGCAACCGTCCTTTCCCGACGTCGGGCGGAGGCTGAGCTTCACCAGGCATGGGCACGGAGATACGCTCCGAAAGACGCACGATCTTAGACAGCGGTGTCCCGCGTTGTCAACAAGTCTCCTTCGGAGCGCAAGGCTCACGGTCCTTCCAACTGCGGCGGCCGGCGCTCGCCAGTGCCGCCGTCCGGAACTCATTAACCGGTCAGGGGGGTGTGAATTCTGCCGTCCGGGGGAATCCCAAGCGGCCGCTTCTCCAATCGCCTCCCCGCCGACACAGATCCAACAAAGAAGGGGTCAGAAGCCGTTCGAGCCGGCCGCGGCGGACCGCATGAGCGGCGCGAACGGCGGTCACAACACAAGGCGTCTGCCAGCCGTGCCGCATCTGCCCGGTGTGGGAAAGGAAGAGGCACTCCAGATGGCTCAACAGGGGGTCACCCCAGTTCAGGCGATCCGGCCGAGGTTGCGACGGGGCGGGCGCCACGTCGTCCAGGCAGATGGGCGGATGGAAGGTTGCGTGAATGCTCGTCTCCCGTCCCTGGATGAAGGTCACCGTATCATCGAGACTGAATGGAACGAGGAACGTCCGTCGACCGCGGGAACCGCGGGCCTGAAGATGGTCCGTCAAAACCCGAAAGCCGCGCTTGATGCGTGCCTGCTGTCCGTACAGGAGATTGGGCGGAATACCATCCACGGCGATGAGAAGCGGGAGCCGGGCGTGTTCGAGGATGGCGACCGATCGGGCCAGCGGAACGCTCAGCGACTGCTTGGCCCCGGGATAAACCAGAACGAACTGCGGATCCCGCTGGGCCGCCCGGGGGAAGTATAACCCGGTAGCCCAGAGCCCGAACGGCACACCTTGCAGCGCCTCCGCCAGAACCGGCAGGTCGAATGTCGGATGCCGGTGGGAGAGCGCCAGAATGATGTTGTGCTTCGTGGCGCCGGTGGTCCGATCGAAGAACCCTGGGTCCGACAGCACGCCGGAGGGATCGTGCCGCTCCACCACGGGCCCTGCTCCCGGCGTGAGTCGGCGAAGGACGCCGGACGAGAGCAGCTTGTGCATCCCCTCGAAAAAGGCCGTCCGGCGATAGGGCAACCCAGGAACGCGTCGGCGCAGGCCGTGATACCAGAGAATCGGCAGAAGCCCGGACCACGGCCCCGCGCGGAGCGGGTCGGGGATTGCCCGTTCCAGCTCATTGACAAGCCGTTGCGCCAGGCCGGGCAGGGACCGGGGCGTCCGATCGGTGGTGCACCGCTCGGCTCGGAGAAGAGCCTTCCCAACCGTCAGTGCAGTGTAATAAAAGGCCTGCGCCGCACCTTCATGCCGCATTTCCTCCCGGGTGCTGCTCCAAGGGTCGATCTGCCGAAGTGCCGCGGCCAGCCGCCGCAGCGCGAGGATGCCGGGGATCGCCGCACGAGAGGCCGGTTCGGACTCCGCGTGCCACTGCTCCAGTCTGGCAAGATTGTACGCCACGTCGTGCAGGAACTGCTCGCGGAAGGCGCGTCGGTAGTTCACAAGGAGCGCGTCGCGTTCGGGATCGGCGTCGATGCGCGATCGCAGGGCGGCCCGTCTGGAAAGTTCCGCAAGCGGCGCGAAGGCCTCGGGCGGCGTGATGCGCGGCACGACCGGCCCAAGGCCCGGTCCCACGGCGTCGGATCGGGATGGAGTCCATGCGGTCACGCGGCCAAGGTACCGCGGAGCAGACGCGCAGGGTAGTCTGACGGGCAAGGGCCGAGCGGGGTCTTGGAGTGCTGATCGAAAATTCGGCCCCCTGGTCAAGGGGATAGGAGGGGTCCGGGCCGGCCACACGGCCGGTCTGTATGCAGAAAACCTGGCCACACCGGTGTGTCTCCGGCTCGCGACCTCGGTGCAGGGCGACGGCGTGGCCTCTTCTGCATTGTCGCGACGGGTGAACGCGATGTTCGCCGAAACACAAGGCGGTTGACGATCGTCCAACGGAAAGGGGGGTGCTGAAGACGACCCCGCGTGGGTGTTGAGGCTCGTTCGGCTTGGACGGCGCGACCGGCGCCGGCGCGTCAGAGGCGTTCCGGGTTTGGGTCGCAATCGAGGGTCGTGATGCGGCGCCTTTCAACCTTCCGGCATCGAGACGGGGATCGTCACCAGTGTCGGAATCGGCGGATAGCGAAACCGGAGTCGATAGCCTTCAAATTCGTCCGGGTTCCAGCCGAGCTTGGCGCACACGGTCTGGACCATCTCAGAGCATCGCGGCAGCTCTGGCGCGACGAGGTCGGGGGGCGAGCCCAGGCTGTACGCCTCCTCGAAAAGGGGCAGCCTTCCGCCTTCGGGATCGGCCGGAGAATAGGGGGGGCCCCCGGGCATTTCGCTGCACAGGATTGGGGTGCGCGAGACGTTGATGCCGAGTGAAACATGTACCAGGACGTCGAGAGTGAGCCACTCCGCCGGTGTGATCAGAAGGGCCGACAGGCCGGTGGGCACCATGTCATCCATGGGATCTGCGTATCGTGGGGAGAAGCGGCGTACGCACCAGGCGGTGACGTAGTCAGCGGATGCGGTCGCACCCACGGAACCGCCGAGGATCTCATGCCGAACGGCACCTCCTCGGCCATGTACGACGTTGACGTCCGGGAGCGGTTGGCTGCAGAACTCCGTCAGCAAAGGCACGGAGTCGAGATTGCTGCAGGCCGGGTCGATGGGCTCGGGTGTTCCGAGGACCGGTTGCTGCGAACCGTCGGCCGCGATCCGCACGATCTGGGAAACCGTCCACCGTACGTTGGATCGCAGACGCTGGAAGCCCATCAGGCCGCAGATGCGGCCGTGATCCAGCCGGTCGTTCCGGTCGCTGGGAGCAACCAGATGGCAGTTGTACTGGGCGCTCGCACGCACACCCCAAATGGCGCTGTTGCCGCGATAGGCCAGCTTGCGGTGCGCCTCGTCCCGTTCGCGCTGTCCTTCGTGTGTCAGATTGCCCAGCATCATTTCGAGGGTTTCGCGGTCGGCGGAGTGCGTGGCCACGAGGCTTTGAAACTCGTTCAGACTGCGGCGGAGAAGGGCAACCTGCTCAATCGGCGCCCCGGCTTCGGTGAAGGCGCGTAGGAGGATGTTGCCGCCGCCGGGGCCGGGTATGTACGGCACGGTCGCTATTGCGTCGGTGCTGCGGATGATGTTGGATACCCGCCAGGCCAGGTTCTTGTTGATGCCGAACTTCCGGGCCATGCTCCGTGCGTTGGTCGGGTCGGCGCCTGCCACAGAAACGAGGTTGGTCATCGCGCTGCGCAGACGTCGAACCACATCGCGCGCCTGTTCCTCGAAACCCGGTGGTGCATTTCCCGCGTGAACTGGCGACTCGCTCATTGAACCAATCTCCTGCCTGAGTACGCCTCGCTGCCCTGGCAGGGCGTCCAGCGTATTTCCCGTAGTATATCTCTGGGGACGGAAATTGACGATAGCGCTCCGAGAAGCGTTCGCCTTCTTTCGTTCGGAGGCGGCACTCCGGGAATCGGAAATATCGACCCAGCGAGTCGCAGACATTATGTATCCAGCGGTAAACCAATAGGTTACGGCTTATTCGCGTTCAAACCATCGTTGAGGTACATCGGAGAAACCGCCGGTCGGCAGAAAAGCGGCCGGATTCCCATCCATCGGTCCTGGAAGGTTACGAGAAATATCCCCAGGGACACTTGAAGCAACGTGTGCAGGTTGTTAGGATGGCGATCACTGGCTTGGATCGTGCTCGGCTGGCCGACCCTTGCCAACATGGGCGAGGGGGTGGCGGTTCTCTCTGTGGGGGCCAAGCAGGCCCTGGGTGATTCGGCGGAAATGTCGGGAGAGGTTCCCGGGTCCGCCGACATGTCGCTCACGTCGTGAATGGGAGCAAAGGAGGAAAGACGATGAGGTTTGTGAGTTTGTTCGCAGTGTTGGTGTTTGCTGGCGCCGCCTACGGGCAGCAGCTATCGCCGGTGGTCGATGCGCAAGGGGACGCGCAGGCGCTTTTCGGGAAGCCCCCGCCGCTGCACGACATCGACCGGGTGGACGTGTGGTACGATGACGACTTCCTGTACTTCCGTACGGACTTCTGGAACGAGATATCGGCGCCGAGTGCGGTGGAGCCGACCACCACGGTCTACGGTTTCTTCGAAATCGACGTCGACCGGAATCCGTTGACGGGGTCTTCGTCCATGCACGACATCTTCTTCGGTCCGGTGCTCCCGGGGGCCGAGTATTACCTCGACTTCAGCTTCACGGAAACGCTTCATCCCGGCCAGATTGCCTTATGCGAGTACACGTCGCCGCAGCCAATCGGCCTGGTGGACGTGGTGTACGGCAATCGCTACGTGCAAGGCACCGCGTACGGCTACATCGAAGGGGCCATACCGCTGCTCATGCTCGGAGGCTCCGATGGTCAGGTTCATTTCGCGTGGATGGCCGGTGCCGCAGATCAGCCGACCGACGGCTTGTCCGTGTACGGCATCAGTCGCGTGATTCCGGAGCCCGCCAGTCTCTTGCTGCTGGGCCTGGCGGCGCCCGTTGTGCTGCGGCGCGCGCGCGGAGCCCGGGCGGCATGAGTGGGGTTCTCTGCCGGGAGAACACGGAATCACATTCCGCAGGCAGTGTGCGAAGGCTGTCGTCAGGCGACAGCCTTTGCGTTCTCTCGATCCGCATTCCCTAGTGAGAACGAGTTTGACATGGATCGGGCCAACACATCGCTCATCGGTCGACTCCCGCAGTGCTTCCTGGGCGTGCTGCTTTCATGGGCGGCCAGTCCGTCCGTGGCGGGCGGGGCTACGGCAGGGCCGTCTGCCGCAGGGACCGGGGCAGGCCCGCACGGGTACGCGATTCGTCATCAGGTTGAATTCACGGCGGCGGACGTCCGCCTGGCGGCTCGGGATGGCTACACGTGGGTGGAGATTCCGGGCGCCGTGTATCTTCACGCTCCCGGATGGCCTCGCCTTCCCAGCACGACGGTGCGCATAGCGCTGCCTATCGACATGCGGGTGACGGGTTTGCGGGTGCGGAGCGTGGAGACCGAAGTCTTGCCGGGACGCCATCGAGTGGCGCCAGCACAGCGGGTATGTGCCTTCAGCGACGCAGAGGACGCCTGCCCGCGCGCGGAGCCGGATCGGGGCGCCTACGCATCCGGCGAAGCCTATCCCCCTGCGGTGGCGGAGTTTGAGCGACAGGCGGACCTGGCGGGCCAGAATTTCGCTGTGGTGCGAATCCACCCGTTGCAATATGTCGCGGCCGAGGAGCGGCTTCTTCTGCACACGTCCGTCGAGTTCGTTTTGGAGGGCGAGCCGGGCCACGAGTTGGGAGACTACCTGCCGAGGAGCGCGTCGGCAGGCTCCGACCTGAGTTATTCCCGCATGGTCAGCGGCATGGTCGACAACCCTCAGGCTGTGCAACTGAGCCGGGGTATCCGGGGGACGGCGAACGGCAGAGGCGTCGAGCCCGGCTGCCACGAGTACGTGGTTGTGACGAAAGCGGATTGGGCTGACGCCTTCGCTCCCTTGGTGGAGTGGAAGACTCGCAAGGGCGTCCCGGCGACCGTGGTGACGACCGAGTGGATCTATGCCCAGGAGTCCTACGAGGGCACGACGGTGGAGAAGATCAGGGGCTTTGTACGCGACGCCTATGAATCGTGGGGAACGACGTACTTCCTTCTCGGCGGGCGAGTGGACGTTGTGCCCTGCGAGGAGCGATGGATCGTGTCGGTCAAACCGGACGAGTCCATCCCCAACGACACGTACTACGCCGACTTCGACGACGATTGGGTTTGCGAAGTGCATGTCGGGCGCGTCATGGTCCGCAATGTTTCCGACATCGCGATTGTCGTCAACAAGATCCTGAACTACGAGAAGAGCCCGTCCCTGTCGAACTACGCGCGCAAGGCCACGCTGTTCGGAATGGACCAGGCTCCCGGCGGCGCCGAGGGCGAGAACTGCAAGACAGCCATTCACAGTCTGTACATTCCGGCCGACTGGACCGTGCAAACCATCTACGACAGCGACCTGGGGCCGCACCGAACCCCGTTCCTCGAAGCCCTGAACCTCGGGAACAACCTGGTGAACCATATTGACCATGCCACGCCGACGTCGTTGGGCGCGGGCAGTAGCAACCACGGCGACTACATCTTCGCCTACCACGTTCTGCAACTGACCAATTTGCAGCGGCCGAGCATCATGTACTCCGTCGGTTGCCATCCGTGCCGGCTTACCGTTGCACAGCCCATCGGGGAGACATGGGTCCGGGCCGGCAACGGAGCGGGCGTGGCGTTTGTGGGCAACACGGGTCCGGGGTTCTCCGAGCTTCTCGCGGACGACGGCCACTCACTGCGCTACGACCGTTACTTCTTCCGGTCGCTGTTCCACGAAGGTCAGGTGCGGCTCGGGGAGTGCTTCAGCCATCACAAGAACGTTGCCTACGAGGACGACGACTACTACCGGTTCATCTTTGCCGAGCTCACGCTGATCGGCGACCCGGAGATGCCCGTCTGGACATCGGACCCGCAGGCGATGAGTGTAGTCCATCCGAGCCGCATCACGGTCGGAGTGGACACGGCGATCCAGGTGGGGGCGACCGTGGACGGCGAGCCGATGCCGGGGGCCGTGGTCTGCGTTCGCCGGCCTGGAGACATCTACGAGGTGGCCGATACAAACGAATTCGGCGTTGTCGTGTTCCCATTCACATCGGATACACCGGGTCCTCTTCAGGTCACCGTTACGTCCCGCAACCACTTGCCCTACCTGGGCACGATGGACGCATGTCTGGCGGGCGACATGGATTGCGACGGGGTGGTGGATTCCGACGATGTCGCCGCGTTCTGCTTCTGCCTGGACGGTCCGGATGCGGGCCTGCGGCCGGAGTGTGTTGGCGGCGATCTTGACGGGGATGAGGATGTGGACCTTGCCGATTTCGCCGTGTTGCAGCGGAGCCTTGCGGGCTCCTGACAAAGCGTGGCCACTTGTGGTCCGGTCCCAGCCGGCACATCGACGCGGCCGGACGCGGAACGTCCTCTCGGGCGCACGATTAGACGATCGCGCTGCTGCCGGCTGGGAGCGACATCGCGTCTCTGGGAACCACTGCCATAGACCCGAGCCCGCCGGTCACTCACTCATTGCGGGCCGGTGAGTCGATTCGCGAAATTGACGTAATCGTCGAGATCGACGTCGTTGTCCTGGTCAAAATCCATGTCGATGCAGGCCGGGGTCCGGGGGGCGGTGCCGCTGAAACAGGCCTGGAGTACGGCGGCGTCCGCCAGGTCATAATCGCCGTCGAAATCCGGATCCCCGTAGTCCTGGAGGATAAAGTCCACGAAAGAGTGCGTCTCAAACAGTCCGGTCCAGGTGCCGCTGAACTCACTGGCGTCAGAGCCCGAGAGGTTGGAGAAGGTGATGTTCAGGCCGATCACGTGTCCGGGCTCAAGAGTCAACCCGTCCACCACCGGGGTCGATTCTCCCGGCGGATACCAGGTGTACGCCGCGCCGGGCGGCAGCGCTCGCGGAATGCGGATTTCCGTTGAATAGATGCCACCGGCATACCGGGATGCCACCTGAGACCCGGGAATCGTGCCGCGCCCATACACCTGCGCAACACTCGCCCCGTAGTATGCGTAGATATGGTTGCCGTCCGCCCACGAGTCGCCGTAGTGATTGCTTTTGTTGTCCAGGTTAAGGGTGTCGGTGGCCCCGGCCGTGTGGCGGACGGGGGATTCAAAACGTCCGTCCTCTCCACTGCCGTCAATCGAAATCATGAACCGCAACTGGCGCGTTGAAGTGAACGCGAAGAAAAGTCCCGTCTCGTTGTAGCCGGCATACGTAGTCAACGGGAAATCCGTGGTGTTCTTCGTGAAATAGTACCCATCGGTCAGCCGGGTCCACGAAGCATCTACCAGACCATCCAGGTTGGGTGTCGGCATCATCGGCAGATACCTGGGCACCCGGTACAACGGCTGGTGATCCTGCCCGTCCGGAATGCCGTCACCGTCGGTATCCGGGTTGTTCGGGTCCGTGCCCCGGAAATTGTACGCGCTGTACTCATCCAGATCGGTCAACCCGTCGCCATCGGTGTCGGCCAGCGTCGGATCGGATCCAAACCGGGCTTCGTCCATCCAGACCCGCGGATCGTCGTCCGGCAAGCCGTCGCCGTCGGTGTCGACGCACTCGATGTACTGGTCATAGGGCGCCGGAAAAAGGAACCAGTTGTCGCCGTAATCGCGGTTGGTCATCGCGATTCCGTCGAAGTGCGGGCCCCAGTCCATCTGCCATCCGGGCGCTCCCAGAGGGTCGGGGTAGGCCCACGGGAAGTGGCAGAAAAGCACTTCCGGCGTGCCGGGGCTCAGGCTCTGCATCGCCTCCAGGGCATGGTGGATCTCATGCGTGAAGGTCCAGGCGATCGTGTAGTTCACCCCGGGATCCTTGCCCGGATACGCCACGCCGCACACCGTACCCAAGGATGCGCAGGTACTCCCAAAAACCACGTATCCGCCGAAGCAGCCGGCCAGATCCTGCCCCACCAGGTACGCCAGATCGAACTGGTGGTCCTGGACGCCACGCGCGCGGAGGTCGGCCTGGAGCTCGGGGTTATACCAGTCCGTGGCGACGCCCGGGGTGCTGAGGGGGATGTACAGCCAGGTTACGTCCATGTTCAGGCGGGCCCGGGTCGTGCGGTAATAGAACTCGAGCCCCTTTTTGAGACCCGCCGTGAGCTGGTTCACCTGCGCGCTGGTATAGCCGCCGGTGTAGAAGGCCATGAGCAATTCGAGACTCTTATGCGTGGAGTATCCGGCGGGATCGTCGTCCAGGGTGACGCCGAGCTCGGACGAGAACTGGCTGACCGGCGCGCCGCCTCCGTCGACAGCCAGCAGTTTGTAGTAGTACGTGGCGCCGGGAGTCAGATGACAGTCGGTGAACGATGTGCGCAGAACGCGCTTGATGGGTGCGCCGTACGAACCCACCGCCGTCCGACGATACACGTCGTAGCCGGCCACGCTCGGATCGTTCACGGCGTCCCATTCCACGAGAGTCGTCGAGTAGAAGGGCGTGATCGCCAGATTCGCCGGCGGCGGCAGCGGGCCTTCCGAATCCAGAAACTCCATCCCGTCGAACCAGAGAATGAATCCGCAGTCCCAGGTGTCCGCGTGGATCTCAATATAGTCAATGTCGCCAAGACTTGGGCTTCCGACGGTGGTCCGCTGCCACGTAGCGTCACCAGCCAGCGGAATCGTCAGCTCGATCCACTGGCCCACGGCCCCATCAAGGATGTCCGAGTTGGTCTGGTACTGGTAGTAGCGGGAAGTCCCCGGACCGGTTCCCAGGCGAATCCAGGGCGAGCGGTTCTGGAACAGGTACGGACTCGAGTTCTCCGCGTAGACCTTGAAGCGCAGGGCGATTTTGTTGGTCAGATCCCAGTTGGCATTCCGTGCCACGGGGGTCCAGAGCCACGTGTCAAAGCACCCTTGGGTGTCATATTTCAGAGAATCGACGCCCACCAGCTTGCGTGATGTGTCGTTGCTGATCACGGTGGTCCCCGAACCCTCAAGTCCCCAACTCCACATTGCCGCGGCAGTGTCGGTCAGTTCATCGAGTGCCGGCGAGTTTGCGGCCTGTATTGGCATGACCACACCCACCACAAACAGCGCGGCCAGAAGCAGACGTTTTTCCATGCGAGCTCCTCCTTATGGATTCCCAGCCAAGGGTCCGGCGAACCCCATCCGCGTACCACACGGGTGAACTGCGGGGTTAGGGGGGCGGAAGGTTCATAGGAACACTCATTCAGCAAAATTTTACATCGCAGCTTCAGCCAGGCGTGGACCGGAATCCGGACTGCGTCCCACGGCAAGCACGGTGCATCTCGGAGTCCAGTCGTCCCAGCGCGCCGTCCCCTCCGCCATCGAAGACTGAGGGATTCCCTTTATGGGATTATAGCGGATGAGAGTCCCGAACCAAGGGAGATCCGAGTTTTCCAGTCAGGATGGCCGTCGCGTAGGTACTGGGAGGGGTCGATCGCGGTAACAATCGAAATATCCGAAAGTTACATATGCCTACATTCGGGCGGCGTTAGGGATCATGAAAGGGTTCGTGGCTGCGCCGTTTCCCATGACAAGATGTCTTCCCGGCTCTCGCCGGGGCATTGGGCGGGCTGGCGGGGGCTCGCTTCGAAACGCTTGTTTTCCCGTCGGCCTCGGAGTTCTGGTTGCCGGAGCCTGGCTACCGCCTTTTGGTGAGTGTGGTTTTCGAGACATGCGGCATTTCGATCAGACGAAGACCTCTATTGCGAGAGGGCGGGTGCTCGCGACTGCAGGCAAGCGTGTGGTTTGGATAGATCCGGAGCTCCGGACGGCAGTCAACGCTTTTCCATTCATCCGAACCGTTGGCTTGTCTGCAAGCCCAATCCACTCAACGTTCCATTGTCGCCGTTTGGGGACATAGGGGCGGTGGCGTCTGTCTGGGTCAATCGTCAGCGAGATTGCCGTGCCGGGCTCATGGGATGCCCGCAGCCGGGTCTGGAAACACTGTCCTTTCTCGTACCCCGTGGTGGTGCCGTCGTCTTCGTAGAGAGTGAAATCCGCTTGCCACGCCGAGCGCGGGTCGCCCGCATATACCCGAAGTGTCAGTGCATCCCATGACTGGTCGCGCGTGCAGAGTGCGGTGTCGGCCAGTGGGAGCAAGGCCGGGCCGCGGACGAATACCGGAATCCGCTCCAATGACGCCGACGTGGAAACGGAGGGCCTGTTGGGACGCCGGCTGCGGCCAGTCGGCGGCCATACGAGATCGTTCGTCCAGAAGTCGTACCAGGGGCCGGCCGTCAGCTCGGTGCGAACTGTCCCGCCGCGCTGGCGAATCTGCCTCATCGGCTCGGTTACCGGCCGAACCAGCAGTGAATCGCCGAACAGATACTGGCACGACACACTCGCGAAACGCCGGTCCGACGGGTCGAGCCACGCCATCGGCCGCATCATGGGCGTCCCGGACTCGTGCGCCTGCCGAGCGGTCGAATAGATGTACGGCAGCAGTCGCATCCGCCACGCGAGAACGTCTCGGACCGCCGTTTCCGCCCGGGGCCCGAAGTGCCACGGTTCTCGTGGCCCACACCCGTGAAACCGAGTGACGGGGCAGAAAGCCGCGAACTGGGCCCAGCGCACGTACAGTTCCGGACCCGGGTGGCCCGCGAATCCGCCGCCGTCCGTCGTCCAGAACGGCACGCCCGACAGCCCCATATTCAGTCCCATCTGTATCTGCCCGGCCAGGCATTCCCACGTCGGGCTTACGTCGCCGGACCAGACGATGGTGCCGTGTCGCTGAGTGCCGATTCGCACGGAGCGCGTCAGGTTCACCACGCGGTTTCGACCGATGGATCGCTGCGCGTCATCCAGGGTGGCACACCACGCGTGGCCGTACAGGTTCCGCATCGCGTCGGCCGAGCGGGTCAGATCACGGACGGATTGCGACAGGTACCCCAACCAGTCGCCCTCGTCCGTCCACCAGCCCGCCACGCCGTCGGCCAACAGTCGCCGCAGTTGCTCGGCATACCACCGCCGCGTCCGCGGATGGAACACGTCCAGAAAGTAGCTCCGTCCGCGATGGAAATTGGCGGTGAAGGGGCTTCTATCCAGGCGGTCGAGTGCGAGGCGGCGGCGCACCACCTCGGCCGCCGTGGACGCTGTGACGTTAACGGCCGGCTTCAGGATGATCAGGGTTTTGAGCCCTCGCCGGTCCAGCTCGCGCAGCATTGTTCGGGCCCGACCAAAGTGACGGCGGTCCCAACGAAGGTCCCCGATATGCTCCTCCCACTGAAAATCGAGGATCAGCGCATCGGCCGGGATTTTTCGCCGCCGCAGGGTCCGTGCGGTTTGGATTACTTCTTTCGACGTGCGGTAGCCCGCGACCGTCCCCCCCGGAATCCGGCAAAAGGAGGGCCCGAACATCCATTTGGGCGGGAGGCTGGGACGACCGGTGAGATCCGCGTATCGCTGCAGAACGTCGGCCAGTTCGGGGCCTGCCAGAACGAAGTAGCTGAGATACCCGTCGGTGCTTTCGAACGTGATCCGTCCGGGTCGGCGGAGGTCGAACCGCGCCAGGTGCGGGTTGTCCACAATTACTCCATATCCCCCCGTACTCACGAAAAAGGCGATCGGAATGTCTCCCCCGCGGCATGCCGCATGATCCGCGGCCATGTTTCGCATCTGACCCACCCGATTGAGTTGCACAAACGCGTTCTGACCCAGACCGTGGATGCGCTCCGTACGGGCGATTCTCCAGGTTATGGCGACCCCCCTCGAACCGTAAGCAGGGCCAGCCGCGCGCGATTCACTCAGCAGGGGGCCCTGGAGGCCCCGGAACCGCAGACGAAGGGGGTCAGAGGCGTATTCGATGGTGAGGCAGCCTGCAACCAGGCGGGTTGAGGCGGACTCAAAAGGCGGTCCACCGGAAAAGGGGGGTCTGCCCGGAGACCCTGATCCTTTCGATCGGCCCCCGGGGTGCAGGTGTCGAGTCGGAACGCTCTGCCAGTTCTCTCCGGGGTGCCATTCCACCCGAACCGTGCCATCGGCCAGACTCGTCAATTCAGCCCAGGCGGCCGGAGTCCGCAGCTCGGCCCGGGTATCGGTCACGCGGACTTCGGTGAGGCGGCCAGGCTCCGTCCGGGTTTTCATATCCGACAGCGAGATGTTCAGAGTATCCATCGGAGCCGCTCGCGCTGGAGGTCGCTTCACGCTGGCCGCACGATCCGGCCGGGGTTGAGGCGGGATTATGGCACGGCGGCTTGTAGCGGGCAAACAGCTTCCGACGCGGCCCGACCGGGCGGGAGGATTGCAGGACGGGGGCCGTGGATGTAAGGTATCCCACTTAATTCCATGGCGATGGAAGGCGCCGTGAGCGGGTGGCAGTGGGAGGAAATGCGGGATGATTGGCGGGGAGATTCACTACTGGCGGGTCCAGCCGATGTATTGGGACGCGATTCTGGCGTCGGCCCGAGGGCTGGGAATCGATGTGGTCGCTACCTACGTCCCCTGGGCGTTTCACGAGGTGCAGGAGGGGAAATACGATTTTTCGCTCCTGGAGAGCTTTCTGGCCGCGGTGGAACGTCATGGTATGAAGGTGTTTGCGCGGCCGGGGCCCTTCATTTACTCCGAATATCACAACATGGGTATTGCGGACCACGCCGCGCCGTTCCACAAGCTGCATCCGGAGTTCCAGCGGAAGGCAGCGTGCTGGATCGCAGCGGCGATGCGGGTTCTCCAGCCGCATCTGGGCACCCGAGTCATCGCCGTTCAGGCGGATAACGAAATCGACCCCATGCTCTATTATTACGGCGAGGATATCGGCTTCTCCGACTGGCTGGCCGCTCGATATGGCTCGGTAGTCGCTTGGAATGCCGCATGGGGCACGAATTATGCGTCGTTCGCGGAAGCCATCCCGACCCTGGCTCCCTTCGTCGAAGACCAGCGCCTCTACGACGGTTGCCAGTATCGCTATGACCTGGCTACGCAATACGCCCGATGGGTGGTCAATGAGTATCGGCGGAACGGATGCACGGTGCCCATCGTGCTCAACACGTGGCCGGGCGTGGACGCCCAGCAATGGCACGATCTGGCGGACCTGGCGGATATTTACGGGATTGATCCATACCCGGCCAACGAGTGCAGATCGGGGCTTCGTTACTTCCGCGAGCGGCTTCGATTGCTGCGAGCCGTCACCGATTTCCCGTATCTGGCGGAGTTCGCCAGCGGAATCTGGCACGGCATGCCGGACCGCTCCTATACGCCGGACCATTATCGCCTGACGGCGCTAATAGCACTGGCGGCAGGCGTTCGCGGCTGGAACTGGTATATGCTGGTCGACCGCGACAACTGGACGGGGGCACCGATCAACGAGCGTGGCGTGGCGCGGCCCGATCTGTACGCCGCTTTCGCAGAGGCTGTCCGGCACTTCCGCACGCTGGAAGACGCGCCTCCTCCGGAGACGTCGTTCGCCGTGACCTGGTCGTGGCGATGCAACCAGATCGCGCAGATCCGCAAACAGGATCTTGATGATCCGTTGTTCGCCGTCCTGCACGACATGGGCATCGAATATGACCTGGTGGACGTGGACCGGGACTTCGCGCCGCCGGCCCTGCTGATGGTTGGAGGCCGGATCGAGCAGCCCGATCGGCTCTGGCAATACGTCGAGCAGGGCGGGCACCTGGTGATGTTTCAGTCGCTGGTGGAGGGGACGCTGCGGCCGGATGGAACGAGCTATCCGTTCACACGGAATCTGAAGTGCTCATGGGGTTTCAGGATCCAGGGCGCTGTCTTCGCGTATCGCCAGGTGCCCGGCGAGCCGATCACGGCGCGGCAGGAAGCCTGGCCGGCCGACGAAGACGAGCGGCGGCTGATGGCGGCGGCGGTCGGGCGGGAATACACAATCGGCTTTCGCGAGCGGCGGGGCAAAGGTTCGCTCACCGTGTTGGGCTGCCCGCCGAGCGCCGAGGCGGTACTGGCGATCCACAGAGAGTTCGAGCTGACCATTCCGCCCAGGCCGTTGACGCCCGGTGTGTTTGCGGCCAGAAGAGGGCGGCATGTGATCGTGGTCAATCCTGGCGAGGCGAAGGCGGCACGGGTGGAGGTGGAGGGGCGGGTGTGCTGTGTGGATCTGCCCCGCTGTGGCGGAGTGGTGCTCGGGCCGGAAGAATGCCGGACCTGAGAGGGGCGATTCCGCACGCCCGAATGAGACGGCGTCCGCGGGGCGATTCGACCCGGTGAGAAACGAGAAATCGGACAAGATAAGGGAGTTGCAACATGTGGAAGTCACTCTGCGCGGCGCTGATTCTGATTGCGCCGTCGTCAGTCCGCGGCGAGGAACCCATGGTCATTACGAAGGACACCACATTCGAGAAGGGGGCGGTGCTTCATCACGGGCTGATCATCCGAGGTGACAACATCACGATCGACGGCAATGGAGCGACGCTACAGGGACCGGGCATCGTGGGTGACAAGGAGTCGCTGGGCAAGGCGGGGATCGGCATCCAGGCGGAGAAATGCTCGGGCGTCACTCTGAAGAATCTCAACGTGCACGGGTTTGAGACCGCCCTGACGGCGACGGATGGCGCAGACTGGACGATCGAGAGCTGCGATTTCTCTGACAACTACAACGACCCCGACTATGGCTGGGGCGAGGGAGACCGCAACGGCGGCATCATCCTGACGCGCATGAATCGCTGCACGATTCACAACAACAAGGCCACCAACGTTTGGAACGGCCTGGACCTGCGCGAGTGCAACGACAACACCATCGAGAAAAACAACTTCTCGCACTGTGCCAACGTGTGCCTGAAGATGTGGGAGTCGTGCCATAACACGGTCCGGGAGAACAACCTCTCCTACGGGCTGCGCATCCGACCGGGTGAAGTGCACGCGCGCGACTCCACCAGCGTGCTGATCGAAAGCGGCTCCAACGACAATGTATACGAGCGGAACGACATCACACACGGCGGCGACGGCATCTTCATCCGCGTCTTGAACGCCTGGGTCTCCACGGGCAACGTGTTCATCGAAAACGATTGCTCATACGCCAACAACAACGCGGTGGAGGCCTGGAGTCCGGGCAACACGTACATCCGCAACAAAGCCAACCACAGCAGCTACGGATTCTGGCTGGGCGGCTCAGACCACACCGTGCTGATCGGCAACGAGGCGGCCTATAACGGACAGCCGGATGGATTTCACAACGCGCCGGAGGCCGGTTTCACGCACGGCGGCATCGTCATCGTCCACGGCTCGGGCAGCCACACGATCGTGAAAGACAACTACTGCCACCACAACAACGGCGCCGGCATCGTCTTCCAGGGCGACTACGCCAGCCAAGGCGAAAAATGGAAGATGTTCCACTGGATCATCGAAAACAACCGGCTCGAGAACAACCGCTGGGGCGTCTTCGCCAAGTTCGCCGATTGGATCGACATCAACGGGAATCACTACAAAGACAACGAGAACGAGGACTACTTCGAGAAAGTCTCCAATCGCACGGTCCGGCCGGCGGCGCCCGAGGGATGGGAAGCGCCCCAGGCCGTTCTGGAAGGACCGGTTCGGGCCCAGGTCGGGCAGAAGGTGACGTTTGATGCCTCCAGAAGCAAGGATCCCGCCGGCAAGGAGTTGAAATACGTCTGGCATTTGGAGAATGCGGTGGTGGAGGGCGCCGCGAAGATGGAGCACACCTACAGCACTCCGGGGTTCTACCGCGTCGGCCTGACGGTCAGCAATGAGTTCAAATCCGACCTGGCGTGGGTTGACCTCTACGTGACGGCTCCGGTTGACGAAATGGGCACGGAGGGCCAGGCCGACAAGTGGGGCTGGACCATGGGCGACAATGCCGACGGGCGGGGGCGGGTCGAGTTGAAAGACTCGGACGTGGCTCTCATCGGTCGGAAATCCCTTCAGATGCGCCCGGACCCGTACAAAGGCGCCGACGTCACCGTGTTCTATCCGAAGTCGCGGGATGCCGGCTGGAATCTGTCGGCCCGCAAGACGCTCTCGTTCTGGATCAAGTTCCTCAATCCGAACTTCGGGTTCCAGGGCCCCAATCCCATCATCCGGCTTCACAGCGACAAAGCGGCCTTCACATACACCCCGGCATACCCGGACAACCGCCCGCGCAACCTGCTGGGTGACTTTCTGTACAGCGAGGCGCGCTGGGGCTGGACGTACGTGCAGATGCCCCTGGATGCCTCGACGGGCTTCACCCGTTCGGAGACCATCGCCGGCGGGCGCCCGCCCCAGGTGGACAATCAGCTCGAATTCGTCACGGTAGGCACGCCGATCGAAACCCAGGATTCGTCCTCCATGGTCTCCGACGGCACGCAGCTTTACCTGGCGACGATCGAGAGTGGTCGGATCTTCCAGTCGACGGACGGCCGGGAATGGACGGTCCTGACCGAGGTCGGGGCCGGGTTGCAGACCGCGGGCCCGGCGTGGATCAACGGAATGCTGAGCTTCTACCCGGCCGGCGGCTCGAAGGGTTCGCTGATTCTGCGGTGCCGGGCGCCCGAGAAAAACGCTTTTGGCCAGGACGTGTTTCGGCTCGTGTCCTTCGATCTGGCGGAGAAGAAGTGGTCGTGGATTCCCACGGACACGATCCTCGGACACGGGGCGGTAGTGGTCGGCGATGCGATATTCGGGATCGCCCATGCCATTATGGGCAACTACGGCGGACCAATCTGCCGGGTGAATCTCAAGAATCCCGCCCCCCGTGACGAGCGAACGGTACTGGACGTCAAAGGCGCGGACGCAGGGTGGTTCAGCCGGGCCGGACAACTCGTGGTGGCAGACGGCCGGATTTACGGCACCAAAAACGACTGGACCACACCGCCGCCCGAAGAGCCCGGCGACCGGCTGTACATGTTTGATCCGAACGATTTCAAGGCATCCACCTTCCGGGATGGAAACCCCTGGGAAAATGCCAACTGGTCAGCGGCCGTGACGCCGACCACGGACCTGGGGCCGCTGCCTTTCGAAATCGGTCACGGATCGTGTCTGATCCCCGTACCGCCGGCCTGGTGCCCGGGCATCGGGGAGAAGGGCGGGTTGTTCCTGGTGGCCGGGTGCAGCCCCTCCAACAACGAAGGCTACGGGCAGCCCTCCGCCGGCTACGCCATCTATGACATTGCGGGGGGGAAGTTCGTGGTGCGGGGATCCCTGCCCGAGCCCACCGGCACCGGAACGTCGGGCGCATTTCATCAGGGCAAGGTGTACATCAAACGCGGAGGGACGAACTTCGGACCGACCAACGCGGAGCTCTGGGTGGTCAGACCGCTCTCGGCGGAAGAAGCCCGGGAGGTGGCCGCCCGGGCGAAACAGGATCGTATGACGCTGGATAAGGTGGACTACGTCAGCTTCCAGTTCGACTCGATGGGCTGGCAGCCGTTCGACATCTGGATCGACGGGCTGACGATCGAGTAGGGTCCGTAGCACGGTACGGGCGTTGCGTTCTGAGAAGTCCGATGGAGAAGCTGGCAGAATATCTGAATGCCGAGCAGGCCGGTCAACTGCTCGGACGACTGCCCGAGCAACTGGGTACGACGGAGTTTGCACAGGTCCGCAACCTGGATTACGTGTTTTCTCCCTTTGAGATCTACCCGCTGGCCCCCCGAGTGCGGCCGCCGTTGGAGCGGATTGTCGCGTTTGCCGTGGACATGGACGGCACCAGTACGACCACCGAGCCGTTGGCCCTGAACTCGCTGGAGTACATGGTCAGGCGATTCACTGGCCTGCGCACCCGCGAGCAGTGGGCGGGACTCGACCCCCAACGCGACCATCCGTACGTCATCGGAAACAGCAACTTCCGCCATACGGAGTTTCTGGTGCAGCGCTATGGTGACCGGTTGGACCGTGAGGCGCTCCGCGACGCCTTCTTTGAATCGCTGATCTGGACACTGTCCAACATGACGGACCCGCAGCGTCGGCGGGACATCCGCCTGGATGCCCGCAACTGCGGAATCGGCTCGCTGCTGGACGACGAGGAGTTCCAGCGCCTGGTTGCGGGTCCGTCGGTGACGGCGGAAAACGCGGCCGACCGGGCACGACCTTTCATCCGTCGGTTCGGCGGGGCATTTCGATGCGACCACGCGGCGGAACTGGTCAGCGCGGCGCTGGATGTGTACTACCTGAGGTACCACTCGATTCTCCGACGGATCGAGGCAGGCCAGGGTGAGCAGCTCAGCCAGGAATTGCTCGGGCAGAGCGGCCGGCGCCTGATCGAACCCATGCCCGGCTACGATTTCTTCCTGCCGCTGGTGAAAGGGTGGCTGGCGCCGGACGAGGCGGATGCCCTCTTCGAGCAACTCCGCGCGACGTTGCTGCATCAGACCGGACCGCATCACGAACCGTGCGAACTGGACGCCTGGCGCCCGCGGCTCGCCCGGCTGGCCGCGCATTTTCAGCGACACCCCACTCGCGTGGCGCTCGTTACGGCCTCCATCGCCTACGAAACCCACGCGAGCATGAAGGAGGTCATCCGCGTTGCCGCCCGGCAGGTGCAGGACTGGCCAGTGCCGGCCGCGTGCAGAGAGCGACTAGGCGAACGCCTGGCGGATTACCGGGAGGTCTTCGACGGCTTCGTCTGTGCCTCCGATGCCTGCGAGCCGCGGCTCAAGCCGCACCGCGACCTGTACGCCCTGGCCCTGTACCAGATGTCGATTCCGAAGAACGAGTACCGGTGGGTCGTGGGGCTGGAAGACACCGAACCCGGCGTGATTTCGCTGCGGGCGGCGGGGATCGGCTGTGCCATTGCTCTGCCGAATCACGACACGTCAGGCCAGGATTATACGGCCGCAACGGAAGTCGTCCGCGGCGGTCTGCCTGAGCTCATCCTCGCCCGCAACCTGCTGCTGGCCGAGAACGAGGTGAACGTATGACCGTCGATCCGTGGGTGATTCACAACCAGCGGTACGATTCCCACAGCCTGGGCCATCACAACAGCGTATTCACCATCTCGAACGGCTACCTGGGCCTCAAGGGGACGCTGGCCGAAGATCGTGACGGGTACCAGCCGGTCACGCTCATCAACGGGCTCTACGATGAGCTGGACATGTTCAGCCTGATCCGTGCCTCAAATCAGGAACGGCGATACCTGGACGCCACGAAGTTTGACTCCGCCGGGAGAAGCCCGTGCGTGGCGAACCTGCCGAGTCCGCTGTTCGTGCGCTTGTATGTCTGCAATCGCGAACTCTCGCTTGGGCGGAGCGAGGTCAGCCGTTTCGAGCAGACGCTGGATATGCGAACGGGCCTGTATCGCTACGTGCTTGAGTTGCGTAACGAAGACGGCCGAACCACCCGCGTGGAAACGGAGCGCTTCGCTTCGGCGATTCATCCACACCGCGTCTTCATGCGGTACCGTTTCGTGGCCGTGGACTACTCCGGTCGTGTCTGCCTGCTTTCCGGTATCGATGCCGCCACCCGCTCGAACACGACCGGTGAGAGACAGTTCGAGGTCGTCCACCTGGGCGCGGACGAGCACGGCCGTTCTCGCGCGGACGTGCGCACCCCGGCCCGAGGGCATGATGTGTATCTGCGCGTGGCCGCCCGGCGGCTCGACGCGACGGCCGGCCCCGGGCGGGGAATCGTGGAGCACGACTGTGCCTACTCGGCTTTCGAAGCGGACGTGCAGCCCGGGCAGGCCGTAACGATTGACCGCTTCATCGTGATCGGTTCCTCCGAAGACGCCCGGCACGGCGTTGCGGCGGATCTGGACGCGGAGCTGGCCGCGGCCACGGAGCAGGGTTTTGACGCCGCGCTCGGCGAGCAGGGGCTCGCCTGGGAAAAACGCTGGGAGCGGGCCTTCGTGGACATCGAGGATGATCCGCCGGCCCAGCAGTACCTGAACTTCTGCCTGTATCACCTGCTGGCGGCCGCGCCGCGCCATACGGATCGTCTGTCCGTGCCGGTGAAGCTGCTGACCGGCGAGTACTACCAGGGCAACACATTCTACGACACCGATGTCTACATCGTGCCCTATTTTGTCTTTACGCAACCCGAGGTGGCACGAACCTGTCTGCACTGGCGATACCTGGGTCTGGAGCCCGGACGGAAGATCGCGCGCGACTTCGGACTCCGTGGCGCGAAGCTGGCCTGGCAGGCCGGCCCTTACGGGGAGGAATGCCTGGGCAACTGGTGGCGGTTCGTTCATACGAACATCCACATCAACGGGGACGCGGCTTACGCTCTCATGCAGTATTACTGGGCCACCGGCGACGAGGAGTTCATGCAGCGCTTCGGAGTCGAAATGCTGGTGGAGTTCGCCCGCTTCTACGCGTCGCGTGCCGTTTACGATGCCTCCCGCGATGCGTACGATCTGGTTGACGTGGCCGGCCCGGACGAAGGTCACTGTGAAAGCACGAACAATTTTTTTACGAATTACCTGGCCATCCGCACGCTTCGCTGGGCCGCGCGGATGCTGGACCGGCTCAAAGAAACTGCTCCGGACGGGTACGCCGAGACGATCAATCGCCTGAACGTCGAGGACCATGAACCAACCCGTTGGCATCACGTCGCCGACCGGCTGACCCTGCTGTTCGACCCCCGGACAAAGGTGTATGAACAGTGCCGCGGATTCTACGATCTCGAGCCGCTGCCGCCGCGGCTTTCGCGCGACCGGAAGGTCTGGTTCGAAACCGTGTTTCCGTATCAGGCCCTGAACCAGCCGGACGTGGTGATGGCCATGGTCATGTTCCGCGACGAGTTTGACCGCCAGGTGCAGCAGGCCAACTGGGAGTTCTACAAAGACAAGAGCATGAACTTCTCTTCCATGAGCTTCGTGCTCAACTCCATCATGGCCGCCGACATGGGCGAGATGGATCGGGCATATGAGGAGTTCCTCATCGCCGCGGGAATGGACGTGGACGAGGAGCTGACAGGCCGAAAGGACACCTTCGCGGGGTTGCACGGCACGTCGGCCGGCGGCGCATGGATGGCTGCCGTGTTCGGCTTCGGCGGCGTCTGCCTGTCCGAGCGGGGTCTGCGCATTCGGCCGAATCTGCCGGCCGCCTGGAAGAGACTCCGCTTCCCGTTGCTGTATCAGGGCTTGCGACTATCCGTGGCCGTCGATCATGAACAGGTGACGATCCACGCAGCCGGCGACTCATCGCGCGTTGTCGTATTGGACGTGGGACAAGAGGCTTTGAGGCTTTGCGGGGGCAGCGCGAAAACGGTCTCGTATAGGCAGCAGTGAGCAACTGTGCCGTGCGACGAACCCGCGGATGGCTGTTGTTTCCGCAGAATGCTTGGTGCTCCGGGGCGGCGCGTGGTGCGTCGACGCACGTTCTGGTACGTTCGTGTCGCCGTCACTTCAGTGAGGCTGTAAGTTGTTTCGGGCATCTTGTAGCGTGCTCGAAATCGGCTTGGTCGCGGCATCCTTCCCAGGTATGATTGTAAGGGCGAACCCTCATGCGCCGGGCTGGGCACCACGCCTGCCTTGGCGACACGTTGGGGCGGGCTGGTGGCGCCGGGATCCAATGCCAGCCCATTCGAATCTCCTCGGAAGCGTTCACGCGCGGCGTCAGCGATCCCAGCGCGTGGCAAGCGAAAGGAACCCAAAAGATGCAACGCATGATCCGTTTGGCGATCGCGACGGCCGGCTCTGTGGTGTTGACCGTGGCCCTGGCGCAGGCGAGACCGTCGAGCGTTCCGCGCGACGCGACCTGGAACTATGTGATCATCACGACGAACCATATCGCGACGAACTCCCTCCGTCTGGATGACTATATCGCCCATAAGACCGACCAGGGCTGGTCCATCCTGGTCAAGACCGTGGAATCGATCGAGGCGCAGTACACCAAGGCTCTGCGACCGGAGTTGTTCGAGACCACCGACGAGCGAGCCGACCGGATCAAGGCGTTCCTCAAGGACAAGTACATCGAATACGGAATCGAGTACGTCACTCTGATTGGCAATCCGGACCCCGACGATCCGTTCGATCCGTGGGATTCCGTCGGTGACGTGCCGATGAAGTTCTGTTTCCCGGATGAGCACAGCAACAAGTACTATGGTCCGACGGACCGCTTCTACTCCGACCTTACCGGACGCTGGGATCTGGACGGAGACGGCCGGTTCGGCGAATACGCTGACGATCGGGGGGTGGGCGGAGTCACGCTCGCGTCGCCGGATGTCATTGTGGGGCGCATTCCCTGGTACACGCCCAATCTGGAGGGACTGGACTCGATCTTCGAGAAAATCATGGCGTATGAGGATCCCAACGCGGACGAGTCGTGGAAGTGGAGCTGCTTCATGCCGAATCCGATCGACTACAGCGACTACTACGGCCGCGAGGGAAATCTCTCGCCGGTGACCATGGCCGAGTTCATCAAAGACACGATGCTGGTGCCGCAGGGTTTCAGCTACTACCGCATCTATGAGCACAAGTATGGCTATCCGCCGATGAATGTGACCCCGCCGCCGGAGATGGTTCCGTCGCCACTGGGCTACACCTGTTTCACCCGGTATGATGCGAGCCATTACTTCAAAGCCGGTTTCAACACGGCCAGCAGTAGCATCAACTTCTACCCCATTACCGCTCTAACGGATGGTTTGAACACGACGGCGTGGACGACGGCCACCCTGAATCCCGGACAATGGCTTCAGTTCAAAACGGCCAACAGCGACGACGAGGGCTGGAGCTTCGCCGCATACAAGGTGATTGTCCGCGGAGCGGACCGCTTCGCCCTGCCTCAGCAGTTCAAGATCGAGATGGCGAAGAGCGCGGGCTTCAGTGACCGCTACCAGATCGCCGTCGAATCAGACGCGGCCGGCCATGCGGTCTACGTCGCCGGCTACTGGGAGCTGACGTACGTGGCGCCGGGTTCTCTGAACACGGTGGGCGGCAAGGAATACATCCGGCTTACGTATACGGGGACGGCGCCCCAGAGCAATGTCTCGATCGCCGAGTTCATCGGGTATACGGAGGAAAACAAATCGATCCAGCCCTGGGTGATCCCCGAATGGCAGAATGGCTACGGTGTCGTGTATTACAACACGCACGGTTCATCCACGGTCGCGGCGGACATCATCAACTCCAGCCAGTGCGTCCTTCTGGACAACACCCGGCCTGCCTTCGTGTTCCAGAAAGCCTGCAGCAACGCCACGCCGGAGGTGAGCAACAACTTGTGCGCGACGTTTGTGCAGCACGGAGCGATTGCGGCTTTGGGGGCGACGCGCATCTCCTACGGCTGGGGCGACTGGGGGTACAAGATTTTCCTACCGATGCTCCTGCGCGACAACAAGCCGTTCGGGCAGATCCTCGCCGACACGGTCGCCGACATGGAGCTTCACGGCTGGTACGGGTGGGATGCGTACTATTCGGATTCGCTGCGATTCAATCTGTACGGCGATCCGACGGTGCGGCTGTTCACCGATCGGGACGGGGATGGCATGCCCTACTGGTGGGAAGAGCGATACGGATTCGATCCAGACGTTCCCAACGGTGACGAAGACCCGGATGGCGACTCGCTGACCAATTACGAAGAGTATCTGCTCGGCACCGACCCTACGAATCCGGACACCGACGGAGATGGCGTGGGCGATGCCGAGGACGAGTGTCAGAACACGCCGGGCGGCTGGCCGGTGGACGGCGTGGGCTGCCTGATCGGTGACTTCGATCGGGACGGCGACGTGGATGAGGTGGATTATGTCCAGTTCGCTGACTGCCTGACCGGGCCGGCATCCTTCGGTGGGGTCTATTGTGGCGTAGACGCGGACTTCGACCGGGATGATGACGTGGATCTGCGGGATTTTGCGGTGTTTCAGTCGGTTTTCGGCGCCGGGCTGGCGGAGTAGCAAGCACGCGCATCGGACGCCGAGCGGGATGTCGAAGTGCGAAACAATGCGCATCTGGGCAGAGAAAAGTAAGCCGGGCGCCAATGCGGACAGGAGGTTTTCCATGAACAGATCGTTGAGAACGTGCCTCATGGTGGCGGTGGGAGCGGTGGCGTGGTCGGCCTGCGGGGCCGCGACCCCGCAAGAGCATCCGGAACTGTGGGCTACGCCGCCGGCCACGATGCACCCGGGCTCCTGGCTGGACGCATCTCTTGTCCCAAGGCCGCCCCAGAGCGAGCCGGTCGAACTTCTGCCGTTGAACCCGGCGGCGGCCGTGGACCTCAACGTGACCCACATCGAGCGCACGCCGAAATACAACTACGACGCTGCGAAGAATAACCCGGCGGTGGGCGATGAGGTGACCTTCCACGGCCATATCCGACATTGGGGAGGAGTGGGGGCGACGCCGTTGGCGAGCGTTGCGTACGAGTGGCGGATCGACGGGGAGGTGGTGGCCACCGGCACGATTACGAACTTTGAAGCTATGACGCCGCCATACACGTTCGATTACAGCGGCTATCCCAACCCGCAGAGCAAGGCTGCCCTGCGCAATGCGAGCTACTGGCCGAAGAATCCCTGGGCCTACAACGAGGCCAATCCGCCCACCGGCTGGCGGGTGGTGCGGCTGCCGTGGATCTGGCAGGAGGGGCGGCATACCGTGGAACTGGTCGTCGATCCGGCCAATGCGATCGCAGAGGTTTCTGAGGTGAACAACCGAATCTGCGACTACACGGACGCGCTGATCGCCAGCTTCTGGGTAGAGGAGACCACCTGGCGCTATTTCAAGGAGCATCAGTACAAATTGGGTGTGGGGCGCGTTTCCTGGGAAGACTGGATCCAGGCCCAGATGGCCAAACAGAACGAGCTTTACGAGAATGCGATCTGGCCGAACACGCCGCAGGGATGCGTCGACCGGGTGCGAATCGATCGGATCATCGTAGTTCCCGATGGCCTGTTGCCGGTGAATGGCGGCCTGCCGACGAACAACCCCGACAGCTCGGACAGAACACCTGACCTGCAATGGGGATTTGTGGCGTACACGGGCGACGGCTTCTATGACAATCACACGTCCACCAGCATCGAAAACCCCTTCTTCATCGAGCAGAGTCTGATCCATGAACTCGGCCATGCCCGGTATCTGATCGACTCCTACGGTTTCGACGTGCACAACAGCGCGCACCATGGGGGATATGACTCGGTCCAGATCTGGGAGGGGAACACCTATGTCGGTGGCAGTGAGTATATGCCGTTCCTGGCGTGGAACGAAGTGCTGCACTACAATGTCAACGGCGGCGTGATGAGCGGGCCGTACGGATTCCAGTGGTCACCCTACGAAGCGGGCGCGCTGAATCGGATCGGCGGTCAGCGGGCACGGTGCGGAAACATGAATGCGCCGTGCAACATTGGCGAGTATCTTCAGGACCTGCCGGAGAACAACCATATCCTTTTTGTGGATCCCTTCGGGCATCCGCGCGTCGGGGCGGACGTGCGCGTGTATCGGGCCACCAGCGGTCCGGGCTGGTACGGCAAGACTTTCGACAACACGCCGGACTTGTTCTTCACGACCGATGCCAACGGATACGCCCACCTGCCGCGGAATCCCTTCAGGAACGGCCCGATCCTTCATACCTACGGTGAAGCCAACAGCGTTGTGATTCTCCGTATTGCGCACCTCGGCTACGTGTGGTACGAGTTCCTCGAGGCCGCCGCGTTCAACATAGAATACTGGGCCGGCCACACGGAAGACGCATATTACACGATTGAGCTGGAGCGCCGTGTGCCTGACAGTGATATGGATGGGCTTCATGACGACTGGGAGATGCATTATTTCGGAAATCTTGACCATCTCCCCAACACAGACGAGGATCAGGACGGCCTGACCAACGCACAGGAGCAGGCATTCGGTACGGACCCGCTCAACCCGGACACCGATGGCGACGGTCTCCTGGACGGGGAGGAAGTACTGATCTACGGAACGGATCCGCTGAACCCCGATACCGACGGCGACGGTGTCCCGGATGGAGAAGACGTCTGCCCATTGCTGCACGATTCCCTCACGAACGTATTCGACGCCAACTGTGACGGGCGTGTGGACGTGGACGATTATCCGGCGGTGGCACAGTGCCTGACCGGGCCCGGCGGCGGGATCGAACCGGGCTGCCAGCGATATGACGAAGACGGCGATGCGGACGTGGATCTGGCCGACTTCGCGGCGATGACGACCTACTTCGCGGCCATCCCGCGGATTTACGTCCGCCAGGGAGCTTCCGGCGCCAACGACGGGACGAGCTGGACGGACGCCTTCGTCGATCTGCAGGACGCGATGGAGGCGGCCGCAAACGGCAGCACCATCTGGGTCGCCGGCGGCACGTACCGGCCCGACCGGGGCACCGGCAACCCGCTGGCCACGTTCCAACTGAAAGACGGCGTCTCGCTCTACGGCGGCTTCGCCGGCAACGAAACGTCGCTGGAGGAACGCGACCTCGCGGCGAACCCGACCGTCCTCAGTG
>JBPOIK010000123.1:0-23035 GCA_052034525.1 Planctomycetota bacterium
TACAGCAGGTTCTGGCTCGGCATGGTTCGACCGTCCTTGTCCGGGTCATCCGCGAATCGGTTGCGATCCCAATTCGCCTCAATCCACGTTACGGCCTGCACACACCCCTTGTCCAGATCGGCCAGCCGTGTCCGGTCCCATCGGCCGTCGCGCCGCACCTCCGGGGCCGCCAGAAAATGGTCGAACACGTATGCGTATACCGCCGCCGACTGGGTCATGGCGTCCCACGCCACCGTGTTCCGACGGACGCCGCCGCGCATCGCGGCCAGCGCCTGGCCGATGCGCTCCACCCGGTCGCGATTGGCGCGTGCCTCGTCGCCCCAGGCGTTTGCCCTGTCTTGTGCCTGCGCCAGAGTCGCTTCGTCGATCCAGCAGCTCGTCTCGAACCGATCCAGCCGCCATCGGATCGTGTACAAATCCTTCCAGACCCGGGCAAACTCCTGCCCGTCCGACGACCCGAAAAAGTCGCGGACGAACGCCCGGTAGAACCCGGCCTCATCCCATTGGCTGCCCGACCAGGCGTGCGCCGCCGCATACGCGATTCCCGGCCACAACGCGTCGCTCATGTATCGCGTGGGCGTCCAGACCGTAACGTCAAACCCCAGCAGGTCGTGCCGGCGGGCGATCTCCGCAAACCGCTGGATGTTCACGTAGTTGAAATCGGTCGGCAGAATCATGTGCGGATGGCACATGAGGGCCGGGCACGCGACGATCTCGAATCCCCTGGACTTGAAGAACTCCACCGATTCGTCCGTCATGTCCGGGTTGTAATGCCAGTCATAGATGAGCGTGCGATCCGTCGGCAGAACACCCGCGATATCCCGATGGTGCAGAAGCATGTCGCCCCAGAGCGCCATCTTCCACCCGTGCCGGTCCACCAGCGACTGACACCGTTGCAGGTGCCGGGTGAACCACTCCACGTGCGAAATGCCCGGCCATTTCGCCTGGCAGCGGGCGCAGTGCGTCTGGTCCACTTCGTCCATTCCAATGTGCAGCTCCGCCGCCGGGAAGACCCGCGTCGCGGAGTACATCGCGTCCAGATACTCGTACGTCTTCTCGCTCGCCGGACACAGAACGTTGGTGTAGCCTCGCACCTGCGTGCCGGCCCAGCTTGCCTTGGGCGTTTCGTCGGTGGTCTGGTGCAGAATTCCCCTGAAATCCGGATGCCGCACGAAAAGCCGCGCGTGCCCCAGCGACTCCACCTCCGGGATCAGCGTGATGTGATGCCGGTCTGCCAAGGCCACCAGATCGCGAAGGTCCTCCTCGCGCCACGGATGCGGCGACATCAGCCACGGATAACTCGCGTGGTACAGGGACGCGTTCTCGTCGTCTGTCAGGTGAAGATGCAGATAGTTGATTTTGTAGCGATCGCAGAACTCCACCACGCGCCGGTAGTAATCCATGTTCTCGTTCGCCCGCGCCATGTCGATCATGATCATCCGTCGGGCGAAGTCCGGCCAATCCAGCACCGTTCCCGCCGGCGCCGTCCGCTCATCCTGGATCATCTCCCGCAGCGTCTGGATTCCGTAGTGAATCCCCGCCGGAGTCTCCGATTCGATGGTGATGCCCGTCGCCGCGATAGTCAGCCGATACGCCTGTCGCTCGATCTCCCGGCGGTAGGCCGACACAAACGCCGGGATATCCACTTTGCCCAGCACCATCCGCACCGGCACTCCGTCTTCCGCGATGGTCACCTGCCGCTCTGCCAGGGATGCCCGCAGATGGTCCACCTCCGCGAGAAGTTCGTCTGCCATCGGCGCGACGGAGACGCTTCGGAGAACCACGTCGCCCGTCCCGGCCGCGAAGGTTTTCACTGCCGGGACCACCGCCGGCGACGCCGCCGACGCAATGGCGGACACCATCAGAACCGCCATCGCGCATCCGAATCGAGTTGCATCCATGATTGACCTCCGTCCGACTCGCTCCGTGGGTTCAGGGGATCAGATTCCAAACGGCAGCGCCAGTTGCGGCGCCTTCAGGCCGGGAAACAGCGTGTTCCGCAGCCGCGTCCAGGCATACCACGCCGCGTCCGCACTGAGCCCGCCGAATCGCACCGCGTTGTAAAATCCCTCGAGGGGCGTCAGCGCCGATCCGGCGTAGTTCTCTCCGCCGGGAAACCGCACGATACGGTCGGGCCCGACGGCCAGCTCCAGATGCCCCATCCGGTAGGTTCCCGCCGGCGCGCCGGCCGGGCTGGCCGCGTCCGTGATCATCACGATCCGTCCCGGACCAAGCAGCCGTGCCACGTTGCCCAGCGCCATCGGCGGCACGTGCAGGCCGTCGGGAATGAGGGAAACCAGCAGATCCGGCATCGACAGCACGCGCTGGATGATGTTGTCGTACCGGTGCATGAGCTGAGGACAGGCGTTGCCCAGGTGGGTGAACAGGCGCGCTCCGGCCGCCCGGGCGGCCAGCAGGGTCTGGCGATCCGCGTTGGTGTGCCCCAGGCCGCCGAACACCCCCGCCGCGGCGGCGTCCGCAAAGAATTCCAGAGCGCCGGGACACTCCGGGGCGAGCGTCATCATCGCGATCCGCCCGCCCGCCGCCCGCTGCCAACGCTCAAACAGGCCCCACTCCGCCGGCCGGACATGCTCGCTCGGATGCGCGCCGAGGTAGCCGTCGGACCCATTGAGGAACGGCCCTTCCAGGTGCAGGCCGGGAACGGCCTGGCGCAACAGCGCGCTGCCGGCGACATGTTCCGTAATTCGCCGGCATTGTTGTTCGAGAAAACCCGCCTCGGCCGTGATCAACGTGACCAAAAAGTGCGAACAGCCCGCCCGCTGCAGTGCCCGCGCGGCATGCTCCAGGGCATCCGCGGTCAGGTTCGGATCCTGAAAATCGACGCCCGCAAAGCCGTTCACCTGCGCGTCAAAGAACGCCGGCCCGACCAGATACGCCCCGGCGGAGCCGTCGTCCACCCGCCAGCACTCGGCGGGCGGATCGGTCGGTTCGGCCGTCAGAGCCGCATAATAGCCGGTAGTTGCCATGTCGCTCCACACATTCCCATGTGCAATTCGTCCGCGTGACGGATTCTACAGACGGCCCGCCGACTCCGCGTCCAGATACACCGTCGCCCGCGGATGATCCATAATCGCAGAAGCCGGGCACGCCGTCGACCGTGGACCCTGAACGGCCTGCCGCACGGCCTGGGCCTTGCGCGGGCCCGGCACCGAGGCGATCAGATGCTCCGCCGCCAGCAGCGCCGGGCACGTCAGCGTCAGAGCCTGCCGCGGCACATCCGCCAGAGTCGGAAAATGCCCCTCGGCCGTCTGCTGCGCCCGGCACGCCTCGTCCAGAGTCACGATCTTCACACGCCGTGGGTCGTCGAAATCCGCGACCGGCGGGTCGTTGAAAGCAATATGTCCGTTCTCTCCGATCCCCAGAAAACATACGTCCACCGGCGACGCCGCCAGGCAGTCCGCGTACCGCCGGCATTCCGCCTCCGCGTCCGCTGCATCTCCGCAGAGATACTCCACCGCTCCCAGAGGAACCTTGTCCGCCAGGTGCTCCTTCAGCCATCGCCGGAAACTGGCCGGATGCGTATCGGGAAGGCCGATATACTCATCCATATGGAACGCATGTACGCGGCGCCAGTCGATTCCCGGCGCCGCCAGAAGCGCCGACAGCGTGGCGTCCTGCGAAGGCGCGCACGCGAAAATCACGCGCACCACGCGTTTCTCGACCAGCCGCTCGCGCAGCACGGCCGCTCCGTGCTCGCCGGCGATCGCGCCCAGCAACTGCCGATCGGCGCAGACCTTCACAAGCGCGCGCCGAACCTGTAACTCTCTCAGAACATCTGCCATGCCATATCCTGTGTTCGCACCACGGACCCTCCGAACCCGCGGGCCCGGTTTTTTCGTTTTCTCAGGGCGCGGTTGTCCGCCGCTTCTCCTCGTCCGACCGCCCCGTTCTGCTTTTCCACGCCATCGCGGCGCCTCCGATCAACAATACGCCCCCGATTCCGGCATTCAATGCGATGTCCGTCACTCCATGCACCGACGGCGTGATCGCCAGCACGATCGCTCCGATGGCCGCCATGGAAACCCCCACCACGCGGAACGGCGACACCGCCGCTCTCCCGGCCGGCGCGTCCTGGGCCAGAGTGCCGATGGGCTGGTCCAACCGCTGCAGAAACGGCCGGACCCGTTCGGCCCCCGCGGCCGTGTAGGGCCAGATGGCGCTCACGACAAACATGATCAGGCTGGTGGACGCCAGACCAGCGAAGAGAACGACATTCTCCGGCTTGATCGGCACGCCTCCGACCGGAACCGGCTTTTTCACCGAGAAGAACAGCGTCAACGCGACGGCCAGCCCGCCCGCGAAACCGGCCAGGGCGGAGACGCCCGTCAGTCGCCGGACCAGAAGGCCCAGAATCATCGGCACGGCCACGGGAGCGGTCGCCACGCTGAACAAGGTCACCATGTTGTCAAACAGGCCCTTCGCGTCGCTGTCGGCCAGGGCCATAGCAATCCCCAGGGACAGACCGCCGACCAACAGGGTGGCCGCGCGGCCCGCGAACACCAGCTCCCGCTGCCCCGCGTTCGGCCGCAGGAGCCGGCGGTACACGTCATTCGTCATTACGGCGGCCGCAGCGTTGTAATCGCTGCTGAGCATCGACATGGTGGCCGCGAACATGGCCGCAATCATCAGACCCAGCAGACCCGGTTGCAGCAGGGTGCGGCAGAGAGTGGCGTAGATCTGGTTCGGATCGGTGTCCTGGGGCAGAAACCGCCGGGCGGCCATGGCGGGCACGAACATGATCAGCGGGGTAACCACATACAGGCCGGTGACCAGCAGGCTCATCTTCCGTGCCTCGCGCTCGTTCGGCACACAGTAGAATCGCTGGATGATCTGCCAGTGTACGCTGCACATGGATACGGCCAGCAGCAGGGGCCAGGCGACGAAGTACACCGCGTTATACTCTTTCGTCACCGGCAGGAAGAACCCGGCCGGCGCGCCGTCGACCAGACCGCCGATTCCGCCGACCCGGATAAGAGCCAGAACGAAGAGCACGAGCACGGCCGCGCCCATGACGACGAACTGGATGAAGTCCGTCACGATGACCGCCCACAGGCCGCCCATGAACGTGTAAGCCAGCATGATGATGCCGGACCACAACATGCAGTTCATGATGTCCAGCCCCAGGCTGGCGGAAATGAACATGCCGATCGCCACGATCTTGAGAGCATCGTCGATGATCTTCACCGGGATGCCCTGCCACGCGCACACCTGCCGGAGAGACCGGTTGTAGCGAGCCTCCAGGTACTCCACCGGGCTGTCCACCCGGGCCCGCCGCCAGCGCGGCGCGAAGACCAGCGCACACAGCAGCGTACCGGGAATGTACGACCACATGATGGATACGCCGGTCAGGCCGTGTTTGTAGGCAATCGCCGAGTACGTGACGAACGCGAAAACGGAGAACCCGCTCATGTAGAACGAGCCGGCGGCCAGCCACCAGGGCACCTGGTTTCCCCCGCTGAAATAGTCCTTCATCCCCCGCATATGGCGGTAGAAGTAGGCCCCGATGCCCAGCATCACCGCGAAGTATCCGATCAGGACGGTCCAGTCAGCCGGGTGTAGCGGTTTCGCAGCGGCAAGCATGACGACTCCGATGGGGGATTGTGTGAATGCCGTGGAACAGGCTCTTCCGCCGATTCATCGCTCACAGAGAGCCGGAATCGGCCCGGTCACACCCGCGCCCGTGAAGCATTCCGCGAACAGCCCGAAATCCGCCAGGTCCACGGCGCCGTCTCCGTTCAGGTCGCCGTTGGCGGCCAGGCCTTCCGCAGCCAGGGTCGGACCGGCCAGGTACGAAACGAGTTCCGCGTAGTCCGTCGCGTCCGCGTCGCCGTCCCCGTCCAGGTCCGCCCGATTGCGGGGCTGGGGCGTCACGTCCAGGTAGTGATCGTAATGGAACACGGACACGCCCGCCAACGCCGCCGCCCGCGACGCGGACAGCAGCGTGTGGTACGTGCGGACCGCCGTGGTCATGGCCGAGAACGCCGTGGGCAGGTTGTCCCAGAACGTGTTGATGGACACCGCCGGCGGGATCGGCTGAAGGCTCGTGGCGACCATGATCCGCCGGCCCTTGCCCGCGGCTTTGTCCAGCTCGTAGCCCGTCCAGTTCAGCAGCCCGGCGGCGCTGTCGATGTAACTCATCAGCACCACGTCATCCGCCAGGTCCATCACGTGTTCGATGAAAACCTGCGTGGTCCCGTTGAAACTGAACGCGGAGGGCAGATGCGAGCTGCTTTCGTGGTGGGCCGAAAGGTCCACGCCGATCGCCATGTTCGATGCGCCGTTGGCATCCAGGTGTTCCCGCGCGTTGATCAGCACGTTGGTCAGGAAGTTGATGGCCACCTGCCGACGGCCCGCCTGGGTGCCCGCGTTTTTGTAAGTGCTGTCCAGCCAGAACTCCACGTCAAAGTGGTATCCGTCAAAATCGTCGTTCGGGTTCTCCGGCGTGGCGTTGTTCATGGCCAGCACCTGGTCAAGCCGCAGGCGGACGGTGGCGGGGTTGTCCTGCCAGGTGATGTCGCCGCCCAGAGCGTCCACCCGGATCCCGCTGGCATGCGCCGTTTCGACGAACGCCCGCATATTCGCCCGCTCTTCCTCCGTACCCAGGGCCCACACCGTGTAACCGCTCAGAAAGATCCAGTTGACCCCCTCCTGGGCGCAGAAGTCCAGAACCGCCTGCGATTCCGCGCTATTGCTGAACTTCGTGCCCGCGTAGAGCCACATGGCCCGCACGGAATCGCCGTCCGGCGGCGGGTTCAGATTCACCGGGGTTAGCGTATACGTTTCCCCGCCGCCGGAGACGGCAAACACCTCGTCAAAGTCGAACCGGGCGGTGCCCGCCTGGTCGTTCTTCCGCAGAACCAGCTTGATCTGGCAGTTCGTCAGGTCCAGCGGGCCGCCGCCCGCCGTGCGGGTCATCGAGCTGAACAGGAACACGCACGTCCGGTAGTCGGCCGTCAGGTCGACCGTGGGGCTGGACCACTCCGTCACCCCGTCGGCCATGTTCAGGCCCAGCCGCAGCAGCGGCGTCCCGGAATGACCGACGTTCGGAACCACCCGGGCATCCACCCGGATGCCGATGAAGGCCGAGAGATCCCGGAACGCTTCCTCCTTGTCTCCGACACCCCAGTTTGAGGCGGCGAAATTGACCGAGTGGAACGCACCGCGGCCGAACGATCCGTTGGCCGTAATTCCCCGATCCACGGTCCCATCGCCAAACGCGTTCCAGCCCGCCCGCGGGTTGTAGCTGCCCACCGCGGCAGAGTTGAAGTCTGCGATCACGGTATCGGCGTACGCCGACGCCCATCCCCCGGCCAGCAGGCCCAGAACTCCCGCCACCCATCCCAATCGCCGCGCACCCAACCGCATGAGAAACCTCATTCCATCAGGCAGCCTGACCGTCTGCACTCATCGAATCTGCCGGTCAAATCCCCCCTGGAGGAAGATTCTGAAGGTCGGTCCATCGCGCCCAGCTCACCTGATCATATTTCACGCGCTCCGGCCGCAGCCCCTCCACGTGACCGTCGACGAACAGCGCGTTGCCTTTGCCCCCATGACGTCCGCCGATGATCCGGTACGCCTGGGTGTTGGCGTCCGTAACCGGAGTGCCATCCATGGTGCGGTATCCCATCCAGAATGCGTTGCCCCCATCCCGATAGAATCGCCAGCCGGGAGAGGAGGTATTCTGAATCGGTTTGTTGTTGCCCATCACCGAGAAAACCTCACTCGGCCGTTTGCACCGGTCGATGTTGTTCACGAACGGGGGAATTGCGGGTGGCCCCTTGCCCCCGAGTTCCAGCTTCTCGCCATTGCGATGAATCTCTCCGCTGTAGGCGAAACTCCCGCCGACTTCGACACGATCAACGTTGTTGCCCGCGAATCGCCAATCCCGGATCATCCGCGATGCCTTGTCTGACGGGCAAAGGAAGATGGACGGACTGCCCCCACGAAGGAGGTTTCCGCTGCTGTCGTAGCGGGCCAGTTCTGTCTTGATAATCCCCCCCTCGTGAAAAGGCACGGGCCAACGGTTCTCGCTCCCCAGAGTGTCCACGGCCGGTGGCCAGACGTTGTTGTACCGCTCCGCGTACATCATGAAGGCCTGGCCCATGCTGCGCAGGTTCGCCTTGCACGCCGTGTCCTTCGCCTGGTCGCGGGCCCTTCGCAGGCTGGGCAGAAGGATCGAAATCAGCAGCGCGATGATCGACACCACCACCAGCAGCTCGATCAGCGTGAACGCGGCTGCCCGGTCGCGATTGCTCGTCCTTCGCCCGAATCGGCTCGAGACATGACGTGTCATCGTTCTTTCTCCAGCCTTTCCCGATAATAGTCATACGCATGAACGGCCAGGCCCGAACAGCCGGGCTCGCGAGATAAGATCCGTTTCAGCGTGTCGAATTGCCACTCGAAATACGCCCTCGAATACGGGCCGAACGTGGTCCCTTTCTCGAACCGCTCCCCCGCCCCCGTCTCGATAGAGGCGAAAACGTCCACTCCCAGCCGCCGCCCCAGCTCGAACTCCTGCCGACAGTGCGCCACCACTCCGTTGCAGCCGGTGACCCGCTCCCGATACGACATCACGGCTACGTTCCGAACCAGCGGAAAAATCGCATCCAGAAGCGGCTTCTCGCCGTCCACCGTCATCACCCGGTACACCGCCCGACCCGATTCGTCCGATTTGTCCCACCAGAACGGGATGTCCAGGCCGAACTCCAGGCCCGCATCCTTCACCCGCGGGGCCAATCGGCGGTTCAACTCATAATAGGCCTGCAACACCCCCGGACGCGTGGCCTCATTCTTCCATTCCTCCAGCAGGTACGGCTCGTTATCCAGATGGAGGCCGTGGAATCGCGATTCGGGCGTTCCCTCTTCATTGAATCGGACCAAAGCATCCACCAACCGCAGCATTCGCGGGTGGTTGCCCTCCAATGCGTAGCTGCGGTGCCCATCCAGGGCATGCACCCGAATGCCGCTGCGATGGGCCAGCGCATTGAACTGGCGCTGGGAGTCCATTTTCTGAAGCGTCACTTCTTCGTCGTGGTATTCATACAGAACCTGACTGAACAGGTCTGTGATCCCCCTCGCCCGGCAGAACGCAATCAACGCGTCGCGCCGAGCGGTATCGCTCAACAGAGACTCCGTCCGCCAAGACCATACCGCATACCGCAAGGACCGCGGCTCGGCCGGTTCGGTTTGCCGCGCGGGCAATCCGCCGGCGGAAGCCGCAAGGCTGATCGAATCGACGGCCAGCCACGCCTCGCCCGGCCCATCGAGCAACAGGCGAATCCCCGTCAGTCGCGCCAGGTCAATCTCGGACTCACCCAGCGCCATGGGGATGTCCCGCCAGTCCCGGGCGTCGATCGCATCCCCGGGCAGCGTGCCCAGGAGAACCCCCCTCGTTTCGGGCCCCACGGGCTTGCCCGCGATACCTTCCACCCGCAGTTGTCTCTGCCCCAACTGGCCGATCAGGCGCAGATGCAAATGACGCGTTTTCGACGCATCCACACCCGACGGCACCGATTGGGGCGGTTCTGCCCCGGACGCGGCACAAGCGTCATAAAGGGGGACCACGCCTCCAACGCCGGTGCGAGGAGCGTCGGCCGAGACCTCCACACGCCAGGCGCCCGCCGCGGGGTGGCCCGTCCGGACCAGACCATCGCGCACCTGGTCCGGACGCCCCCCGACACAGAAAAACATGCCGCCCTGCTTCGTGCGGATCGAATCCTCGAAATCCGCCACGGCAATCGAATGGCCCGGGGAAGCAACGTCCGCGGGGCAGGTCTCGGGCGTTGTCGCCCGCACGCCCGCCGCGCCCGCTCCGAGCACCGCCATCGCGATGCCGACGAAGGCCGGAATGATTTTGTTCTTCTGTTTCACACAACTTCCCCGTGTGCGGCACGGCCTTGCGTGCCGCCTTCCGCACGGTTGCGAATCTGACCGAATCTGACGGGGTCAGATTCGTCTGTTCATTCAACGTGCGCCGGATTCGCCAGAACCACCGTCGCGACGGCTTGCCGCGGCGGCGGCCCTGGGTTCGCGCGTTGTACGCGCACCCGACCTGCTTAGCGGCGGCGAACCAGGGCCAGCGCCCCCAGTCCGAGCAGCATCAGCGACGCCGGCTCGGGGATCACCTGGATGTTGTCCACACGCATGCGAATCTTGCCCGAGGGAGCCCCCGGCTCTCTGTTCAGGTTCCGCAGCAGCACCCGAACCTGAAGGTTGTCAGCGCCCAGTTGAGCTTCGGTAATGGGCTGCGTCGCGGCGTTCTGCGGAACCAGGTCGGCGAAATCGGCCGTGATCGTGTAGTAGTTTCCGTCCGGGGGGAGGCTCACGATCTTGGCATACTCCAGGTATCCCGGCAGTACCAACATCAGCTCGACGTTCGGGCCGGGACCGGGATACACCGGATCCAGGCCGTCAATGCTGAGCTGCACGTCCGCGCTGAAGCCGGTGTAGTCCGAAAGGCGCTGGCCGCCGGCCCAGTCACTCTGATTGGGCGAGCGGATTGCCCCGCCCCAGAAGCTCTGGTTCAAGTTCGTGATGTAGTAGAAGGCGGTCAAGTTGGCGCCCTCCGTGCCCTTACCCGGTGCGAGTCCGGAGTCGAGAGTCCCGCCACCAAACGCGTTCCAGCCCTGCGCGCCGCCCTCGAAGCCGAACAGCAAGTCCGCACGTGCGGTCCCCACCGCGCCGAGCAGCAGCATGGCCAAGGCGGCCAGTCCAATTGTAAGAGAGTTCTTCATCGTTCCTGCCTCCTGTCCAAAAGAAAAGAGAGAGCTTCTTCCGCCGGACGGCGTTCACGCAGCCGTCCGTCCACGGCATTTAGTAACACCACGGATAAAATCCCGTGGTCACGTCCGATCCCCGCATGCAATCGTTGAAATTCAGGTAATCCGCTTCGTCGATCTCGCCGTCGCGGTTCGCGTCCAGGTTCACGCATTCCACCTGTTCAGACAGGTCCGCTCCAAAACACTGCTGGAGCATCGCGAAGTCCGCCAGGTCCACATCCTGGTCCTGGTCGCTGTCGGCCCAGAGGACCGGCGGATCGTCGATCAGCGTAATCTGGTCGAAGACGATTTTGTTCCGGTTGGAAGAGGTGCTGCCCCGTCGCCAGAGGCACTTCACCGAGTAGATGTCGCTGAGGTCCAAGCCGTTGACGCCGGCAATCGCCGCCGCGTCCCAGGCCCAGTCCAGGCCCGCGAACCAGATCGTGATCGTCTCCCATTCCTCGTTGGGGTTCAGCGGGTACATGCGGTTGACGTAGGGCCGGCCCACCACGTTCCGCCCCGGAACGACGGCCGTCGTGCAGGCTTCCGGCTGCCCCGGGAAATCGCCATCCACCAACTGAAACTGCAGTCGGACGCCCGGCGTTCCCGCCGTCGCGGGCGGATAGTCGCCCTGCGGCAGCTCCAGCTTCACCATCATGGTGATGCCGGTCCCCAGGGTCAGGTTCAGGTCCGCGTTTTCGACGCCGGACCCGTATGGAGCGCACAAGGGCTGGCCCGAGATGCGCCCGCCGCCGTATTTGGAACCCAGAAACTGACAGCCGCTGAACCCGTGTTGGGCATCACACGTTGTCCAGTTGCCGATCGTATAGACCGCGTGCCCGTCGGGAGACGAACCGTTGGATCCGAAGTCCGTCGTGGGGTTCCCGAAAAAGCTCCAGTAGTCCGGATCGCAGAACTCCGTGTGCGTGTCGAATCCGAAGAGCACTCCCGGCTCAACGGGATCGCCGGCGAACACCGGAACGCCCAAGAGCAACGCCGCGGTACCGGCCAACACCATCCGTTGAATCGAAGTCAGCCTCACAGTCCTTCTCCTCATTTCTGATGTGCCCGCGGCCTCTCGGCCGCTTCTTGCCCGTCCTGATTCCTAACTCCAGCGCGGCATGCGGAACACCCGCTGCAGGGTCGGCACCACCGCACCCCGCACCATGCCGAACTCGCCCAGCGTGGAGGCCATGATCTCCGTGGTCCCCACTTCCTGCCGCAGCGCGTCCCCGGCCAGAATCCGTTTGAGCCGATCCAGCACCGCGTCGCGCAACACGTCGTGATCCGAACCCAGCACCACCACGCCGGGATCCAGAAAGTTGATCGCGTGTATGACGTAATTCGAAATGTCGTCGGCCACCCGGTCCATCGCTTCCACCGCGGAGGACACACCGGACAGGAAGGCGGATTCCAACGCGGCCGTGTTCGCGAACGGCCGACCCTCCGCGTCGCGGGCATAGGCCAGCGGATGGACCACCAGTCGCGAAATCTCCCCCGCCGCCCCGAACGCCCCGTGGTACGGCTCGCCGTTGATGATGATCCCGCTGCCCAGTCGAACCGCGTCCGCGGGCGTGCCAGGCTCGACCACGTCAAAGCGCATATGGATGAAAATCAGGTTCCGCGAGTGACGGGCGTCCCCCAGAAAATGCGACGCCATGCTGCTGGCCACCACGTTGTTCATCACATCCGTGGCCAACCCCCAGCGGGAGGCACAGAGTGTCCCCAACGCCACGTCACGCCATCCGAACGGCCGGCTCCACCGCACGACGCCGTGTGACGTGTCCACCAGCCCCGGCAACGCAACGCCCACACCCTGCATGTCCGACCAGCGCAGACCCCGCTTGCGCAACAGCCGCTCCCCCGTCTCGAACAGCCGATCCACGGTTCGCTCCGGCGTGTCCGGCGCGTACGGCAGCAGCGCCTTCTCCGTGGCTTCGCCCCGAAGATCGCACAACGCCGCTCGGATCCGGGAACCGCTTACCTCAAAACCCACCGCTTGCGGACGCCGGCGAGCCAGAGCCACCAGGCGCGGCGGCCGACCCGTGCGGGTGTTCGATTCACCGCTTCCGATCTCCTCCACCAGACCTTCGTGGATGAGTTGCTTGATGACCGCCGAAACGGTAGGCGGACGGATGGCCGTCAGCTTCGCCAGTTCGGCGCGAGACACTTCACCCGACTGACGAACCCGATCCAGAATAAGCCGCCGGTTCACAGCCCGGACCAGCGGCGGCGTTCCTGGAAGGTTATCATGCATAACGTCGACAATATTAATTAATAGTCCAATACAAAGTCAATAGGGTCTTTCTCGCACTCAGTGACTTTTGTGCAAGAACCAATACTAATCATATGTCATATCAGGCGTTACAATAGATTCCAACGTTACTACCGGTAGCGCAGGAACGGCCGATCCAGGCTCCATTCTCGACGTCTTTCTGGTGATGCAATTACCCATGTTCCGACCTCGAAGCCGCCAGCGTGCATTGGATTCCACAGCCATTATGCCGAGCTGAACTTTTGCGCGGCGGATCCGGGCAGGGCTGGTTCACCGGCGGAACCCGCGGTAGGTTCGTAGCCATAATCGTCCGTACGATTGGAGGGTTCGCCGATGTCCACTTTCCCTACGCGCACCGAGAAAGACAGTATGGGCGAGATGCTCGTGCCCGCCGGCGCCTACTGGGGTGCCCAGACCCAGAGGGCCGTCGAGAACTTCCCTATCAGCGGCTATCGGCTGGGACGCCCGTTCATCCGGGCCGTGGGGCTCATCAAGCAGTCGGCCGCGCGAGTCAACGCCGCGCTCGGCCTGCTGGAACCCTCCCTGGCGCAGAAGATCGAGGCGGCCGCCACAGAGATGATCGACGGCGCCCTGGACGACCACTTCGTCGTGGACGTCTTCCAGACCGGTTCCGGCACCTCCACCAACATGAACGCCAACGAGGTCATCGCCAACCGGGCGAACGAACTGGCCGGCGCGGTTATCGGCTCCAACCATCCCATCCACCCCAACGATCACGTGAACATGGGGCAGTCGTCCAACGACGTCATTCCGACGGCCATTCACGTCTCGGCCGCGGAGGCCATCCACCACAATCTGGCGCCCGCGCTGGACCGCCTGTCGGCCGAACTGGACGCCAAAGCGCGGCAGTTCGATGCCGTCCTGAAGATCGGCCGAACGCATCTGCAGGATGCCACCCCGATCCGCCTGGGGCAGGAGTTCTCCGGCTACGCCGCTCAGGCCGCCCTGTCGCGGGACCGCGCCCGGCGGGCCGTCACCGCCCTGCGCGAACTGCCCGTCGGGGGAACGGCCGTCGGGACCGGCATCAACACACATCCGCAGTTCGGTCGGCGGATGTGCGCGGCACTGTCCGAGGCGACCGGCCTGGATTTCGTCGAAGCCGCCAACCATTTCGAGGCCCAGGCGGCCAAAGACGCGGTGTGCGAGGCCGGCGGACTGCTGCGCACCATCGCCGTCTCGCTCACCAAGATCGCCGACGACATCCGCATGCTCGGCAGCGGCCCGCGATGCGGTATCGGAGAAATCCGCATTCCGCCCACCCAGCCGGGCAGCAGCATCATGCCCGGCAAGGTCAATCCGGTCATGAGCGAAATGCTCATTCAGGTCGCCGCCCAGGTCATCGGAAACGACACGGCCATCACGCTGGGCTGTCGCGACGGACACTACGAACTCAACACCATGATGCCCATGCTGGCCCACAACCTGCTCGAGTCGATCCGGCTGCTCTCCAACGCCGTACGGGTCTTCACCGAACGCTGCGTGAAAGGGATCGAAGCGGACCCGCAGCGTTGTCAGGCCATGATCGAGCAGTCGCTGGCCATGTGCACGAGCCTCGCTCCGCGGATCGGTTACGACCGGGCGGCGGCCATCGCGAAGGAGGCGTACCGGACCGGAAAAACCGTCCGCCAGATCGCCCTCGACCAGAACGTCCTCGACGAGACGAGCCTGCGCGAGGCGCTCGATCCGCGATCCATGACCGGACCGACACCATAAGCCCGAGTCCGCGACATGGGCAGCCGTGTGGTCCGGGTCTTCGCGGCCAATCGGAACATCTCCCACCCGGGAACCGCGGGCCGACTCGGATATGCGCCGGACAAGGCCGACCAGTACGGAATCAAGCTGATTACCGCCTTGACGGGTTTCTATCCTACGGCGTCCCATCCGCAGGCCGACGACGACTATTGCACGCCGAACCCCTGGGGCTGGACCGTGCAGAATCACGATCGGTTCGCGGACCTGCGCGAGCCCGCCGCGGAAATGCGATCACGTCGGAGGCGGCGCCAGTTCCTGAAAATACCTGACGATCTGTTTGTGATGGAAGATGAAGAGCAGTTGGGAGAAGTTGAACAGGGCATGGCCGATGATGGCCGGCAGCAAAGATCGCCGCCACACAGTGAACACGGACCAGACCACACTGATCACAAACAGCGGCAACACCGCCGCCGCCACCTGTTGCGCCATATGAGGCAGGGCAAATAGAGCCGAGCCGAGCAGAATCGCCGCCCACCACGCGCCCGTGATCCGGCGCAGCCGCGTCAGCAGAAAACCGCGGAAGGTCAGTTCTTCCCACAAACCCACCCAAACCGACAGCACCAGCAACTGCGTCCAACGCATCGCCGGCAATACCTCCAGGATTCGGTCGACGTTTTCGTCGAACGGCCTTTCCTTCGCCAGCACCGTGATCAGCACGCCGATGAACTGAAACGCCGCGATCGCCGCCAGAAATGCCCCGAATCCCAACATCACGTTCCACGCCAGTCGCCGACTGGTCAACCCCAACTCCGCCAGACGGCCACCCCGCGACAGCGTCAACACCACGATGCACACAATGGCGGCCGTCCCGCTGCCGACAACCGCCAGCACGTTTCCCCAGGGATCGACACAACGCCCGTCGTCCACGAAGCCCAGCCAGTCGAGCAACACGCCCAACGGCAACCGGGTGGCCAGCAGGACCAGACCCAGAATCCCCAACTCCGCCAGCGCCCAGAGGCGGGAGCACGTCGGAACCGACAGGCCGGCGGCGTCCACCAACGCGGTCGGCACACCGGCCAGTGGCCGGGTCACCGGTATCCCCAACGGAGTATCTGCCAACGCGGGGGACGAACGGGAACGGTGTAGCGGATCCAAGTCGCCCGATGTCACATCCTGCATAGGTCTACAGCCCCGCTTTACCGGGCCAACTCCAAGACTTCGGAGACAGCAGCCCGCCCTGGGCCGCCCGAATTGTTCGTAAGCTACCCGCGCCGAGCCCGCTGCGAAAGCTTTGGTTGCCCCGACACCCCAACCCCCCGTACACTACCGCGTTGGCCGACTGGGCGCGGTTTCAGGGTCGGCTCGAACATTCACACCTGGCGATGAGCAAGGAGAGGTTCCATGAAACGGCATATTCTTCTGGCCCGGCCAGTTGGCCTGGCAACGGTTATTGCAGGGATCGTCGTATTGACCGGTTGCGGCCTCCTGTCGCGCAGCACCACCGGCGGCAACCGGCAACCGCCGGAACTGGTGGTATGGGGCGATCCGGCCAGTGATGCGCAGCATCCACTGATCCGAGACGCGAACAACCTGGCGGATCGCGGCGTGTTCGTCGGCTCGGATGGTCGGGTCATATTCTCCGCGGGCGGCATCTGCAATTCCTGCACGGTGCAGCGAGCCATCATCTCGCTCGATGGCACGCCGGTGGCCGCCATCCGTTTCGGTCCGGACCGCGGCGGAGCCAACACACGAAGGCCGTACCTGGTTTCCGCCGACTCAGACGCCTACCTGATCCAGTTGGTCAGCGTGGGCGATTCCGTGGCGTTCCAGAAGACCGACGAGCCGTTCGAGGAGTTGGCGGCCACTCTGATCATCTGGGGCGACCCGGCGGACACCGCGCAAAGCGATGCCGTTCGTGATGTCACGGACAACCCGCAGCGATACGTCTTCATTGGAACCGACGGGTTCGTGCAGTTCTACAACGGCAAAATCTGCGGCACCTGCGAGGTGGACGGCTCCACCGTCTCTTACGGCAGCCTGAAGATGAACATCCGCTTCGGCCCGGGGCCGGACGGCGGCGAGGGTCGCAAGCCATTCCTGGTCTCAACGGACGGGTTCTACATACGCCTGGTCGAGCAATCGAACGGCAATATGACCTTTGAGAAGAGTGATACCCCGTTTGAGGATCCGGATGACGCCTCGGACGACCTGGCCGAGCAGGACGGCACAGTGGCCAATAAGGCCCCCGGCGACTATCCGGGTGATGATCTGGCCGAGGTGAACGGAGTGATTCCCAATCCATTGGGCGAAACGTCGAATCGTGGCCTCGTGAGCGCCTGCGCGCCCGGCATGCTGGTCTGGGCGCCGCTGACGGCCCTCGGCATCGGCCTGATGTACGTCGGCCGACGGCGTCGGCCATAAGAACGGTCCGGCACGAATCACAGGGATCCCGGCATCCGAGCCCGTTTCGCTGGAACGCGGGTTTCGTTCCGTGCGCAGGAGAACCTGCGGGCGGCGGTCCGTTGCACAACCCTGGTCGCTTCGAAGGGACAGCGGCCGGTTTCGCCCGCCGCTCATTCTCCGCTCCTCCGTCCTGCGGAATCCACGTTTGAAGCGTCCTGAATGGAGCCCTTTTTGACAGACCGCACTTGAATGTCTGCGGAAACGCAATAGAAACTGGGGCTTCCGACCGGTCAGGAAGCCCGGATCCTCAACGACTGACTCTACAGGCCAGGAGGCACACCGTGGAGATCATCATTCGTGATACGTACGAACAGATGAGCGAACTGGCGGCCGACATGATCCGCCGTCAACTGCTCAAAAAGCCCACCAGCGTTCTGGGATTGGCCACCGGCTCGACGCCCATCGGAACGTACCGGGAGCTGGTCCGGCTGTACGAGGAAGAAGGGCTCGATTTCTCCAAGGTCATCACCTTCAACCTGGATGAGTACCTGGGCCTGCCCCCTTCACACGACCAGAGCTACCGCCGCTTCATGGACGAGTACCTGTTCGACCACATCAACGTGGACCCCAAGAAGATTCACGTGCCCTACGGACACACACAGGATATCGAGGAGTTCTGCGAGTGGTACGAGGCGGAAATCAAGCGGGCGGGCGGCATCGACATCCAGCTCCTGGGCATCGGGGGCGACGGGCACATCGGATTCAACGAGCCGGGCTCCTCCCTGGGATCGCGCACGCGGCTGAAAACCCTCACCCGGCAGACCATCGATGACAACGCCCGCTTCTTCTCGAGCGAGGAAGAGGTGCCGCGGTTCGCCATCACCATGGGCGTGGGCACCATCCTGGAGGCCCGGAAAATCATCCTGCTGGCCAACGGCCCCAAAAAGGCGGACATCGTGGCGGAGGCGCTGGAAGGCCCGGTGACGGCCCAGGTCAGCGCCAGCGTCCTGCAGATGCACCGCGACGTGGTCGTCATCCTCGACGCGCAGGCCGGTTCCAGGCTCAAGCGAGCCGACTACTACAAATGGGTGTACCAGGAGAAGAAACGCCTGATTCCGCCGGCGACCGGCAAGATCACCTGACGCCAGGGCGCATCAGTCGCAGCGACCGGTCGCGCGCCCGCTCTGTGCAACCCATCGAGCGGGTCTCCCCTTCGGCCGTGACATACACCGCCCGGCGGTCTCCCACGACGGGGCACGCCCATTCGCACTGTCCGCAGCCGATACAGTATTCCGTGTCTATCTTCGGAACCTTCAGTTGCAGATGGATGGCGGCGACGGCACCGGCCATCGGCACGGGGTCCATTACGCCGCCGACCATCAGCGTGTCGGCGTTGTTGTCCGCAATCGGAAACGTTCGAACAAGCCCGTCCGCCGCGTGCACCTGCACGTGGTAAGAGGCGGTTGCATCCCCCTGGAACGCGCCGGGGCGGAAGGCACACGGCCCCCCGGCGGCCTGGCCCGGCGCCGGATAGTCGGCGAGAGTCAGAGTGGTGGTCGTCGCGGCCCGCACCAGCTTCTTGCCGTCGCGCACCAGCAGTTGCCGGTATTCGCCGTGGATCGCCTTGGGCCAGACCGGGCAGACTTCCTCGCACACCACGCAGGGGATGTTCTTGCTCCACGGCAGGCACCGGCCGACGTCAAAATGCGCCGTTCCCAGACGGATGGGACCAACCCTCTCATACTCGCCGAACCCCAGTTTCTCCTCGACCGTAATCCGCTGAATAGCACCCGTGGGGCACACGTGCCCGCAGGCCGTGCATTGATGCTGGCACGCCCCCATGCGGAAGTTCAGGATCGGCGTCCAGAGCCCCTCGACGCCCGCCTCGAAGGACGCCGGCTGCAGCACGTTGGTCGGGCAGACGCGAATACACTGCCCACACTTGATGCAGCGCTTCAGAAACTCCTGCTCCTCCACCGAGCCGGGCGGCCGGATGACTTTGCTGGAGAAGTCTCGCGTGCTCTTGCCTTCGGCCCGGCTCCAGCCAAAAAAAAGCCCGCCAACCAGCGCGGCGAAGGCGGCTTTGCGACGGCCGATGTCCGGATTGCGGATCTCATGGCGGCGCGGCGGCAGGAAGGCAAAACGCAGGGCACCGTGCGGGCAGTCTTCGATACAGTTGAAGCAGACGAAACACTCCGACATCCGCAACTGCCGATGCGGATCCGACGCCCCTTCGCACGACTGGAGACACAGGTCGCAGTTCACGCATTTGTCGGGGTCGCGCTCGATCCTCCAGAACGCCCAGCGACTCAATACGCCCAGCAGGGCGCCGAGTGGACAGATCGCCCGACAGAAAAAACGGGGGATGACCCGGTTCATACCCACAAAAAAAAGGAACAAAAACCCCACCACCCACGCGCCGGTATACATGTTGCCGTCGCCCAGAAGGCCCTGGGCGGGCATGTTCACGACGGGCAGCACGCTGACGGTGAACGCCCGGTGCAGAAACACCAGCGGGTCCAGCAGGCCGATTTGCAGGCAGCCGAACGCCGCCGCCGCCAGGAAGCCGATCAGAACGTAGTATTTCAGGGCAAACAGCGGCCGGTAGCGGTTGGACTCGATTTTCTCCAATGCGTTCCGCCGGTTGAACAGCCAGCCGATGAAGTGATGCAGGATTCCGTACGGGCATACCCAGTTGCAGAAGACCCGCCCCAGAAACAGCGTGGGAATCAGAATCACCAGGCCCCAGAGCAACCCACGGTAGACCGTGTGTGTGGTGATGGCCGTGGCGATCCCCACCAGCGGGTCCGCCTCCAGGAATTTGCCGACTACCCATTTCGCCGAGGGCCAGTCGTTCAAATGGGCAAACGTGGTCAGCAGCACCAGGGCCCCGAAAAGGCCGAACATCACGATCTGAACGAGAATCCGCACGGTGGTGATTCTCATGCGCCGCTCCCCACAACGGTTTCCACGATCAGCCCGCGGCTGCGGTAATCCGTCCAGTGCCGGGTAGCGAACCGCCCGGCCCGCGCATAACTCCGCGGCCCGTCCTCCCGCTCGCCGAACTTCTCCTGAGCCAGATCCAGATAGCGCAGGGCGGCCGGATCCCGCTCGAGCAGGTTCTGACAGCACCATGCGTCGCAGGCAAGCGGGTCCACGCCGGCAACGATGGTGTTGGCGTTCCTGACATCCCCCAGACTGCCGCCGGTGGGACCGTTACGCATCATAACTCTCGTGCCGTCGACGATCGTCAGGGTGGGGCTCAGCATGAGACCCAGGTCGCTGATGGTATCGTGAATCGCCTGGTGAAGCTGGTTCCGCCGGCCGCCCAGCAGTCCGTACCAGTTCTTCAAGCCCATCGACGCGTGGCAGAGGTTGTGGTCTTTGATGACCGGAATGCCAATGACTTTGTCCGCCGCCCGCAAGGGCGCCCAGAACACAGGCCACACACCCAGCGCCTCGTGCCGAGCCGGGTCCGGCAGGTACGGCGTGCCATCGGCATTCGGTCCGCGAATCGCCAACGGAGCGAAATGAGCGTCCGCGGGAAGAAACACCCGGGCCGCCTCGCGCTGCGCGGCCTCCTGAATCCCCGATCGCACGAAGCAATTGAAAGCCGCCTCCACGGGGTTATCCGCCACCAGCACGCTTGACGCGCCCGCTTCGCGGCACAGGCGAATCACCGCCCGCACCACGTCCGGGTTGGTCGTGGCGGCGAACGGAGGGGTCCGCTCGAACCCGACATTCGGCTTGAGGAGCACCACGTCACCCTTGCGGATGAAACGCGACAGCCCCGGACCCCCGTCGAGTCCGCCGACGGCCGCCCGCACCATCTTCTCGACGGTCCGCGGATCATGGTCGGCCCCCCGGGCGACGCTGATCCGCGGCGCGGAGACGGAATACCCCACCGCCGCGAAATAATTCGGCAGGCGCTGCGGCGCGGGCGCCCGCACCCCGGCCTTGCCCGTGGGGTCATACAACCAGAGGGCGCCGCCCGTCGCCGCGCCGGCAACCGCCAGTGTGGCGCCCCCGCGGAGCAAAAACTCGCGGCGGGAAATGCCGGTCCGGGCTGACTGCGAGTCCGCCATGAGCCGCCTCCTCCCGGGTTCGCGATCAGCCCCCCTCGGACAGCAGGGTCCGCACGAACGCAATCGCCCTCTGCTCGGCCAGGGCCGGATGATTCACCGCGCGGACGCCGCCCAGATAATGCCTCGCCACGACCACGGCGTCCACGACCTCCCCCGCCTCTCCCACGAGAAGATCGAATCCTTCCCGCGCGTCACGCTTGAGCAGCCGACCGTGCTTCTGAAAGAACGCCGCATACGCCTCAAACGCCGCCCGGGCCGACGGTTCGTCCTCGGCCCGGCAGACAAATGTCGTGCAGGCGACCCCGTTTGCCCGGTACTCGGCGCAGAACACGTCCGGCAGAAAACCCGGCCCGAACGCATGGGTGGCGTCCCGGCGGAAGCTGCCGGCCACGCGATCTTCCTGGGGAAGCCGTGCATCCGCCCAGAACCGTCGGCCCCCATCCAGCACGATCCGGGCCACCGCCCGCGCGACTTTCAGAGCCGCATCGGCCAACTCCTCCGAGCCGTCCGACGCCTCCACCCGCACATAGCTGCCGCCCTTCCAGAAAAACACGCCGCCGACCGTGACGTACCCGCCGCCGCCGACGTCGACGAACCGCGGCTGGCGACTCATCTCGGCGCAATATACGCCAAACGCGTCGTCCGGCGTGCTCATCTCATACCGGTACACATCGAGGAATCTTCCCGGATCGCGACTGTCGACGTACGTGCCGAATACCATGCGGACCATGTGAAAGGCCAGATAGAAATCCGCGCGGCCATTGATCTTCTCCCACAGATCCTCCGGCGTGTACACGCGGCCCTCCGCCGCCTCGCTCCAGCCGGACAATTCCACCGTCGGCAGCCGCGGTTCGTTTTCCGCCTCGATGCTCAAGGATTCAACCGGCATGCGCCCCGACGCGCCGGCGCCCGTCCTCGGCGGCTCATGACGGTAAGACACTCCGTCGTTTTCCGCCGCGATCTCGAAGAGCGGCGCGCTGGGCCGGGTCGCCACCACCCCGCACGTCGCCACCCCAAGAGCCACGACCAGCAGAATAAGCCAGCCGATCGCTTTCTCCCGCGTGGAGACCTGTGCAGGCGGTCGCATGTACCGGCGTCGAAAGAAGGTGGGCATGGTCCATTCCGTCGGTCGTCGGGCGCCAGGGAACCGGCCGTGTCAGAGCCTGCCGCACGCAAGCATACCTCCGTCCGGGTCTGTATACAAAAAAGACCCGGCCACGGCGTCCGACTCCTCAATCCGGGCGCGAGGTTGCCGCCTGGCGCAGCTTGTCCAGCTTCTCGTGAATGCCTTCCCGCCGGCGTGGACTGAAACGTTGAACCACTTCCCACTGCGGCCGGGCATCATCCAGCGCCAAGGCGCGTTCATACGCCTCGATGGCGCGTTCGTGCGCGTCCAGGCACGGAGACTCCGGTTCGTCGGGAATGGAGGCGTATACATCGCCCAGACGCTCGAAATCGTCCGGCGAAGCCGGATACAACTCGACGATCCGTCGGGCAGCCGTCACGGCTCGCGCGTACATGGCGGGATCCGCGGTGTCCTCCGCCTGAGCCATCCGAACGCGAACGAGATCTCTCCACAGACGAAGCGAGAGGGGATCGCGCTGCAGCGCCGTTTCAATCTTCGCGGCCGCGTCCGTCAGCGCCAGTTCCCGGCCGCCGGCCATTTCCGCGTAAATGGCCGCGACGCGAGCCGCCTCCATCGAGGCCGTCGGGTCCAGGCTGTCCGCTTCCTCCGCACGCGCATAGGTCTGGTAAATCGGTTGCTGGATCAGATCGAGGGA